>DRKT01000090.1 GCA_011053195.1 Phycisphaerales bacterium | reverse complement strand
GCCTCGGACCGAACGTCTCGCGGATCTATGGCTTGCACGGCTGGCCGAGTCTGCCACTCGGTTCGATGACGACCCGCCCAGGGCCGCTGATGGCGTCGACCGACGAGTTCCTGCTCACGGTGCGCGGCAGGGGTGGTCACGCGGCCCGGCCACACCAGACCAACGACCCCGTTGTCGCTGCAAGCGCCGTCGTCATGGCGCTGCAGACGCTCGTCAGCCGATCGACAAGCCCAGTGGATTCGGTGGTCTGCACGATCGGACGGATCGAGGGCGGCACGATCGACAACGTGATCCCCGAGGCGGTCGAGCTCGAAGGCACGACCCGGGCGCTCACACCCGAGATGCGTGCCCACGCCGAGCGCCGCGTCCGTGAGATCGCCGAGCACACCGCCCGCGCGCATGGCTGCTCGGTCGATGTGCAGTGGAGCGTGGGGTATCCGGTGGTGCGCAACGACGCGGCCCTTGTCGAGCGGTTCATCGAGATCGCCCGCGATGCGATCGGGGCCGGGCAGGTGGAGTTGGCGGAGAAGCCGGTGATGGGCGGCGAGGATTTTTCGTACTATGCCGAGCGCATCCCGGCGTGTTTCTTCTTTCTCGGGCTGCGCCGGCCGGGCGAGACATCGCCGCCGGAGCTGCATCGCCCCAACTTCGACTTTGTGGATGAGGCGATTCCTGTTGGTGTCAAGCTGATGGCGAGTCTGGCGCTGCGGGGCTGATGACTCGGATCGGGGCAGCGATCAGAACGGGAACTGGATGCTCAGCCGCCCGCCGTGGCTTGTGTAGCCGTCGCCGAAGTCATCTTCATATCCGGCCAGAATATTGAATCCGCTGTGTGGCTGCCACATGATCCCGGCGACGGGGCTGGTATAGTCGTCGATGGCGGAGTCTTCGAGGAAGTCAGTCCAGGTGGCTCCGCCGTAGATCACGGCCCCACCCTCGAACCGCCAGACGAGCTTGCCTCCGAGCTTGAGAATCTGCTGGTCCACACCGGGGTCGAAAGCGTAATCGCCCGAGTCGATGTTGATGGATTTGTGGTAGGTGTACTGCTGGGCGGCGATGAGGGTGAGCCGGCCGATGTCGTAGCGGAGCGAGCTGGTCAGTCCGAGCGTGTAGAGCACGCCGCCGGCGGCGAAGTCGTACGACCCGACGCCGTCGATTGATCCACCCGGCGTCACCTGCCATGAAAGGCCCGAATCCGCTTGCTCATCGACCAGCAGCAGGTTGATCGGCAGATCCACATGCAAGCCGGCGTTGAAGACGTCGGCATCCTCGATCGTGTGGTACGACAGGGGAACACCGACAACCAGCGCAATCTCGTCTGAGAAGCGGATCTCATTGCTTAGTGTCAGATCAAACGATGAACCAGAGAAATCATCAGTTTCGATCGCTTGTGCGAAGAAGTCAATGCGTGAGCGGAAGGCGCCGTGTTCGGTCGTGGCCGAGCCGCCGGTGTTGGTCGGCGCGTTCGGCGCTTCGGTCTGATCGAGCGGATCAGGATCGGCTGCGGTGTCCGGGGCAAACAGGCGATTGAGCTGCGGGTCCGCCGGGGAAAGATCGGCAAAGAGACCGAAGCGGTCAAAGCGGTACTTCGCGGATCGCGCCGTCGAGGCGAGCGGGTTGCCATCGGTGACAGCCACGGGTGAGAGCGCCGCCACCGCGGAGAGGAAGTCCTTGATGGTGTCCGGGTTGTTCTTGAGGAAGAAGTCCTGGAGTTGGTCGCCGAGGTCGCCGTCGGCCGCGTCAAATACGATCGGCGGGCCGTTGTAGCCGGCGAGCGAGGTGATGGTGACAAGTTCGCCCCCGGCCGAGCCCCCGGTCGGGTCGTAGGTGATGGCGACGGCATCATCGACGCCGGCATAGCGGATCATGGCGTCGAAGGGCACGCCGGAGAAGCTGTCGAAATCGCCCTGCGTGTCGGCCAGATCCTGCGCCAGATCGGGCAGAACCGACCCGCCGACCGTCAGCGTGTTGGACGGATTGCCGGTCTCGGTGATCTCGAAGACGAAGAGGTCGCCGGACTGGGCAGCCGCGAGCGAGGGAACGAGCATGAGCGCCGGAATGATGAGTCGTTTCATGGAAGATTTCTTCGGGGATTCTCCGGGGCTTACAGTAGAAATATGGCCGACCCGAAGCCCAACCCGGAACGCGATGATCGGCTCGCGGCGCTGCTCAAGCGGGCGCACGAATTGCCGCCGGTGCCGGGTGTGTATCTGATGAAGGATGCAGCCGGCGTGGTGCTCTACGTCGGCAAGGCCGGCAGGCTCCCGAACCGCGTTTCGAGCTACTTCGTGCCTTCGGCGGACCTCGGCCCAGTCAAGCAGCCCATGCTCGATCTCATCATCGACTTCGACACGATCGAGTGCGAGAGCGAGGTCGAGGCCCTGCTCACCGAGGCCAGGCTCATCAAGGACATCAAGCCGAAGTTCAACGCGCTGATGACCGACGGCAAGGCCTTTCCGTACCTCATCATCACCCAGCGCGAAGACTTCCCCCGCGTCTTCGTGACGCGAAACCCCGCCGGCATCGACGACAAGACCGGACAGATCAAACCCGAGATGAAGGGAGCCAAGATTCTCGGCCCGTTCACAAGCCCCGGCTCATTGCGCGAAGCGCTCCAGGTGCTCCAGAAAATATTTCAGTTCAGAACATGTCACCTGAACATCATCGAGGGCGACCCGAAGAACAGGCACTTCCGGCCGTGCCTGCTCCACGCGATCGGGCAGTGCTCGGCACCGTGCGCCGACAAGATCAGCAAAGAGGCGTATCGGCAGGACATCGCACGGTTCGTGCGGTTCCTCGGCTCGAAACGTTCGGCGATGCTGCGCGAGCTGCGCCAGCAGATGAACGAAGCGTCAAAGAATCTCGATTTCGAGCTCGCAGCGACGCTCCGAGATCAGATCAAGGCCATCGAAAAACTCGACAACCGCGCCTCGACCAAAGACGGCTGGCAGCCCGAGATCGAGATCGGCTACGTCGATCCGCACAAGGGATTGGCCAGCCTCCAGCGGACGCTCGGGCTGGATGAGCCAATCCGGTGCGTCGAGGGCTTCGACATTGCGCACCTTCAGGGCAACGAAACCGTCGGCAGCAAGGTCTGCTTCGTCGATGGTCGCCCGTTCAAGAACGAATACCGCCGATACAAAGTCACATCCGTACAGAATGATGATTACAAAGCCTTGCAGGAAGTCGTCAGCCGGCGATACCGCGAGGCGGGCAACGGCTGCGAGTTGTATCCCGAGGTCATCCTGATCGACGGCGGCCTCGGCCAGCTCCACGCCGCGATGGAGGTCTTCGATTCGCTCAATGTGCCGCCACCGATGGTCGTAAGCCTTGCGAAAAAGGAAGAATTGATCTACGTCCAGCGCAGGAGCGAGCCGATCAAACTCGGTCGGGACAACTTCGGTCTGCGCCTGCTCCAGCAGGTCCGCGACGAGGCGCACCGCTTTGCCCAGCACTACCACCACATCCTGCGCCGGAAGAAAACGCTCGGCGAATGAATCGGCTGGACATGGCTCAGTCGTCGTCGATCCGAAGGAAGAAGGCTGTGTAGCCCGTTTCGTCCTTGGCGACGACGAGGGGCACATCGCGCGAGGTGGTGTAGTGCCTGACATCCGAGTACCGCCGGCCCGTGCTAGGGTCGCGGTAATCGTCGTAGACGAGGTGGTCGGACCAGACGGTGCGCGTCACGATGGTGTCGGCCTTGCCGAGGTAGCGGTCGGACCAGACGACGTAGTTGGCGCCGCGTTTGCGGGCAAACTTGGCCAGTGAGCCGTCCCAGGGTTTGATTTTCTGCGTCGTGCGGAACGAGCTGACGCCGAGCAGCCGGACATTCGCGGGGTCGGCCGAGATCTGTAGCGCCCGCAGAAGTTTCTCGCTGGCGTCGAGGCGCTGTTCGGTGCTCCACTCGTCGGGGTGGATGTCGGTGGCGCCGGCCAGGTCTTCCTGCTCCTGCAGGGCCGCCTGCATGCGCTTCCACGGGATCTCGCGGACGGTGACATCGTCCGTGCTGCGCAGAGCCGGGGCGGTCAGATTCGGGCGGTAATTCCTCGCCCAGATCGACGAGCAACCCGCAGCGGGGGCAAGCACAGCGAGCAGCATAACGAGTGGCAGGTACTTCATACCCACAGCGTATCGGCTAACTGTTGGCCAGTGCTTGCCGATATCGGCTCATGACCTTCCCGCGGGTGATCAGCCCGATCGGCCGGGGTTTGTCGCCCGCGGTCACGAGGCACAGGCTCGATACATCGTGCTCAGCGAAGCGGTCCACCACGACATCCAGTGTCTCGCCCGGGTGGATCGTCGGCAGGTCCGTTCGCAGCAGCTCCGCGACGAGCAGCAGCGGGATGGCCTCGCGGTCGATCAGGGCGGTCCGCATGTCGTGGCCCGTCACCATCCCGATGTACGAGCCGTCCTGATCGACGACCGCAAAGTCCGGCACGTGGTAGTGCGCGTGCAGCGTGACGAGCTTGCCCAGCGGGTCCGAGGCGAACACCGGTTCCTCGGGCAGCGGTTCGATCGGGACGCTCGTCACCGGGATCTGCCGAAGCAGCACGATGTCCCTGGCCGCCCCGAGCAACACACCCTCGCGCCGGAGCTTGAACGTGTAGATCGAGTCTTTTTCGACCACGCTGGCGATCACCGTCGCCACGACGGCCGCGAGCATGATCGGCAGCAGGACATAGGTGTTGCGCGTCATCTCGAACAAAATCAGGATCGAGGTCAGCGTCGCATGCGTCGCCCCGGCGATGACGGCCGCCATCCCGACCAACGCATACGCCGCCGGCGAACCACCCTCGGGCATCAGCCCCAGGCGTTCAAGCACGATCCCGAACGCAGCACCGGCCGTCGCGCCGAGAAAGAGCCCCGGCGCGAACACACCGCCCGAACCGCCCGAGCCGAGCGTGATCGACGTCGCGATCGTCTTCAGCACAACCAATGCCACAAGCAGCCAGATCGATTGCGCCACGATCGACCCATCGGCGTAGGCGCTCGGGCTGAGCAGCTCGCGGATGGTGTTGTACCCGTTGCCATAGAACTGCGGCACATGGACGGGCTCGCCCGAATACATGCGGTTGACCATCACCACAAAGACAAGCCCGATCGCGCCGAGCAGCAGTCCGCCCGAGATCGGCTTGATCAATTCCGGGATCTTCAAGTCGTCGTAGAAATCCTCGGCAAAGTGGAGCAGTTTGTTGAACGCGACCGCGACCAGCCCACAGATCACGCCGAGCATGACGAAACTGGGCAGCTCGACCAGTCGGAACGTGTAGCCGTGCAGAGCCTCGTGCGTGGCGAACAGCGCCTCGTTCTGGCCGAGGATGGCCTGGGTCGTCGCTTCGCTGAAGACGCTGGCGACGACGATCGGTGCAAACGCCTTGACCGAAAAATCGCGGATCAGAATCTCGAGCACAAAGAAGACACCGGCGATCGGGGCATTGAAGATCGAGCTGATCCCGGCAGCGGCCCCGCACCCGACCAGCGTCTGCATGTGCTCGCGCGAGAGCCGCAGCTTCTGTCCGAAGACCGAACCCGCAACGGCTCCTATCTGAACAATCGGACCCTCCGTCCCGGCCGAGTTG
>DRKT01000089.1 GCA_011053195.1 Phycisphaerales bacterium | reverse complement strand
TCTATTTCTTCGGTAATGGTAGAATCATTTTTATACACTTTTCCTGTACAGCAATACCTTGGGTGATAAGAACTACGGCGGCACGCTCGACGCTGCGGACTCGTCGGCTTGGGTTGCTGCTTTCAACGCGACCGGCGGCACCGTCGGCGGGCCGGGCGTGCTCTCACCTTGGCTGGACAACCACATCGGCTTGCGCCGGCTATCGGCTGACGGACCAGACCCTGACCGCCGTGTGGCGTGTTCGGCACCCTGACTATGCAGTCGAATTGGGGTGCTCGCAAGAACCCCTGCAAAAGGGAACCCTGCGTTCACTGGAATCGCCACCGCCCTCAGAGCGTCTCAGGCCGGTTTGAGCCGCGTCGGACCGGAATTCCTCGAGACCGGACTGAGAAAGTTCGGCACCGCGCCTCGGTGTTTCGAGCCCGAGTTTGTGCTCCTCCGAGACCGGGTTTCCCGGGCTGTGGTCTCCCCACTCTCCGACCCGATTCCAATCTTCCTCTGCCTGCCACCTTGATTCAGGCCGAGATTGCACTCCCGCAACCACGCACCCTGCCACGTCTTGCCCGCTCCGCTATTTGGATTCCGTTGGGCATCTCCCATTCGTCTCGGACTATTGCCCCTCCCACGCCATGATTTCATGGGCCGAATACATGGGAAAAACCACGAAAACTGCCGGCGAACACCCACTTTAACCACCCATTTTCAAGTACCATCACCGGGAGACTGCCGACCGGCGGGGCATTCTGTGGGTTGTCCTAAAGGTCGGCTTGAGGGTTGTTCTGGGGGTTCGGAGGGATTCTGATGTATGTTTCTTGCACTCTTGCCGGTCTGCAGATTTCCGCTGCCATTCGGCGAATGGATCGGCGGTGTCGTCGGGCCGCCCTGTCGGTCGTGGCCGTTGTTGCCGTGCTGGCGATGGGGCCCGTGTCGGCCCAGACCTGCACTGTGGACTTCTCTCCGGTCGTGGCGATCGCTGCGGGTGGGAGCCCGTACGCAGTCGCGACGGGCGATCTGGATGGCGATCAAGATCTGGACCTGGTGCTGGCCAACTTCAATGATACCGTTGCGGTCCTTCTCAACACGGGCGGAGCATTTTCGAGCCCGGTGCAACTTGCAGTCGGCTCGCGCCCGTATTCCATCGAACTTGGCGATCTCGATGGTGATGGCGACCTTGATATCGTGGTTGTCAATACCCAGACGGACGACATCAGCGTCCTGCTCAACATGGGCAACGCTGTGTTTGCGCCCGAGATCCGATACGACGTGGGCAACCTGCCCGTTGATGTGGCCTTGGGTGATCTGGATGGAGATGGAGACATCGATGCTGTCGTTTCCAGTTGGGTCCCCGGCAGCATCAGTTTCCTGAGGAACAACGGCGACGGGAGCTTCGCTCCGAAGATCAGCCTTGACGTCGGACCCAATACGCCGGCGGGAATCGCACTGACCGACCTGGAACTCGATGGCGATCTCGATATTGTCACCGCCAACTTCTCCGGCTTCAGCGGCAGCGGCCTCATTCGCCTGAAAAACAACGGCTCGGGCACGTTCACCGGACCCTTTGCGATGTATCTCAGCCCGGCCGAACCGATTGATGTCGCTGCCGGGGATATCAACTCCGATGGCTTCCCGGATGTCGTCATGGTCAATACCGATGGCGGACAGGCAACCGTGCTGATCAACAACGGGTTCGGCGGATTCCTTCTTAGCGATGTCACCTCGTATCCCAACGGCGGCAGCCCGCGGGGTGTACGACTCGGCGATCTCGATCAAGATGGTGATCTCGATGTCGTCACAGCCAATGAAACCGACGATGAGATCAGCGTACTGCTCAACGCGGGTGATGGAACCCTCCTCCCGCGGATGACCTTCTACACCGGCGACGCACCCTTCGGGCTGGTCCTCGGCGACTTCGACGGGGACACCGACCTGGATGTCGCCACCCCCAACGTGCTCGATAACCGGGTCGGCCTCCTGCTGAACACATGCGACCCAACCCGCCGGAACAGAATCACCAAGTACCAACGGGCTCCCTAGCCGATGCGGGCCTGATCAACACATCCATCACGCTCGGCCGGTTGCCCCGACCCGCGCGTGTGATCCGCGATAGACCAACGCCACGGCCGGCCATCATCCCGGTACCATGCTCCGATGGCCGATGCCCCCACTGTTGCCCGTGATGCCTCGCTCTATCTGCACCCGCAGACGCTGGCTCGTCTCAAGTCCTTCGAGCTCCGCGCCAAGATGATCGTCGAGGGCGTCATGAGCGGCATGCACCGATCGCCCTACCAGGGCTTCAGCATCGAATTCGCCCAGCACCGGCCCTACGCCACGGGCGATGACATCCGAAGGCTGGACTGGAAGGTCTATGCCCGGACCGACAAGCTCCAGATCAAGCAGTACCAGCAGGAAACCAACCTCGACCTCGTGCTCATGGTCGACAACTCCGGCTCGATGGGCTTCGGCTCGCTCCCGTTCGAGCAGGCCTCGGGCCAGGGCAGCACCAGCGGCAGCGGTGGGCGTCAGACTTGGGCCAAGTTCGACCACGCCACCGCGATGGCGGCCGCCATGGCGTACATCACGCTCCACCAGGGCGACCGCGTCGGGCTCGTCACCTTCGCCGATGAGATCACCGGCATGGTCGACCGCTCAGGCCAGCGATCCACATGGCGGCCCATCGTCGAAACACTCTCCACACGCACGCTCGACCGCCCCACCGACTGCGGCCGGGTCATCGACCAAACCCTGGCCAAGGTGACGAACCGGTGCCTCTTTGTCATCATCAGCGACCTGTTCGAGGATGCCGACCGCGTGCGTTCGGCACTGGCACGAATCCGCCACCGTAGGCACGATGCGATTGTTTTCCAGCTTCTTGATGAATCTGAACAGGAGTTCCGATTCGACCAGCCGACGGTGTTCGAGGGCCTCGAGGGCGAGCCCAAAGTCCGCATCAACCCGCGCGCCATCCGCGAGGGCTATCTCGAAGTCCTCCACGAGCACATCCAGGCCATCGAACGTGCGGCACTCAGTTTCGGGTTCGACTATCAGCTCGTCACCAGCGGCCAATGGCTCGGGCCGACCCTCGCCCAGTTTGTCGCCCAACGCAACGCCAAGATCAAACGGGGCAAAATGGGATGAGCTTTGTCAACCCCATCCTCGCCGGACTCGGATTGGCATTCATCGCGCTGCCGATCATCCTGCACTTCCTGCGCCGCAAACGCAAACCCATCCAATGGGGCGCGATGCGCTTCCTGATCGAGGCCTACAAACGCAAACGCCGACGCATGACGCTCGAACAATTCCTGCTCCTGGCCAGCCGAGTCGCACTGGTCGCGCTCATCGCGTTATTCATTGGTCGACCGATCCTCGGCAGCGATTCACTGGCGAGCGGGCCGCGCGATGTCTACATCGTGCTGGACGATTCCATCGCGTCATCCATCACACTCGACCACGACCACACCGAGTTTCAGACCAACATCAGGCAGGCGCTGGCGATGCTCGATTCGATCTCGGCTTCCGCCGGCGACCGGGTCGGGCTGATCAGGCTCGGCGCCCCGGCGCAGGCGGTGGTCTCGCCGGCATCGAGTGATCTGATCTCGGTGCGTCGACTGATCGAGACCGCACAGCCCGTCGAGGCCGGGGCCGATCTCGCCGGCGCCTTTGAGGCGCTGAGCGCAGCGATCCAATCCGAAGATCCGAAAGCCCCACCCGTCACGGTTGCGATCTTCAGCACATTCAGACGAGGTTCGGCCGACCCGGACCACCCCCTGCCCAAACTCGCCGCTGCTGATCGTGAGATCCGGATCGTGGCCACCGAGCCCGCAACCGCTCCTGCCGACAACGTCGCGGTTATCTCCGTCGAACCGTTGCGGGGGATCGTCCTCGGCGAACGCGCCATCGAAGGCCAGGCCGCCGTCACACTCAGACGCTTCGGTCCGGGTGTTGACTCCGCCCGGCGCATCCCCGTGACGCTCGAGCTTCTCGGAATCGGACCGGTCGGAAGGGGCGAAGCCTTATTCGAGCCCGGCGCCACCGAGGCGCGCGTCATGGTCATGTTCTCGCTCCCGCCCGAACAGACCGTCGATGAGCCGGTCCTGATCGCCAAGATCGGTGATGATGCGCTCAACGCCGACAATCTTGCCGCTCGACCGATCGATCGCCGGCGATCGCTGCGCGTCGGCGTGCTCGCGTCTCGAACACTCGTCGGGCGCGTCGGGCTGGATCGGTTCTCGCCCGCGGACTGGGTCCGACTGGCGCTGGCGCCGACCGAATCCTCGACCGACATCCATCTGATCGACGTCACGCCGGCACTGATCGACGCGCCCCGGCTCGCATCGCTCGATGCCGTCATCCTCCTCGAACCCGATGCCGTCGCCGACGACGCATGGCCCCTGCTGCGCCGGTTTGTCGATCGTGGCGGGCTGCTGATCGTCACACCGCCCGACAAGGACAGCGTCCATCTCTGGACCGACGCGATGACCTCGGCACTCGGGCTGGATTGGACCATCGCGCGCGAGCCCGTCTCCGCCGCTTCGGACACCTCGATCGACCCCGACACCCGCCCCGCCGATGATCCACTCCTGGCGATGATCGCCGGCGAACTGGGAGCACTGGCCGCCCCTGTCACTGTTCAGAAAATATTACCAATTACATCTATTTCAGATGAAGGCTCGATCGTACTCCGGCTCTCCGATGGCACGCCCCTGCTCTCGGCGGCCCACCCGCTCACCGAATCGGGCCGAGCCTCGCGCGGGTTGGTCATCTACCTCGCGGTCCCGCCGAGCCTCGGGTGGACCAACCTCCCCACCCGCCCCGTGATGGTCCCCATCATGCAGGAACTCGTGCGGCAGGGCGTCGGGCTCTCGCACGAGTCCGCGGTCCGAATCGCCGGCCGGGCGACCGACCTGCCCGGCTCGGCGAGCGAAGCGGTCGATACCGATCGTCAGCCCGTTGATCTTCCGCTTCGCAAGGCCGGCGTCTACGAGTTGCTCGATGCGCAGCGCGAACACCTCGGCCGGCTCGCGGTCAACCCCGACACCGGAGGCGTCGACACGAACCCGATCCCCAAGGCCCTGCTCGAACCGTGGCTCGTCGCCACGCTGCCCGGCCCGGGCCGACTCGCGTGGATCACGGACGAAGGTTCACTCCAGCGCGCCGGCTCCAATGTCGGCCCAGCCGCCCATTCAACCGGCGACTCGAAACTCGTCTTCTGGCTCATCATCGCGGCCCTATGCGTTGCGATCCTTGAAACAGCGCTCGCCCGTTGGGCCGCCCGCTCGATGCAGCGCCCGCACCACACCGACGGGAGCCCGGCATGATCGAATGGCTCCTCGGGATCGACCACCTCGACCCAAGCGACCCCGCGGTCAGCTTCGGGTGGACCCACGCCATTCCCGGATGGGGCTGGCTGCTCATCCTTGCTGCTGCAGGTCTGATCGCATGGCTCAGCTACAGCCGGCTCGACACCCCACGTCCCGCGAAACTCCTCCTCGGCGCTGCCAGGCTCCTCCTGCTCGTGCTGCTTGTCGTCCTGCTCGCCGGCCCGAGGCTCACCAAGCCCAACGACCGAACCGAGCGAGACTGGTTCGTGCTCATGGCGGACCGATCCGCCTCGATGACCATCGCCGATGCGCCCGGCGGCGAAACGCGAGAAAGCCAGCTCAAAGCCGCTCTCGACACCATCAAAGACCCCATCGACCACCTGCGCCAGACCCGCCGGGTCCTGACACTCGGGTTTGATTCCGGCGTCTTCAACCTGCCCACCGATGACACCACCGGCGATTTCTCTCTCGCCGAACCCGACGGCCGGCGCACGCTGCTCGGCCGATCACTCGACCGGGCGCTCGACGAAGTCGCCGCCAGACCCGTCGCCGGGATTGTCATCGTCAGCGACGGCGCCTCATCCGATTCTCCCTCGCGCAAGGCCATGCAAAGGCTCCGCCGAGAACGCATCCCCGTGTTCGTCGTCCCCATCGGTTCGCCCGATCCGGTCAGCGACCTCGCTGTGACCCGAGTCGAGGCGCCCGAGGCCGGCTACGTCAACGATCGCGTTCCCGTCATGCTCAGCGTTGATCGGCTCGGCAGCGCCGAACGAGGCTCGGCCTGGGCCGAACTCGTCGAACGCTCCACGGGCCTCGTCCTCGATCGCCGGAAACTCGATCCAAACCAGACCGAGATCACACTCATCGCCAAGCCCCGCACCGCAGGCCAACAGCACTGGACGGCCCGGCTTGTCCCCGATGGGCAAGACCTCATCGCCGAGAACAACAGCATCGACATCGCCATCAACCTCGTCGATCGGCCGCTGCGCGTGCTCCAACTCGATGGCTATCCACGATGGGAATTCCGGTACACCAAAAACCTGCTCCTGCGCGAACCGACGATCTCCTCTTCATCGCTCCTGCTCAGTTCTCGCCGGCGCTACATACAGGACGGCGACATCGAGATGGACCGGCTGCCCGACTCGCCCGAACAGTGGGAAGGCATCGATGTGATCGTCATGGGCGATGTCCGCGCTGATCTGTTCACCCAGCAGCAGCTCGAACAGATCTACGATCTGGTCGCGGTGCGCGGCGCCGGCCTGCTCTGGGTCGCCGGCCCCGGCGCCACACCCGACACCTGGCGGGGCACGCCGCTCGAGCCCCTGCTCCCGATGAGCCTCTCGGCGCCTTCGAGAGCCTTTGCCGAACCGGTCACCATGATCAGAGAGCCCGCAGCAGATCGGCTCGGCCTGCTCGAACTCGCCGATGATGCCCAAGGCGGCTGGCCCGAACGCCTGAGCGACCCGGACACAGGCTGGTCGCAACTGCGATGGGCTCAAAATATCGACCCGAATCAAATCAAACCGACCGCCGAGATTCTCGCCAGCGCCCGCACCGGCAGCGCCGCCGACCCGACACCCCTCGTGCTCACCATGCGCTTCGGCGCCGGACGGATCATCTACGTCGGTACCGATGAGATCTGGCGCTGGCGATACGCCCGAGGTGAAGAACTCCCCGAACGATTCTGGATCCCGCTGATCCGACTGCTCGGCCGGGAAGGGCTCGCCCGCGCCGGCCGGGGCGCCATCTTCCGGGCCTCTCCAAGACGAACCGAGACCGGATCGCCCGTTCGGCTTTCCCTCGAACTCATCGACGAACAGCTCGCCCAGCAGCAACCGGGGCACATCGCCGCCCGCATCGAACAGACCGACCGACCCGCCGAAATCGCCCCCGTCATCCTCCGCCCCGAGCCAACCGAGCCGGGCCGGAGCCCAACCCTCGCCGGCGTCTGGCTCCCGCCCGGGCCCGGGCAGTACCGCCTCACCATCGACGACCCACTCCTGCAGGACCAAACCCTCGAACAGCTCGTCGAGGTGTTTGCCCACGATGACGAACTCCGCCGCCCCGAAACCGATTTCGCTGCCCTCGCCTCGCTCGCCGAGACCACCGGCGGCAACGTCCTCTCTCCGGACCAACTCGCCGACATCGAGGACATCCTCCCCAACCGACAACGCCGGATCGCCGGCACACCCGACATCGAACCCCTCTGGGACAGCCCGATCGCCCTGATCGCCCTCACACTCATCCTCGCTGTTGAATGGATCGGCCGCCGACTTGTTCGACTTATGTAAGTATTTTTCCCCTTTGCAACCACCACACGGGCCCAGCACGAACCTTCTGGTGTGCACCGGCGTCCAAAGAGATGGGATGGAACCCGCATCTGGCCGACCAATACAGCATGGGTCGGCCGTACGCTGGCGGGATGAACGCAAGGCAGGGAGGCACTGTGACTCGCCAAGGTGAATGCCAATCACGCCCGGGCGATGCCGCACGAAGCGCCCTTATGACGCTGCGCCGTCGGCTCCACCGCGTCGCCGTCGCCGAGGTTCTGATCGCCGGCGTCGGTTTCATCCTCATTGCCCTGCTCGCCGAGGGGCTCCTCGACTACATCTTCCG
>DRKT01000088.1 GCA_011053195.1 Phycisphaerales bacterium | reverse complement strand
GATATGGCACGCGATGAGAGCGAGCACCGCGATGAGGCCAAGCGCATCCTGCGCCGGTGGGACGACTGACCGCCATCGGCTTCAGGTTCCGGGCGGGTGTTCATCGAGCGGTGCATCGAGAAGTTGCTGGACTTCATCTTCGGTGAGCAGTTCGTTCTCGCTGGCGGCAACGACGGCGGCAACCATGCAGTCACCCGTCACATTGCAGCTCGTCCGGCACATGTCGAGGATGCGATCCACGCCGAGGATCACGGCGATGCCGCTGAGCGGGATGTGCACGGCCTCGAGCACGATGACGAGCATGACAATGCCCACGCCGGGGACGGCTGCGGTTCCGATCGAGGCGAGTGTCGCGGTGAGGACGATGGTGAGCTGGTTGGCGATGGTCAGGTCGATGCCATACATCTGCGCGATGAAGACGGCAGCCACCCCTTGATAGAGCGCGGTGCCGTCCATGTTGATGGTCGCGCCGACGGGGATGACGAAGCTGGTCACATCTTCGGAGACGCCGAGGCGTTTCTCGACGCATTCCATGGTGACGGGCATGGTGGCGCCGGAGCTTGCCGAACTGAAGGCGAGCAGCTGGGCCGGGCTGATGGCGCGGAAGAAGCGCCGGTAGCCGACGGGAGAGAGCATTTTCAGGATGGCGGGGTAGATGAAAAACATCATCACCGCGAGCCCGAGCACGACGGTCAGGCTGTACCAGATCAGCGACATGAGCACGTCGGCACCGAGGTCGACGACGACCTTGAGTATGAGCGCAAAGACGGCGTATGGTGCGATTTTCAGGATGATCTCAACTATTTTGATGACCACCTGCGTCATGCCCTCGAAGAAATCGACAACGGGCTCGGCCTGTTCTTTGGGCATCAGCGAGAGCGCCACGCCGATGAGCAACCCGACCACGACGACCTGAAGCGTATTGCCGCTGGATAGAGCTTTGAACGGGTTGGACGGGAAGATATCGAGGATGATGTCCCAGGTGGATCGGAGCTGCTGAGCCTGCGCGGCATCGACCTTTGATTCGGCGAGTTCCTGCTGCTGGGCGGCGAGTTCGATCCGTTTGTCTTCGGGGATGGACTTGCCCGGCGCGATGATGTTGGCCGTGAGCAAACCGATGGTGATGGCGATGGCGGTGGTGGTGAGGTACAGCAGGATGGACTTGCCGCCGATGCGCCCGAGTTTGGCGGTGTCGTTCAGGCTTGCCACACCGGCAGCGAGGCTGAACAGAACGATCGGGACGGCAATGAACTTGAGCCCGGTCATGAAAAGTTTGCCGATAAAGACATTGAGATCATGAAAGAAGATGGCAAGCTTTGCGGTGGTGTCGAGGTATTCGTTCGAGCCGCCGGGCTGCATGGACTGGACGGCCTTGGCGCCGCCGGCGAGCAGCGTGGCCGGGTCATTGACCCCGAGTGAGCGCCAGGTGTCGGCTGTCCACATGGTGTTGATGATGAGCCCGACGACGACGCCGAGGACGAGCCCCAAGAGAATCTGCCAATGCAGCGCCAATCCATGCCAGGGCCTGCGCATACGAGGGTTCCTTTCGTTCGAGTGTGAAGGACCAAAGCCTACCATCCCGGCGTGAGCCATGAGCACGGGTCTGGAAAGTCGAGCAGCCGGCGGTATCGGGCCTATCTGGAGCGTCGGCGTGAGCGTCTCAGGGCGGGGGATGCCGTCTCGACCGAGCAGCTCGGCGCAACCACGACGAAAAAGCACACGCGGAGCCGATCGTTCGGTCAGGTTGTGCGCGCGTTTTGGGGGATCAGCCGGGGGCACCATCTCCGGATCGCGCTGGCGTTGGTGACGCTGAGCATCTCGACGGTGATCGGGATGGTGCTGCCAGCGTCGACGAAACTGGTGATGGATTACGTCTGGGCGGACACGCCGGGGCCGGAGGCGCTGGCGCGGTACGTCTCGATTCCACGATCGGCGGACGGCTCGCCGGACCGGATGGCGATGCTGTGGCTGATCGGGCTGGGCATGGTGGCGCTGACGTCGGTGTCGGTGGTGATCTCGATGTGGGGCCGATGGCAGGTGACACGGATCACGAAGCGGCTTCAGGTGTCGTTCCGGCGTCGGATTTTCGAGCACGCGGTTCGGCTGCCTCTGGAGCGGGTGCAGGCGATCAAGTCGGGCGGGATCGCCTCGATCCTGCGCGAAGATGCGGGCGGCGTGGGCGAGCTGGTCTTCAGCCTGATCTACAACCCGTGGCGCGCGATCACGCAGATCGGCATCACGCTGGCGATCCTGGCATTCGTGGACTGGACGATGCTGGTCGGGGCGCTGCTGCTGATCCCGGTGATCTGGATCACGCACAGAACGTGGATCGGGCGGATCAGGCCGGTGTACCGCGACATCCGGGGGTCGCGTACATCCATCGACAGCCACAGCACCGAGGTCTTCGGGGGCATGCGCATCGTGCGCGGCTTCAACCGGTGGCGCGGTGAGAGCGGGCGGTTCGTGGGCTCGAACCACTACATGATCCGGCAGGAACTCTTCGCGTGGTGGTGGTCGCGCGCGGTCGAGATGTCGTGGGCGCTGCTGATCCCGATCGCGAGCACCGCGGTGCTGGTGTACGGCGGATCACGGGTGATTTCAGGCCAGCTCACGCCGGGCGATGTGATCATGTTCGTGACGTACGTGGTGATGCTGCTGGGGCCATTGGAGTCGCTCGCGTCGAGCGCGACCACGGTGCAGAACAACCTCTCGGCGCTTGACCGGACGCTGGACCTGCTCGATGAGCCGACGGAATTCGCCGGCAAGCGTGGCGGAATCGTGCTTGAACGCGCCCGGGCGCGGGGCCGATTCGAGCTGGACAATGTGTCGTTTTCATACCCGGGTTCGGGCGATGAGCAATCGCCGATGGTGATCCGGGATTTGTCGCTGGTGATCGAGCCGGGGCAGACGCTGGCGCTGGTCGGGCCTTCGGGCGCGGGCAAGACGACGCTGTGCAATCTGATCGCGCGGTTCTATGACCCGTCGGCGGGCACGATCCTGTTCGACGGGCGGGACCTGCGCGAGATCGATGTGGACAGCTACCGGAAATTGCTCGGGATCGTCGAGCAGGATGTGTTTCTGTTCGATGGGACCATCGCGGAGAACATCGCGTATGCGCGGCGGGACGCGGCGATGGACGAGATCGTGCGCGCCGCGATGCAGGCCAACGCCGATGGGTTTATCGAAGAAATGCCAAAGGGCTACGACACGCTCATCGGCGAGCGGGGCGTTCGGCTCTCGGGCGGGCAGAAGCAGAGGCTCGCCATCGCGCGCGCGATCCTGGCCGACCCGGTCGTGCTTATTCTCGACGAGGCCACGAGCAGTCTGGACTCACAGTCCGAAGCGCTGATCCAGCGCTCGCTCGCGGCGCTGATGGTCGGGCGCACGAGCGTGGTCATTGCCCATCGGCTGAGCACGATCCGTCACGCGGACCGGATCGCGGTGCTGGAGAAAGGCGAGATCATCGAACTGGGTACGCACGAAGAACTGCTGGCGCATGATGGGCTCTATGCGGCCTATCTGAAGATGCAGCTCGACCCGGATGCGGCGCACGGCGTGGAACTGCTGAAGTAAGCCAACCCGGAGTGGGCAGGCGATGTGCGTAGGTTGGGAAGGTGCGGGAATAGGGCATTAGGGACTCGAACCCCAACTAGCAGTACCAGAAACTGCCGTGCTACCGATTACACCAATGCCCCGGCCTTGGTTGGTGGATTGTTTGCATGCCGGGAGTGCCGGGCAAGTCAGGCGGCCCGATTGACGATCGCGACGGCTTTCATGACATCCCGGCAGACGGGGAGCATCCGGTCGAGCTGGGTGATGCGGAACATCTGTTCGAGGGTGACCGCCGCGTTGACGATCACGAGCCGACCCTCGATGAGTTGGAGGCGGTTGTTGAGGAAGACCAGCATGCCCAGGGCGCTTGAATCCATCATTTCGATGTTTTCGAGGTCAACGATGACATGCTGGACCTGCTCGCAGGCTTCGAGCTCGGCGAGGATGGTTTCGACGAGGTCCGCCGAGTCCGGGCCGAGGAGTTTGGACTGGAGGACGGTGGTGACGAGGGCCCCATCGACGATGTCGAAGTTGACCATCTCGGGCCGGACCTGTGGTGGATTTGGCATGGCGATGGATGGCCTCTGTGGCATCTGACGCGGCTGCTGCTCGTGACTGTCCCCCCGCCACTTGCCGATCAGCTTGTCAAACATGGTGTCCAGTTCCTTGTTGAAGGGTTCTCAGTCGGTCCATTTTTTGTGGGCCGAGTCGCCGTTTGTCGGCCGGCGGAGCGGTTTGGCTCGGCCGAAGGGGCTCGGAGCCCGCGGCGTCTTTGGTGCCGGTCCGACGGGTGGTGGCGGCGGGACGGTGCTCTCGCGCTTGGGGTGGTCATCGACCGGTTTGGT
>DRKT01000087.1 GCA_011053195.1 Phycisphaerales bacterium | reverse complement strand
GGCGACGTTGGGCAACTCAGATCTGGCGCAGGGCCAGGCGCACACCCTGATCGGGACGCTGCTGCTGATCCCGGGTCTGGCTCTGTTTCTGGGTATCGTCTGGGTCCTTGGCAGGATCACGCCCGCCCCTGAAACGCAGGCCAAACCGAAACGCTCTGCTGAGACCCCAAGCCCGCTCCGGCTGATCCACCCCGCCTCGTTTGTCCTTCTGGTGATCCTCTCCGGCTCGGCGATGGGTATGGGATGGGCGATCAACACCTACAAGTACCACCTGACCAAACTTCCCATCTACGCTTCGGACAACCGCAAGGTGGCCACCATCCCGACCGAGACCGAATCATGGATCAAGGTCGGCCAGGACAAGATCGTCGCTGCGGAGATTCTCGAGGTGCTCGGGACCTCCAACTACGTCTCGCGCACTTATATGCAAAAAGAGCCCGGCCCGGACGGCATCCGGCACGTCGTTGAACTCCACGTGGCGTACTACACCAACCAGATCGACACCGTTCCCCATGTTCCCGAACGGTGCTTCGTCGGCGGCGGAATGACCCAGGTCGCGGCGAGCCAGACCTACCCGCTCAATCTCGATCAGTCCCGATGGATTCTTGACCCGACCATGGATGTGGACCCGGTCTACACGGCCAGGACCAGCGCCAAGTGGTCTGACACGCGGGGCAAACGGGTCCGGCTTCCACGCGGAATCGAGCATGTTCGGCTCCGCGCCAGCACCTACGATCAGCCGGGTTCGGGCAAGATTTTTTCAGGCTACTTCTTTGTCGCCAATGGCACTGTAGCGAGCAGCGCCAAGGATGTGCGCTTCCTCGCGTTCAACCTCGAGAACGACTATGCGTATTACATGAAGGTCCAGTTCACGTCTGTTTCGGTGACGAGCCCGGAGCAGCTTGCCGAAGTCGCTTCGAGCCTGCTGGGCGAGTTGCTGCCGGACCTGGTGCTCTGCGTGCCGGATTGGGTCGAGGTCGAGGCCGGCCGGTATCCGCCGGGCAACTTTGCCGCCAATGATCCCTCGCGTGAGAACTGATCCCATCCCGTCCAGAAAGGACCCAAGAGCATGTCCGGCCGCGTGAATGTGAGATTCGTCGTTCTGCTGTCCATCGTCCTGATCGCCGCCCTGGGAGCCGCCGTCTGGGGCACGATGACCGTCCTGATGAAGTCAGGCGAAGACCATGCCCGGCTGGCGCAGAAGGCGCAGGACGAGGGCAACTGGAAGGTCGCCGAGCACGAATGGGGCACCGCCGTCGCCGAGGAGCGGACGAATCTGGAGTGGCTCGAGGCGTATCTCAACGCGATCCGGCAGAAGCCGACCGAGACTTCGGTCGAATACCAGAAGCAGTTTGACAAGTACCGCAACGTGCTCCGTGCGATCGCCGAGGTCAAGCGGACCGACCAGGCGGCGCATGAGTTGTATCTTGATGAGCTGCTCAAGATGATCCGGTCGGGCCCGCCGAGACGAGAGGGCTACGAAGCGCTGATCGAGGAGGTCAACCGAATCGGGAACCTGCTCTATGACCAGCAGGATTCGGACCTGTGGAAGTCGCTCCGGCGGTACCGGGGCGAGGCCATCGCCACGCTGTCGCTCTTCAGCACCGATATCACAGAAGAACAGTTCGATCAGGCCATTGACGATCTGACAGCCGCCCAAGAGGCCAGACCCGATGACCCGGTAATCGCCGACGCCCTGTACAACATTTACACGAGCATGGCCGCCACGGCCCGTCGCAACGATCGGACCAGCGAGGAAGATGAAGCCAACCGCAAGGCACACGAGGTAGTCCGGTCATTCAACGAGGCCAATCCGCAGAGCATCGCGGGCGAATTGCTGCTGCTTCGATCGGACATCACCGAGGCGTTGCGCGATGTCGCCAAGCTTGAGCTTTTCGGTGCGGACCAGATCAACGCTCGTCGGAAAGTGCTCGACACATTCAAGGATCGCGTGGTGGAAATCGCGGACCGGGCCCAGAGCGCCGAAGCCGACGAGCTCACGATCCAGACCTTGACGCTGCTGACCAGTCTGCTACCGACAGTGGCGCCGGATCAGTCGGTCGATCGTCTGGCAGCGATCTGGGACCGGGCCGCGGAGCTTCGCCCCGATGATGCGCGGGTGCAGTTCGGCCGGGGGATGTTCTTCAAACAGGCCAGGCTCCATGACAAGGCCATCGCCATCTTTGAACAGATCGCGTCTCTGCCCGACATTCCCGTGTCGGCCGATGGGCTGCGTCGGTACAACGATCGGGTGGTCGCGAAGTATCAGATTGCCGACTCGGCACTCTCTCAACTGGCCCTCGTGTCATCGCAGCCCGAGGCCCAGACGCAGTGGCTCGAGCGCGCCAAGGCCGCCCGTGATGAACTGGCCGGCGAGATCCCCGAAGAGAACCCGATGATGCAATACATCGACGCTCGGCTGGCCATGGCCGAGGGAGACTTGGCCAAGGCCGACCGCCTTTTCCGGGCGTACAACACCGTGACCAACGAGAGCAATGCCGCGGGGCTGCGTCTGTCGGCGGAGGTTGCGGGCAAGCTGGGCAACCCCGGGCTCGAACGTGAACTGCTCGAAAAAGCCCACGACATCGAGCCCAACGATGTCGAGACGATGTTCAAGCTGGCCAATGTGTACATGGGTCTGCGCAACTTCGAGCGGGCGGAGGAGCTGCTCTCCCGGGCCCACGACACCCGGCCCGACATCGAGACCATTACCCGTCAGCTCGAAACGGTCCGCTCGCTTGTCGATGCGGACTCCAGCACGGACCCGGTCATCAAGGCCTTGGCGCAGTCCCAGATCGCAATGGACCGGGGCAACCAATCCGAGGCGCAGTCCATCATCGCCCAGGAACTCGAACAGCATCCCGATGACCTCAGGCTGATCGTCGCGATGGCCAACGTGCTGGTCCGGGCCGGGCAGTTTGAGCAGGCCAAGACCTACATCGATCGGGG
>DRKT01000086.1 GCA_011053195.1 Phycisphaerales bacterium | reverse complement strand
GGTGTCGGACATTCGGGGCATGGTGACTTGGATGGGCATTGGGTTCCTCAGTTCAAAACGGTGCGCACAGCGTCCACAATCCGGTCCGGGTTCGGAAGGTAATCGTACTCGAGATCTTTGGCGTATGGCGTTGGAACGTCGGCGGTGTTGACCCGGGTGGGTTGGGCGTCGAGCCAGTCGAAGCCGTGCTCGATGATCTGGGTGATGACCTCCGACGAGATGCCGGCGAAGGGCCAGCTCTGGTCGACGACGACCACACGACCCGTTTTTTTGAGCGATTCGATGACCGAGTCGATATCCAGCGGACGGATCGTGCGCATATCCAGGACATCGACCTCGATGCCCTCATTGGCCAGCGTTTCGGCGGCTTCGAGGCAGAAATTGACGGGCCGACCGAAGCTGACGAGTGTGCAGGCATCGCCCTGTCGGCAGAGTCGGGCCTTACCGAAGGGGATGTAGTACTGTTCTTCGGGGACGTGCGCCTTGTCGCCAAGCATGCGTTCTGATTCGAGGAAGAAGACGGGGTCGGGGTCGGCGATGGCTGTGGCGAGCAGTCCCTTGGCATCGTACGGGTTGCTGGGGATGGCCATTTTCATGCCGGGGACGTTGGCGAAGAGGCCTTCCACGCACCATGAATGGGTCGAGCCGAGTTGGCCGCCGGCGCCGTCATTGCCTCGGAGGACGATCGGGCAGCCGAACTGCCCGCCGGACATGTAGAGCATCTTGGGGATGTTGTTGAGGATTGGGTCGGCCGCCACGAGGCTGAAGGACCACGACATGAACTCGACAATGGGTCGCAGGCCGTACATGGCGGCTCCGGTACACATGCCCGCGAAGCCGCTTTCAGAGATCGGCGAGTCGATGATCCGCTTGGCTCCGAACTCATCGAGCATGCCCTGGCTGACCTTGTACGCGCCGTTGTACTGGGCGACCTCTTCGCCGATGAGGAAGATGCGTTTGTCCTGACGCATCTCGTGGCTCATGGCTTCACGAAGAGCCTCGCGGAATTGGATGATCCGCTCGCCCTCACGAGGTGGGAGAGGCACGGAGAAGTCCGGCTGGGGCACATTGGGAATGGTCGCGGGATGGAGGTCGATCGTGGTCATGGGGTGTGCTCTTTGTGATCTTCTGGAATCGTGATGACTGTGTGTGATGATTCGGTTTCTGACGCGTGCTTTCGATTTTGAAGAACCATGAGAATACGGACGGAAAGCAGAATGGTGGCAATGGGAACGGCCAACAGCAATGCGGGGATGATGTCCATTGAGAGGCTCTACAACAGCGGGTTCTTTTCGCCGTGGTGGTATACAGCGCTCGGGCTGAGGTTGGGTTGAGGATTGGTATAGACATCCGTGAACAGCTCGCTTGGATCGGGCTTGGGGGCCTGCTCGGCGAACTCGACGGCTTCTTTGACCTCGGCGGACAATTCTTTGCGCATGGCCTTCCAGCCGGCCTCGTCGATGCAGTTGCGTTCGGTCATCAGGTGGTGCAGAAGGTTGGCGATCGAGTCCTTCTTCTTGTAGCGGTCGACTTCATCCTTGGTGCGGTATTTCTGCGGGTCGGACATGGAGTGGCCCTGATAGCGGTAGGTCTTGAGGTCGATGAAGGCCGGGCGTTGGAGATCCCGGCACTCATCGGCGATGGGCTTGAACTGGTCATAGAGGTTGCGGATGTCCAGGCCGTCGATTTCGACGGCGTTGATGCCGAAGGCCTTGCCGCGTTCGATGAGGTGCTCGGCGTTGGCGCTGTGGCGTTTGATGGCGGTGCCCATGGAATAGCCGTTGTTTTCGATGATGTAGATCACCGGCAGCGAGTAGAGCGCGACGAGGTTGAGTGCTTCGGAAAAGGCGCCCTGATCGACCGCACCATCGCCGAGATAGCAGAGACAGATTTTCTTCTCGCCGGTGCCGAGGACATCCCATTCGTATCGGGCAGCAAAGGCGAGTCCGGCGCCGAGTGGGGTCTGGGCGCCGACGATGCCGTGGCCTCCGAAAAGCCAGTGCGGTTTGTCGAACATGTGCATCGAGCCGCCCTTGCCCTTGGCGCACCCGGCAGCTTTGCCGAACATCTCCGCCATGCAGACCTTGGGGTCCATACCCCGCGCGAGAGCGTGGCCATGATCGCGGTAGGCGAGCACGACGGGGTCGGTTGGCTTGGCGCAAGCGAATGTCCCGACCGCTGAGGCCTCTTCGCCGGTATAGATGTGGCAGAAGCCGCCGATCTTGGCCTGCTGGTAGGCCTGCATCGTTCGGGTCTCGAACTCGCGTATAAGTTGCATGGAGCGAAGCCAGCCGAGCAGCGTGTCGTCCGGGAGTGAATCGGAGAGCCGAGAGCCGGACTTGCCGGGAGCTGAGATCGAGGCCTGCGACATAACGAAGGTTCCCTTCCACCGGCCAGTTCCGCCGGCATTCGTATTCCGAGCGCACACCGGCAGCCGCCATCCTGACGACGGACCGAACGCGGCCAGACTTTAGGGCGATAACACAAGGCCGACAAACATCCGTGCCCGTATGACCTATTTGGGCGTGAAGTTTCCGGTTTTGTGCGAGATTGGGCTGTATACAGGGCCTCTGGAGTGGGTCGTGGCGATGTGGTCTTCATCGCCGGCCACGGGTCGAGCGAACGCATCGAGTATTCGCCCTATGGCACGCCCAAGGGCTTCGTCATCGCGGACCAGAATCTCGACGGCTCGGTCGACAGTGCTGATTACAATTTCTGGCTTGCGAACTTCAACGCCGGGAACGCCCTGGGCGATGTGAACTTTGACAGCACGCTCGACGCTGCGGACTC
>DRKT01000085.1 GCA_011053195.1 Phycisphaerales bacterium | reverse complement strand
GTGTGGCTTCCAAAGGCCTCGGTTGCGCCGGGTTTGACGGCCCGGCGGTATCGAGCGCTTGCCGGGCAGCCGGGGCGGTCGTCATACCACACCAGGGCCAGCCGGCCGCCGGGCCGAAGAATGCGTGCGACCTCGGCGGCGGTTTTCGTCGGCTCGAACCAGTGCCATGCCTGGGCCGCAACCACGAGATCAACAGAACCGGATGCAAGACCGGTCGCTTCGGCGGTCGCATTGGCCCAGTGAACGTCCCTGTGCGGTGTTGCGGCCGATCTCATATTGTCGTTCGGTTCAATCGCCAGAACCCGCACACCCCGCTCGGCGAGCAGTCGGGAGAAGATGCCGGTGCCGGCGCCGAGGTCCGCTGCGGTGATGGATGCCGGATCGCCCAGTTGATCGAGAACGGCATCGATCGCAACCGCGGGATAGGCAGGGCGAAACCGGGCATAGCGCTCTGCCCGGTTGTCGAACCGGGTGGTCGGCGAGAGCTGCCATGGTTCTTTGTTCATGCCTAGCGATCCTGTTCGAAGCGTTCGCGTGCTCGCCGTTTGGCGGCGAGCAGACCGGACTCGGGCTCTTCGGAGGGTTCGGGTTGCTGAGCGGTGTTCGCGTCCTCCTGCTCATTGTTTGATTGGACCTCACGCAACCGGGCCTCCTGGCGCCTTCGACGGGCCTCGATCGCCAGTTGTTTCGCATCGGATTCGACCTGTGCTGCGGAGCGTTTTGGTGTCTTTCGCTTGGCGGTTGCCCGTCGCAGCAGGCCCAGAGTTTGGTGAGCGGATCGCTCGGACGCCTGCGCCAGCGCTGGTCGGCGAAACATGAGATACCGATCCCATGCGATCCTCCGTGTGGCCACATCCAGAAGCATGGTGATGATCGAAAGCACCAAGAGCACGCGCCAGAGCGACGACTCGGCGAGTCTCGGCTCGATGCGTTCTCGGTTGTAGAGATCCGCTGCCGACACGCTGTCGAAGGCGAGCACCTTCCCGCCCGTGACGGTGGCAATGCGTTCGAGCAGGGCAGTGTTGGATCGGAGGGCTCGGTATTCGATTGAAGAGGCCTGGGTCGCGCCGCCGAGGACTGGCGGAAGCGCCTTGGTTCCATTTCTTGGTTTGATGACCGCGATGTAGTTGCCGCTTTGCATGGCCGGTGCGGAACCGGCGTATTCTCCCGGCGCCACTTGCTCCAGTGTAATATTCACTTTCGTTCCGTCTGGAGCATAGACAACGGCCGGTGTCAGAAGCCCGTCAATCGGTTCACCCTGAGAATCGAACGCGGACAGCCGGATTCGGAGCCGACCGGTTTCGATGTCCGTGGTGAGTTCGAATCCTCGGCCGGCCGGTGGTCTGGCGGTGAGTCTGGCAAGTTGGGACCAGAAGACGTCGTAGCCTGACCATCGCAGCCACGGGGCCGCCCATGTCGAGGCATCGGACGTGAAGGCGGCCACTCGCCCGAGCCCGGCCGACCAATGCGACAGCACAGGCTCACCTTCCGGTGTGGCGAGCGCGTTGGTGACCGTTGGTTCTTCACGAAAGCGGGTGAGCACGAGGCCTTCCAGCGGCCTGATCTCTTCCAAGCCCGTCAGTGCGGGCGAGCCGGTGGGCAGCGCCACGGGGATGAACTCGCCTTCCTTGATCAAGGGATCGCGCACAAGCCGAACCGCACGCACAAAGACACGCGGCAGCACGTTCGGATTCGTGACCGGGTAGTGCACCCCACCACCACGCTGCGCCATGGCGAACATGGTTTGCGTATCGGCGGCATCACCGACGGAGATCGTCGAGACGTTGATGCCCTCGTCGGCCAATCGTTGGCACAGCTCGGGCAGAACCGCTTCGCCTGAGGATCGTCCATCGGAAAGCACGATGATGTGCTTGACCGCAGCCTTGACATCCCGCAATGCGTCGCCGGCCATGACGAGCGCCGGAGGAATGTTCGTTCCGCCGCCGGAGGAAATGGACTGGATGGCCTCGGTTGTGGCGTCGGTGTCGTCATTTGGACCGAGTTCGCGGACCCAGGTTGCCGAGCTGGAAAACCGAATGACTCCGACGAGATCGGTCGAGCCGAGGCTTCGGGCGGCTGCAGCAGCGGCGGCATTGGCGATTTCCTGCTGCGACTTGAACGAGCCCCCAACCGGTGAGGACATGGAACCGGACCCATCGAGCACGAGCACGATCGCGGTCCGTCGTTCGACAAGACGCTCCGCGAGATCGAGGCGGACGGGGAGCATGGGCTCGATGGGTGTTCCTGCCCACCCGCCTGAGCCGAAGGAGTATGGTCCGCCGACCATGATCAGTCCGCCGCCCATATCGCGGACGTGGGCCGCGAGCGCGTGCTGCGATTCTTCAGAGACGGCATCGGCCGGAACATTCTGGAGGATCACGAGATCGTGGGACTGGAATCCGAGCAGATCGGCCGGCATGGCATCCGAAGCGATCAAACGAACATCGGCACCGGTTCGTTCCAGAGCCCGCGCGAGCAGGGCGCCCTTGCCATTCGGATCACCCTTCCCAACTCCATCGACGATGAGATACGACCCGGCGCCGGGGCTCATCGTAAAGGCCTCTCCGGTGTTGT
>DRKT01000084.1 GCA_011053195.1 Phycisphaerales bacterium | reverse complement strand
TGCGGATGGAGACTGACGAGACTGGATCGGAAAGCGCGGTGATGAAGTGCTGGTCGGTGTAGGCGGTGGGCAGGACGGTGCCGGACCACCCCCACGGCGCGGCAACGCTGGTCAGCACGACGCCGATGTGGGGCAGAATCGCGGCCGCCGTGACGGCTGAGAACAGCCCCATCGCCAGCAGGCCGCCCCACCACGGGAGTTTGTGCTCGGCGGAAGCTCGCGAGGCTTTGGAATACATCGCGTAGCCCTTGCGCCCGAAGATCAGCTTCCCGATGATGTACCATAAGATGGCTGCAGCAAGCAGAACGATGGTGAGGGCATACGGGACAGCCGAGGACTGGATCTCTTTGAGACCGGAGAAAATCTGGACCGGTGTGACGCGGTTGTAGTCAAACATCAGCGGCGTGCCGAGCTCGGTGAATGACCAGATGAAAACAATCGTCCCGCCGGCGAACAGACCCGGACGGATCAGCGGAAGCACGATCTTGAAGAATCGGCGCCAAGGACCGGCGCCGAGGTTCTCGGCGGCCTCATCGAGCGCCGGATCAAGATTCGCCAGGGCTGCGGTCGCGTTGAGATAGATGATCGGATAGAGGTGGAGTGTTTCCACGATGATGACGCCGACGATGCGCGCCCGACCGAGGACATCGAAATCGGTCCCGAGCAGCGCGTTGAGCATGCCCTGACGGCCGAGGATGGCGCGCATGCCGATGGCGCCGACGAAGGGCGGGAGGATCAACGGCACGAGGATCATCGCATTGAATACGGGCTTGAAGGGAAAGGTGTATCGGGCGCTCAAGAGCGCCAGGGGGAGCGAGATCAGCGTGGCGAGCGAGGTGACGGCGCACGCGATAAGGAACGTGTTGATCAGGCCCTCGCGGTAGAGCGGGTTGGCAAAGACGAGGGCGACGTGCTGGAGCGTCCATCGGGTGGATTCGCCCTGTGCGGTCTGGACGGTCTCAATCAGTCCTCCACGGACGGTGAGGAAGATAGGCAGAATGAGGAATGTACCGAGGATGAGCAGCGTGATCGAGAGCAGGCCGTACTGCGTGAGATTTCTTCGGAGTTTGGGTGACATCGGGCAGAGTCTAGCGGGCGGGATCAGAGTCCGAGCGAGGCCGGCGGCGTCAGGGCGGTCGGGCCGAGGGTCTGGAGCGTGATGCCCTCGAGTGAGGCCGAGGCGAGGTAGGCGTTGAGCTCGTCAAGCGTGACGCTTTCAAGATTCGAGAGAATCTCGTCAAGCGATCGAGCCCGGCCGAGACGGCGGACATCGCCCGAAAGCCCGGCGGCCCGGCCTGCGGACGATTCGCTGTGGAACACAACGTTCGTCTTCATCCCGATCTTGGCCCGGTGGAACTCGGCCTCGCTGACGGCCCCATCCGGTGTGAATATGCGTTCGAGCTCGCTGGTCAGGACATCGAGCGACTGCTGGGCGCGGTCCGGGGCGGTGCCCACGTAGGCGCTCAGGACGCCGAAGCGATCGTCACCTTGATACGAGGCGGACACGGTGTAGCACAAGCCTCTTTTCTCGCGGACCTCGGAAAAGAGCCGGCCGGACATCCCGCCGGAGAGCACATTGACCGCGATCTTGGTGAGCAGGGCAGCCCGTTCGTCGCGTTCACAGGGAGCCTCGGCGAGCAGGAGAATCTGCACCTGGTTGGAATCATCCTCGATGTGGTCGGGTCCCCGCTTCGGTTCGTTCTGAACCTCGAGATGCTCGGATTGGCCGATCCAGTCACCGAGGAGCCCATCGATCCTGGCCAGTGCGGTTTCGGGATCGACGTTGCCGGCGATGGCGAGGATCGACTCATTCGGAGCTGCGTGGGTGGACCAGAACCGGCGGACATCATCGACCGTGGTCGCTTTGATTCCGGATTCGTCGCCATAGATGGATCTGTTGAACGGGGCCGGGAAGTGGCGGGCGCTGGCATTGATGACGGCGCGTTCTCGCGGGTCGTCGTTGAGCGATTCGAGGGCTTGGAGGGCGAGCTCGCGTGCGGGTTCGAGCGTTGCGGCCTCGAGCCGGGGCTCCCGAACCATGTCCGTGAGCATGGGCAGGACATCGTGAAGGCGGTCGCCGAGGGTTGAGCAGCGGACGTGCGTGGTCCGGCCGGTGCAATCGACAGATCGCGTGGCTCCGATCCGGTCGAGATCGTCGGCGAACGTGCGGGAATCTCGGGTTCCACCGCCACGGAGGAGCATCTCGCAGGTCATGGAGGCGATGCCGGCGCGGTCCTGCGGTTCGGAGGCGGTGCCGGCCTGGAAGAGCCAACTGATGCCGACGGACTCGACGCTCGGGATAGGTTCGATCAGGACCCGAAGGCCAGAGTTGAGGGTGTGTGTCGAGATATGGCCCACAGCGTGCTCCTATGACGTCTTCGATCGGTGTTTTCGGTCGAGTCTAGACCGTTCAATCGGCACAACCGGAAGGGTCGTGGCCGTGTTTGTCGGACGTTCCGAGGGGTGGGTTGTTGCCGAGGTTGTGATGCCGATAAGGGTGGTGTTGTGATTCGGGTTCCGCGTTGGGGTCTGGTTTGATGCGCCATGTGGTGAATCTTGTGGCTGCGCTCGTGTTGGCGGCGATCGCCGGGGGCGCGGTGATTGCAAGCCGATCTGGAGAGCACTTCGAGGCCAGACTGGAGCAGACGCGGACCTCGGTTGTGAAGATCAGCGATGAGATGGTGCTTCGATCGCAGTCGGGTCAGGCCGACAACAACCCGCGTGGCTGGGCCGAGACGATTGTTCCCGCCTGGTTTGGGGGAGAACTGCCACCGAACATGCTGTTGGATGGGGACCGTCCCTGGATGGAGGTGGCGTCGGTCGAGCAAGCGGACTGGGAACATCCTTGGCCGTTGTTTGACGTGACGGGGCATGACAGCGCGTTCTGGTACAACCCGGCGCTTGGAATCGTGCGCGCGCGTGTAGCCATGCTTGCAACCGATGAGCAAACACTGGCAGCGTATAACCGCGTGAACAACACATCGCTCAAGAGTCTTGGTCAACCTGCTCGCACACACAGAAACACACAAACAGGCGACAACAGCAGCGATTGAACGCGCATCTTCCGTGAACATGCTCCGATTGTTCACGAACACGATTCATTCGTTTGATGTCTTGATTGTGCTGCGCACCGCGTGGTTTCCACGTCCGGGTGGTGCGATGGTGTGACACACGTGCACCGTGATCGTTGTCGAGATGGAGTGCGCATTGATTGTGAAATGAAACAACCGACAGCTGTGAATCGATCCATACACGTGATGTGTCGGGCCGAGTGTGTTGCGCACGAGAAGTGTTTGAACGATTGAAAATGTGGACAGATGGAAGCGACACTTGACAACATGATGTTTATCGCGCACTGTGCGCCTCACGATGTCGTGTGTATTGCTCAAGATGGCATCACACGTGTTCCGATAGTCCAGTTGACTGCACACTGCATGCATGCACCCTGTGTCCTCGGCCGAGGCAGTCACGGAGAACGACAGAGGACGCAACGGAGAAGCACTGATGGCGAAGAAAGCAACACGGAAAAAGGCCACAAGGAAAAAGGCCACTCGCAAGAAGGCAACACGCAAGAAGGCAACACGGAAGAAAGCAACACGGAAGAAGGCCACACGCAAGAAGGCCACACGCAAGAAGGCAACACGCAAGAAGGCAACACGCAAGAAGGCGACACGGAAGAAGGCAACACGCAAGAAGGCCACTCGCAAGAAGGCAACACGGAAGAAAGCCACACGCAAGAAGGCAACACGGAAGAAGGCAACACGCAAGAAGGCAACACGCAAGAAAGCCACTCGCAAGAAGGCGACTCGGAAGAAGGCCACGCGCAAGAAGGCCACGCGGCGCAAAGCGACCCGTCGCCGCCGCTGAGTGACCAGAGGGGCGGGTCGGTCACGCTGATTCGCCGACTCCAGTGCCGATACCCGATCCACGGGGCCGATGCTCGGTCCCGTGGTTTTTTATGCGCCGGAATTGAGACCCCGGGCCCGGCGCGCGATGATGCAGCCATGGACGAACTGACCCAGCTCGAGATTGCCTTGCGGAGCGAACGGCACGCGGCACTGATCTGCGACGATTCGCCCACACCCGTGCGGACCGTGATCGACAATGCCTCGGGTCGACTGGTTTTCCCCGTGGGGTCGTATGCGTTCGAGGCGGAGCAGACCGTGCTCTGGGTGCCGGAGGAGCGGAACGACGCGATGCAGGTGCTTGTCACGCTCGAGGAAATCGACGGGAGTATCTGTGAGTCGGCGGACCGGTGGCGGATCTACCACGGCGACGTCACCGAGCCACGCTGGGCACAGGCCGAGATCATTGCGGTCCGGTTCGGCCCGATCGTTGCCGATGGTGATGAGATCGACCTCAGCAACCCGATCGCGGCGGACGAACCGGGGCTGTGCAAACGGTACAACGCCGATCGGGAATCACTTGGTCGGCTGGCGCACGCGTTCGATCCTCGATCGTCGGGGCCGGGCACGCTGGTCGGGGTCGATGCGCTCGGGATCGACATCCGGACGGCGTATGACATCATCCGGGTGCCCTTCGGCGAGCGGCAGAGCACCGGCGAGGGCGCCGGCCGGCACATAGATCGGCTGATCGAGGCCCTGACAAGCGGAGCCTAGGGCATTGGCGCCGGAAGAACCGAGCCTGCCGGCGTGGTTGTCGATACGGATGTAGAATATTGCCGGCCTGAGAGCACAAGGAGAAGGACCATGCGCGCTGACATCCGGTATTCCGACGTCATCAAGGATTCCGAGGCCGAGATTGCCCAAGCGGCGGCAGATGCGGCCCCGAACCTGCCGAGCGACCAGATCGACCCGAACAAATTCTTCATCACGCAGCACAATGACCGGTACACCGATGAGGACCACGCGGTGTGGAGGCTGATGTACGAGCGTCGGATGGAGACGCTGGCGGATCAGGCTTCGGATGTCTTTTTGAATGGGCTTGAGGCGATCGGGCTGACGCCGGAGCGTGTGCCGGTGATCGCGGATGTGAACGATCGGCTGAAGGACCTGACGGGCTGGCAGAGCCATCCGGTGCCCGGCTACCTGCCGGCCAAGGCGTTCTTTGCGTGCCTGGCCAAGCGGCGTTTTCCGACGACCGTGACGGTGAGGCCGCGCGAGCTGTTGGAATACCTGCCCGAGCCGGACATTTTCCATGACGTGTTTGGACATGTCCCGCTGCACGCCGATCCGGTCTTTGCGGAGTTTCTCCAGACCTACGGCAAGGCGGCGCTGTTCTGCGACGACCCATACCACATCGAACGACTGGCCCGGCTGTTCTGGTTCACCGTGGAGTTCGGTCTCATCCGCGAACGGGGCGAGGTCAAGCTCTACGGCTCGGGCCTGATCAGCTCGATCAGTGAGAGCAACCATGCGCTGGAAAGCCCGCACGTCGATCGTCGGCCATTTGAAATGGAACTGGTGTGCGACACACCCTTCGAGATCGACCACTACCAGCCGATCCTGTATGTGCTCGAGAGCTTCGAGCAGCTTCGCGATGCGATGAACAGCTACGCGGAGCGCGTTCTTGAGGAATCCGGTGTTGGTGTTGCGTAGGCCCGGACGGCTGACAATCAGGCCCGTGCGATGGGCATGCGTCGGCCCGAGCCGAAGGCGACACTGGTGACCTTCAGCCCGATCGCGATCTGTTTGCGCTTGTATTCGTTCCGGGCGATCATGCCGACGATCCGTTCAACGGTTGGCCGATCGAATCCTGTCGCCTTGACGATGGCCTCGGCGGATTCGTGCTGCTCGACGTGTCGGCGGACGATCTCGTCCAGCACGTCGTAGGGCGGGAGCGTGTCGGCATCCTTCTGGTCCGGCGCCAGCTCGGCACTCGGCGGCTTGTCGATGGTTGATTGAGGAATCGGCGGGCTGTTCAGACCGAGCCGGGCGTGGTGGGTGTTGATCTCGTGCGCCAGCCGATAGACAAGGTTCTTGGTGACATCGCTGAGGACCGCGAGCCCGCCGTTCATATCGCCATACAGCGTGCAGTAGCCGACCGCGAGCTCGCTTTTGTTCCCGGTGGTGAGCAGGAGATCGCCGGTGCGGTTCGAGATGGCCATGAGCGTGGTGCCCCGGACCCGGGCCTGGAGATTTTCCTCGGCAAGATCGGGCAGTGACTCTCCAAGCGGGCGCTGGCCGATCTGATCAAAGGCCGTGTTGAGTGAGCCACGGAAGCCGGCGAAGGCGTGCTCGATCGGGCAGAGCAGGAATCGGCAGCCGAGGCATCGGGCGAGTTCTCGGGCATCGTCGACGGAGTGCCGGGAAGAATACTTGCCGGGCATGGCGACGCCGGTGATGTTGTCGGGTCCGAGTGCGATGGTGGCGATGGCCGCCGTCACCGCGGAGTCGATCCCGCCGGAGAGCCCGAGACAGACCTTGGAAAATCCAGTTTTGTGGACATAATCACGGACGCCGAGCACGAGCGCGCTGAGCAGCGGGTCGGTCTCATCACCAGCATGAAGATGAGGCGGCCTCGGATCAGATCCAACATCAACCACGAGCATGTCGTCGGTAAAGGCGGGCTTGCTGTCTGAGATGTGGCCGAGGGAGTCAATGGCGAATGCCGAGCCGTCGAAGACGAGTTCATCGTTGCCGCCGAGCTGGTTCACTGCGAGACAGGGCACGTGGTGTCTGCGTGCGTGGCCGGCGAGGATCTCTCGGTGGCGTTGGTGCTTGCCGAGGACGAATGGGCTGGCGGAGGGGTTGACGATGATCTCGGCGCCGGCATCGACAAGCTGGGCGATGGGGTCGGGCAAGTCGGCATAGCGGTGCGATCGACCGACGTCTTCGCCTTGCCAGGCGTCTTCGCAGATGCTGAGCCCGATGCGTTTGCCGCCGACCTCGATGACCGCCGGCGTATCGCCGGGCTCGAAATAGCGGCATTCATCGAAGACGTCGTACGTCGGGAGCAGGCGTTTGTTGTACCGGGCCAGGAGATCGCCATCGCGGTAGGCGAGCAGGCTGTTGGTGAGCGACTTCGGCTTGGATTCGTGTCTGAGCGGGGCGCCGAAGATGATGGTGATACCCGCCGAGTGCTCCCGGCCGATCTTCGTTGATTCCCGGATGCAGCGATCGATGAAATCATGGTAGAGCAGCAGGTCGCGGGGCGGGTAGCCGGAGATTGCCAGTTCGGGAAGAACGATGAGCTCGGCGTTGTTGCGTCTGGCGCAATCGATGGCGTGGATGATTTTCGCCGTGTTGCCGGCGATGTCACCGATCGTCGGATTGAGTGTGGCCAGTACGATGCGCATCACGGGATGGTAGGTCCGTCGGCTGGGCGGTTCGGATGAGTCGATCGGGGCGGAGCCATGCGATGCCGACGGCAGCGAAGAAGGTATTGACAATCAGCTCGGCCCCCGTGACGACGACGGCGATGAGGGCGAGTTGTTCGAGATCAATCTGTCCGAGTTGTGACAGAAGCCCAGCGGTGCCGCCCTCGCGGGCGCCGAGCGAGCCGATGGGGCTGAAGACACCGATCAGGAAATAGGCGATGGAGCCGAGGAACGAATCGCCGGGGGTCATGGGCGAGCCGACGATCCGGCCGGCGAGGTAGAAGCGTGCGGCCATCGCGGTCAGATCGGCCATTCGCAGTGCGATCAGGACGCCGACATGTGGAAACCGGCCGAGCATGGCCAGCGCTTCGTCGAACGTGCAGAATGGTTCGGAGCGGACGAATCGGCGGAGGAATCCGATGGGCTGGCGGTCGGCCCATCGCTGGATCAGGCCCAATCCCCGGGCGTTGCCGAGCAGGGACGCCAATGTGGAAATAGTCGCGGCCACCACACCGAGCAGCACAATCAGCCCGATGATCCAGAGCGCGTCGAGGCGCTGACGCCAGATGGAAACGGCAAGGATCGGCCCGACAGTGGCGATCAACACGACTCCAATCGCAGCGAACCACGGGCCGATCAGGGCGAGCGGAACCTTGTCGCGTTGTCGATGGATGGCCACGCGCGCCATGAGGCTGAGCTTGAAGGGCAGGTAGCTGAGAAACGTCGCCAGCGCGTTGGTCGCGAGCATGTCGGAGAGTTTGATCGCCCGAACGGGTCGGATGGTAAGCCAGAAGATCAAGCCATTGACGATGACCCCTACGCCCGAGGTGGCGACAAGACCGGCGATGAGCATGGGGGATGCCTCGCTGAGCCGGCGCAGCCCCTCCTGATTCTTCGGCCCGAAGGCGAGTTTGGCGCACCACGCGAGGATGACCAGCCCGATCAGAAAGCCGGCCAGTTGGAGCGAGAGCCGGAGCATCCGGCGCGGCTGGCGAGGCTCTGATTGTCGATCGGCTGCGCTCATGGAAGTTCGTAAACGATGTATGGGCCTCGGGCATCAATATAAACCGTGTCGGCGACCGCGTTGAGCCAGATGCCGATCTCGTGGCTGTTCAGATCCGGATCGGCCCAGCCGGTTTCGCGGAGTCGATCGAGTTCGGCGGCATTGAGATAGACATGCGTGAAACCCTTGGCCTTGAGGTCCATGAGCCACATCTCGGGGGCGTCGGGCCAGGCCCGGGCGGACTCGACAAGAGGTGACGTGTCCCAAGTTGTGCTGTAGGCCAGGTCGCGCGAACAGTACATCGGCGTGGCGCTGCCGACGAAGAGCACGCGCGAGCCGATGGGCAGCTGTGTGTTGAGATACGGGATCGGCGGGAGTTTGGAGACCGAGCCGATGTCATCGGGTGCAGAGGTAAAGAACCGGGCCCCGGCTGCAATGGGAACATTCGCTCCGCCGAGGGAATCGCGTTGGTGCGCAAAGATGTTGAAGGTGATGAGCGATTGGGCAAACACAATCGCCGCCCCGATCGCTGCCGGCACAATTCGACCAACCCGCGCCGGGAATGTCGAGATCGCCAGGCCGAAAAGCATCGCACCGGGGACGACGAGCGGGATCAGGAATCGGCTCTGGATATGGGTCAGCACGAGCCAAGCGAGAATCTGCGATGCAAGACCGAGCGTGAGGATGCTGCCCCATTTTCTGGTGTGTACCGAGACGACCGAGGCAACAGCAGCGATCAGCACAACCGGTGCGAAAATCCCCCACTGGGCGTGCATCAAGCCCCGATGGTTGGGCATACCTGTAGATGATGATTCGGGCAGGATCAGAAGTTTCATGGCCTCGGAAAAAGGGCCCTGAAAGCTGTGGGCATTGGAGAATCGGGCGACCTGCTCGCTGGACCAGTGCGCCGAGCCGAAGAGGCCCGTCATCCGAGGGAAGACTGGGTTGCCGCAGGCGAGCCAGTTCCGGATGAACCAGGGTGCGAGCATCGCCGACCCGCCGAGCATGGCCGCACCGAGCACAACGGGCCAGTATTTCGGGCGGTTCGCAGCGAGCATGGTGATGCCCACGACGGGGGCCGCGAGAAAGATCGCGGTTGGTTTGCAGCCACACGCGGCGCCGATGAGAATCCCCGCAGCAAGCCCGGAATGCCAAGGCTTCGTGTCTCTTTCCAATGCAACGAGCATGGCGGCCGCGAAGAGCGCCACAAGCCCCATCTCGTTGTAGGCCATCGAGCCCGTCACGATGATCCAAGGCGTCGCGACCGCCAAGGCGCCGGCGAGGGCGCCGACCACGCTCGCGTTCATTCGCCCGCAGCGTTCGATGAGCGCCGTGGTGGCACTGGCGATGAGCAGACCCGCGATGAGTGTCAAGCCGACGTGGAGGAACTGGGCCGCGATGAGGATCGAGCCGTCGCCGGCGATAAGGTCCGTGGGCGTGCCATCGAGCGATGGACCGGGCGTGGCGTCCATGACCACCGCGATGTGCAGGTAAGCGCCTTCGATGTAGCTTGGGAGGAATGAATACACATTGTGCTGGACGGGCCAGAGTTGGCCCAAGTTGAGCCATTCGCGCGGGAGCTGGAGGTGGTAGCTGAGCACGTCGTAGCCGCCGAACTCGCTCGCCCAGAGCCAGCCGGGCGGGTTGCAGGCGGCGACAAGCAGCACGCCGATCGCGGGCATCGCGGCCAGCCAGGGCCAGCGTGCGCGCACGTCCTGCGTTTCGGTTGGATGTCTGGCGAGGTGAACCACGAGAATCACAACGCCGAGCACCGGCAGGCCGATCGCGATGGCGCGGATGTCCAGCACCCCAAAGATGCCGAGCAGGTGCGTCAGCGTGAGCATCGCGGCAAGCCCGAGCCCGGTTCGGATAGCCCAGAATCGCTCGGCGTGCGGCATGATCGCCCGCTGCAACGGAACTCCAAACCCGAGGGCACCGACAAGGTAGAGGATCGGGGCATAACTCGCGGAGAGCAGGAGGTAGATTGCCGAGAGCGCTGCAGCGGCGAACCCGGGCGATCGGCCGACCGAAGCCGAAGCGAGTATCGAGGCGATGGCAGCCAGAACCAGAAATCCGACCACGATCCGGCCCGACGGGGACCGGGTGGGTTCGGAGTCAGGCAGTGCCGGGGCAGGTTCTGGCATGAGCAGAGTGTAAGCGGACGATGGGGGCCGACGGATGTACCATTGGGTCATGGATCTGGACCCGATCTCGCAAACCGACCCGACGCATCCGATTCCCGCGATCTTTGAGCCTTTGTGCGCGGTGTTTCGACGTCGCCTGAAGGCGGATGGTCAGAAGTACACGCCGGAGCGGGCCCGCGTGCTGGATGCGGTGATCCGGATGGACGGCCCGTTCGAGGCCGAACAGTTGGTCACGGATCTGCGCGACTCGGGCTACCGGGTGTCCAAGGCGACCGTCTACCGGACCATCAAACTCATGCAGGACGCCGGCATCGTCCAGCGCGTGCTCACCGGCAACGACCAGCCTCGCTTTCAGATGATCTATGGCACCAAGCCAACCGATGAAGTCGTCCGCGTCGACACCGACGAGTCGATCCGGATCGACATCCCCGAACTGATCGAGCTACGCGAGCGGATCTGCGCCGAGCTGGGGCTCACCGCTTCCAGCCACCGGTTTCAGATCTTTGCCACGGGTAAACCAAAGACGTAGCGCTACTCGCCGTGCTCGAGATCCGCGTCTTGGACATCGCGCGAGATCGAGTAGCCTCCGGTCATCCATTGGTACAGGTCGCTCAGCCGGGCCCGTTCATTGGCGAACGGCCAGGTGGGACAATCCGCTTCAACGGGCACGCCGGTCGCGGGGCAGACCGTGCCTCGGCGGGAGGCAGGCGGCGTCGCCAGCGCCAGCAGGCCCGATCGGGATTTCCACGACTTCGGCGTCTCGATCTCGAATCGGCGCGAATGCTCGCCCGTCTGCGTGATGGAGATGGTGGCGCTTTCGCTCGGCATGGCATTGGCGATGCGCTCGGGCCACTCGACGAGCACAATCGCCGAGCCGTCGATGATCCGTTCCCATCCAATCGTGTCCAGTTCATCGCTGCCAGCGAGACGGTAAGCATCGACATGGACGACTGTCGGCGCCTCGTCGCCGGCGTATTCGTTGGCGATGACGAACGTTGGGCTCGAGACGCGGGCCCCATCCAGACCGAGCCCAGCGACGATGGCGCGCACGAGCTTGGTCTTGCCCGAGCCGAGCTCGCCCCGGAGTTGGATGACATCACCGGGCCGGAGCAGACCCGCGAGCTGCGCCCCGAGGCGGTCGGTGGCTTCAAGAGACTGGCTGGTGATCGAGACGTTCATCGCGGTATTCTTGGCGCTTCAGTGCGACCAGCCGAGCTCGTCGGCGACATGCGTTCCACCCTCTCGATCGACAACCACCGCGCCGCAGCCGGCATCCTCTCGCACGATGCCGATCGGCCCGAGCAGTTCGGGCATCTCGCGGTTGAGGTTCTGCCCGACGATCAGCAGCTCGTGGTCCTCGCCCTGGCCGAGGGCCTGCTGCCAGTCGGCGACGCCTGCGTTCAGGGGGAGTTTGTCGGCGTCGATTTCCAGCGTCACGCCCGAGCCTCTGCCGACCCGGCCGGCGTCGCGGCCGAGCCCGTCGGAGATGTCGATCATGGCGTGGACACGTTCGCAATCGGCGGCGCGTCGGCCCATGTCAAGCCTTGGTTCAAACGTCAGATGTCGGCCGGAATCGAACGATCCGCCGATGGGCCCGGTGAGCCAGAGCTGATCGCCGATGCGGGCGCCGCTTCGAAGTATGGGCTTGGTGCCGGGGTCCATTCGGCCGCAGATCGTCACGGTCAGGCTGAGCGGACCGGGGCCGGCAGCGATGTCGCCCCCGATCAGCGGGCAGCCCCAGTGATTTGCCCATCGGCTCATGGCACTGAACAGTTCATCGCCCCGGTCAAAGCCCGCCGGCAGCAGTCCGGTCACCATCGACCACACGGGCACGCCCCCCATCGCTGCGATGTCGCTAACGGATCGGGCGATCGCCTTGCGCGCGATGAGATCGATCCCGATGCCGGGCGAAAAATGCCGAGTCTCGACGAGCTGATCGACAGTCATCAGCAGCACGTCGCCGCCGGGCGTGCGCACGACCGCTGCATCGTCGCCCGGACCGACGAGCAGCTCCGAGCCGGAAAGCTCGATCTCCCGGCTTCGTTTCTCGATCAACTTCAACAACTCGGACTCATCCACGACCTATCCTCATAGCCCACGCACAATGGTAGAGGGAGCACCACCATGGCCGGAGCCGAAGTCAGAGCCGATCTCTGGATCAACGAATACATCAGCCCCTGGGATATCTACCAGCACGGCATCACCGAACTGCTCTGGGCCGCAAAAACCAAGTTTCAGGATGCCCAGATCGTTAAAACCGGTGTCTATGGCACCGCGCTGGTGCTCGACGGGAAGTGGCAGTCCTGCTCGGGCGATGAGTTTCTCTACCACGAGCCATTGGTCCAGCCCGCCTGCGTCATGCTCGCAGCCAAGCAACGTCCGCCGAGAAACATCCTCATCCTCGGCGGCGGCGAGGGCGCGACCTCGCGCGAAGCGCTCCGATGGAACTCCGCCGAGCGCGTCACAATGGTCGATATCGACGGCGAAGTCGTCACCGCCTGCAAACAGTTCCTTGCCGACATGCACCGCGGAGCCTTCGACGACCCTCGCCATGATCTGGTCATCGGCGATGCCCTCGAATACATCAAGGACCCGGCCAATACGCCCGATGGCGGCTGGGACCTGATCATCTCCGACCTCTCCGACCCGATCGAGGACGGCCCATCCTTCCCGCTCTTTACCAAAGAATACTTTGCCGATCTGAAATCCATTCTGGCGCCGCATGGCCTGCTGGTCGTTCAGGCCGGCCCTGTCAGCCCGCCGGAGCTGATTCGCCACGCCCGGCTCTCGTGCACGCTCCGCAGCGTGTTCAACACGACTTCGAGCGTGGTCAGCGATGTTCCGACGTATCCGGGGCCGTGGAGTTTCATCATCGCGGGCGATGAGGGCATCGAACCACCTTCGCCGCATCGGACCGATGAGCTGCTTGCTGCGAATCTGCGTTCAGATATCCCGCCGCTGCGCATGTTCGATGGCGAGGCCCTGCTCGGGCTGATGCACCTGCCCAAGCACCTGCGCCGGGCAATCGAGGCGGAGACTGAGGTGTACTCGATGGACAAGCCGCCGGTGTTCTTCGGCAGCGGAGCGGTCAGGTCGGTTTCGCAAGATACGCATACTCCGAAAGCATGACCGGCGGATCCATATCGCAGGCTTGTTTCTGGTTGTAGCGTGCGTAGCTCTCGAACCATCGTCGCTGAAGATCTTGGCGTTGGAATGCCAGGCCACACTCCGGACAGTGCCCCTCCTCGGAAAGACCGTTCAGCGGATACAGACACCGTTCGCAGATGCAGAATGCGTTCTTGGCAGCCAACCTCGTACGCTTGGGTATGAGAAAGACAGCCCTGAACGCGTAGATCCCAATGATGCCGATCCCGAGCCATTGGAACGCCATCACGCTGACATGCAGAATGATGGTCCGCCGACTCGGGGGCACATAGACGGGCGTTCGGAGGACAACAGGTTTCCCGGACTTCGACAATACCCTGACCGGCTTGGACGTCCTGATTCCGGATACATCGAACATTGAATCCGCAACAATCGGCGCAGCAAAAAACAACACGACCCCAATTCCAAGCAGAGCAACACACCACCGGTTTAGAATGTCGCGGGCTTTGAGCGGAGTCGGACCTGTATTCGAAAACTTCCCACAAAGCACGAACCGGCGCCACCCTTGGCGTGCATGCAACGTGTTGAACTTGTGGAGACACCGGCTGCAGGTGTGCTCCGTCTCATCGCCATCGAACGGCTCCGTACACTTCGGGCACAGCCTGAGATTGTGCTGACGTGCCCGAGATGATGTCTTCCGATTCCAGCGATGTACATGAATCAATCCACACACAGACAGGAATAGAAAGAACAGAACAACTCCAGCACGGATGGGGCGTTGGAACGGACCCGCCAGAGAGCCGACGTGCAGCACCGGAAACAGCCCGATCAGGAATACCATGGCTGCAGCCATCCTGACATACACCACGCGAGGCAAGAGGGGTATGGAATCCGGGTTGTGTTCTTCCATGGGCTACACCTATTGTGCGGATTCATGCTTTGGGCTCTGATATAAACCGAGGTCGACGTTCATCCGGGCTGCCTCTGGGATATGGCGACGCCCCCACGCGACGTACCATCGCCGGCGAACGTCGGCGATGTCGTATTCAAGACCACACTCCGGGCAATGTCCGGATGGCTGTTCAGTATCCAGCGGATAGAGGCACGTTGTGCACAGGCAGAAGTTGTTTTCCTTGGCTTTGGCCATACCTTTGTGGACCTTGTTTTCGACGACAAATATCAACACAACCGAAACCAACGCGGTCAGGCCCATGGCTCCGTACATGTATGGGCTCAGCGACGAAGCCGTTGAAGAGACCGAAGACGGGAACGTGCCGATAGATTTCTGTGCGGTCCGGAACAGTGCCTCTCCATACACATACACAAAGACCGCATTCATCAGTGAAGCGACTATGACGATCAATATCACTATCACATAGAAATGATATGTTCGACACATGATGATTGCCGGCCGCATCCGCTTCGGCGTGTATCGCAGGACAGCAGCCCGCCACTGCGATGGATCATCCGTTCGATCAACACGCCGCCCGCACCCTGAACAGGCTGGCTCGGACGACCACGGCTCACCACATTTCACGCACAGTTGCAAATCTTGGTCGACAGCACGTTTAACCCATGAATGTGTTCTATTCCGAGCATACAGATATGCTGCCAATTCAATAATCAGCACCGCGATAAACAACTGATAACCAACAGAAAATGCTGCGACAATGGCAAATCCAGACAATAGGTATAGAACCATAAGAGGCGCCTGGTAGCGTCGAATGGGTCTCGGATACCGGACTCCTGCCTGACTCTTTGGAATCGCCATCGTTTCTACTCCAGGTACGTGTACCCATCCAGCCCACGCTCGTAAAACCGCTGGAGCGCGTGTCCCTCGGCGACGTCCAGCCTCCCCGCGTGGACAGCCCGCTCGATCTGCATCCGCATGGCTCGGCGGAGCTTATCTGCATCATACTGCACATAGCCGAGGACCTCGCGCACGGTGTCGCCCTCGATGAGTTCTTCGATGCGCCATCGGCCGGTGTCATCGAGCCCGATGTGGACCGCGTGCGTGTCGCCGAAAAGATTGTGCAGATCACCCAGCACCTCCTGGTAGGCACCGGTGAGGAAGATGCCGAGATAGTACGGCTCGTGCTGTCCGGCATCACCCCGCAGCTCGTGCAGCTCGAGCCTGGATTTGCTCCCTTTGGTTGCGGGATCTGAGAAATGCGAGACCTCGCCGTCGGAGTCGCACGTCATATCGGCGATCACCGCGAGCCGCGTCGGCTTCTCGTTGAGTCGATGGATCGGAACGATCGGAAAGACCTGCCCGATGGCCCAGTGATCCGGCAACGACTGAAAGACACTGAAGTTGGCGTAGTAGATATCGCTCAGGAGTTCCGGCAAACGAGCGATTTCTTCGCGATCGGCAATGCCATGCTCGCGCGCCAGAGCAAGCACACGATGACCCGTCGCCCAGTACAGCCGTTCGACCGTGGCGCGCTGGGGCAGGGTGACATAGCCCATGCCGAACAGCGCCATGGCCTCGCTGCGGGCCTGCTCGGCGTCGTGGTAGACCTCAACGATGTCAACCCCCGGATTGTCGAGCGATTCGTATGCCTCGATCAGATCCCAGATCGGCTGCGGCGTATCGGTTGAATCCTCGGCGAGTTGGCGAGCATCCTCGATCCTGGCCGGTGCATCGAACGAGGTGACGCCGAGAATATTCACAACCAGCACGCTCGAGAATGCCGCGATCGCCCGGCCGGACTCGCTCAGGATCATCGGATGATCCACGCCGGCCTCGTCGCAGACGCTCTTGATCCTGTGCACGACAGACGATGCATATTCGTGGATGCCGTAGTTGGTCGAGCTTTCGCCGGCCGAGCCCGAGCCGTCGTAATCCACTCCGAGCCCGCCACCGACGTCGATCATGCCAAGACCGGCACCGAGGCGTTTGCATTCGCAATAGATATGCGCCAGCTCGGTGATGGCTGCATTGATATGACGAATATCTCCGATCTGACTCCCAATATGAAAATGGAGCAGGTTGAGGCACTCGAGCATTGAATGCTCATCGAGAAACGCGAGCGCTTCGAGCAGATCCGTCGCGCTGAGGCCGAACTTCGATCGATTCCCGCCGGACGATGCCCATCGCCCCGTTCCCATGCTTGTCGGCTTGACCCGAATCCCGATACTCGGCCGGACGTCATATTGCTCTGCAAACCGAATCAACGTCCGCAACTCGCGGGGTTGTTCGACCACCATGATGATGTTTCGGCCGAGTTTGGCCGCGAGAACGACGGTCTCGACATATTCGTCATCCTTGAAGCCGTTGCAGATGATGGGAAGCCCGGACGTCTTGCCGTCATCCGCCGCGGTGATGCCGAGCACAGCAAAGAGCTCGGGCTTGGACCCGACCTCGAGCCCGAAACCGAGTTTCGATGCGATGTCGTGGATCTCTTCGCAGATGTGCTGCTGCTGGTTGACCTTGATCGGATAGATGCAGCAGTAGTCGTTGGTGTAGTTGGATTGTGTGATGGCATCGTCGAATGCTGCTCGGATCTGTTTCATTCGTTCACGGAGCAGATCACCGAACCGCAGGAGCACCGGCGTGGCAATCCCGCGTTGGCCAAGACCCCGGATGATTTCGTGGAGATCGACCTCCCGCTCGGGCGTTCGTGTTGGTCGCACGACGAGCGAGCCGGCCTGATTGACCGCAAAGAAACCACGCCCCCAGGCCTCGAGACCGTACAACTCAGCGGAATCGGAAGCGGTCCATTCCGGAACATCGGTCGGCTGTTTGATATCCGTGGTCATGGCCAAGGATAGGTCCGCGGTGTTGTTCCGATCCGAGAAGCCGACGCCTCGGTTAACCGCATATCAGTATTCAGAACATGTAGTTCTCTGCGTCAAGCCATGCTCAGCTGCTGCCCTCGCGCATCCGCTGGACACCTTCCGGGAATGGATAGGTCGCGTAGACCCCGACATCCCGCTTGGACCACATCGACGGCGCGGGGTACACATCACCCCGATAGCCCGTCTGGTACATCGTGCGGAGCACCGTCTCGAAACTCGGCTCCTGGCCGTCGCGATCGACGAGCCTGTTCGAGCGGGCGCCGAGGAACGAGACCGAAGCCACCGGCAGCCTGTCGGACCGTCCCTTGAGCATCTT
>DRKT01000083.1 GCA_011053195.1 Phycisphaerales bacterium | reverse complement strand
GACCACGATTCGGCCACTGTCGATCGCGATGATCGAGCCCTGGACTCGGCGGGGTCGGCCGAAGACGGGGTCCACGAATCGGCCCCCCGTGGAGATGATGTCGATGCGTTTGGCATTGGCGTGGATGGTGCCGGTGATGGTTTTGCCGGGCTTGGTCGAGATCTCGCCGACGGGGATCAGGTGGGTCTGGTAGTTCGTGTTGTATGGGTGAAAGACGATGTGCGCCGTTCTGGTGGCGGTGGCGTCGACGATCTCGACGAGGGTGCCACGGGCGAGCTTCGGGTCGATCTGCGTGGTCGGGGCTGGCTGGAGCATGGCCAAGGATAGCACCATCGGGGCCCTGGACGTGGACCGACGGGACCGTGTGGGGATTGCGTGGTTATGGTCGAGGCCCGGCAGCCGAGACTTGGCGCGTTTCTCCCAGCTCGAGAAAGTTCTTCAATATCTTCGGGCCGGCGGTGGTCATGAAGCTCTCGGGATGGAACTGCACGCCTTCGAGCGGGGCTTTGCCGGCATCGGCCCAGACTCGCCGCAGCCCCATGACAACCCGGCGCGTTCCCCCGCGGCCATCGTCTTCGTCGGTCCACGCGGAGACCGCCCACGCGTTGCCCTCGGCGTCGGGCTCGGTCGGGACACTCAGGGGCTGGACCACCAGCGAGTGGTATCGCATCGCCTGAAATGGTGAGTCGACGCCGATGAAGATGCCCTTGCCGTCGTGGTGGACGGGGCTGGTTTTGCCGTGGACGGGGATGTCGTGCTGGGTGATGGTCATGCCGTGCAGGGCGCCCATGCACTGGTGCCCGAGACAGACGCCGAGGATCGGGACCCTGCCCGCGAAGTGTTTGATGATATCGCTTGAAACGCCGGCCTCTCTGGGCGTGCACGGCCCGGGTGAGATGATGATGTGCGTGGGGCCGGCGCCGTGGTCGAGCGTGTCCGCCTTTGCCGGGGAAATCTGGTCATTGCGCACGACAAGCAGGTCCTTCTCGGGTTCGAGTGACGGGTCGAGCTCGCCGAGCCTCTGGACGAGGTTCCAGGTGAAGCTGTCGTAGTTGTCGATGAGCAGGATCACGCCACAATGGTAGACGCGGCGGAGATGTTCGCGTGCAGCCGGGGTGTGTCCGTTCTCGGTTTCGATCACCCGTCAGGCAACGTCGCGGTCTTCATCGCCGAAGGCATCATTTTCGAGCCCTTCGAGCCGGGTGATGCCGAAATCTTCGAGCACCGTCCCGGCAACACCGTCGCGGGTGACCAGAAAGAACTCATCCGTGATCGGATATGGCAATCGGTGAAAATCCTGAACGACCCGGCGGTGCAGCCGCTGAAGGAACGGGGTCGGCCCGGCAGAAAGGGCGACGAACATGTCGCGCGCCGGGATGGCCACGAGGAAATCGGGCCCGAGTCGGCCGACGAGTGTTTCATACAGCCCGCCCATGAGCACGCGGGCGGCGTCGTAGCCGTCCTGCTCGCCGACGATCGCAGCCTGCCCGCCCTCCTTGGACTCGACAAACTGCATGTCGATCTCGTTGGTGTAGGCATCGAGGTTTTCCCGAGCGATCTGCTCGAGGTCCTCGCAGGTCATGCCCCAGCGGATCATCTGCTCGGTGGTGATGCTGACGGTCATGTTGGGCAGGTCGGTGACGAAGACGATCACGGTGCCATTGACGAACGGAACGTGCGCCACGAGTTCCCTCGAGAGATGCTCGAAGATCGATTCGGGCTGGATCCTGGGCATGATCTTGGAGCGGACAAGCTCAAAGCTCATGTCCGCCTGATCAAGTGAACCATCGGCAAAGAGCTGTTCGAGATAGTGCTCGACGATCTCCTCGCCCCGGACGGGGTCGTGTGAGACCATCCGGTAGAGGTTGTCCAGATCGAGCCGGCGCCCATCGACGAGCAGCTCGCTCGTGTTGACCAGTTTGACCGCATACTCGGGTTGGAGCCTGCGAAGCATGTTTGCAACCTGCTCGGCGAAGGCATCCAACTCTTTGGGCATGTGCGCCATGGTGTCCCCCTTGCCCGCCAGATCCCGCACCACCGCGGGCCAGCCGGGTGATCTCCCCCTGCGAACCTCCTCTGACATCGTCACACGCGGGGCCGATCTGAGGCCCGCGGAGCGCAAGGGCGTCCACCTGATAAGGGGGGCTCGCAACAGGATCTGCGTTTTCGCAGCGTTCGTCCGGCCCGATTGGGGTCGCGGGATGGGCCTAACCTGTGGCTGACGCTGGGATTGTGGTTCCTGAGCGGTCTTGGGGGGTGATCGGCATCACGGAATATGGGCCGGAGTTGCTGTGAGGTCCGATTTGGCTAGAATCGTATCTTGATCGCGGGTGCAGCGGGGTCGGTGTGGCCTCCATCCGCACAACCATTGGAGATCCACGTGACCGAGCAAGACATCGAAGCCAAGGTAATCGACATCGTTGCCGAGCAACTCGGGGCGGACAAGGCGAAAATCACCCGGGACACGAGCTTTACGGATGACCTGAACGCCGACAGCCTCGATACGGTCGAGCTGGTGATGGAGTTCGAGGACGCCTTTGAGACCTCGATCCCGGACGATCAGGCCGAGAACATCAAGACTGTTGGCCAAGCCATCGAGTTCATCAAGAGCGCCCAGGGCACCGACTGATGCCCATGACGGCACGGGTTCGCGCACGAGATGTGTGCATGTCGGGGCGCGCCTGAAATGTGTCTCTCACGGAGCACCGGCTCATGAAAAAGATCCGCGAAGTGGTCATCACGGGTGTCGGCGCTGTCACCAACCAGGGAACGGACGCCGGGACCATCTGGGAAGCCATGCGCGAGGGCCGGAGCGGGATCTCGACCATCTCCGACCCGGCATTCAAGGGCTACGAGGGTTGGAACGTCGCGATCGACGGTGCCATCGAGGGCTGGGATCCCTACACACGCCTCGACAAACGAGAGGCCAAACGGCTTGACCGCTGCGCTCAGCTCGGCCTCTTTGCCGCCCAGGAAGCCATCGAGCATTCAGGCCTCGATCTGTCCAAAGAGGACCCGACCCGTTGCGGCGTCGT
>DRKT01000082.1 GCA_011053195.1 Phycisphaerales bacterium | reverse complement strand
CGACACGGGGCTCAACCTCTGGAGCTTCACCGACGATACCGACACAACCTTTACCGCCGGTTCGCTGGCGTTTACGGGGTCCGCAACATGGGATCTCAGCGCGACCGAGTACGCCGAGATGCTCGCCGGCAACAGCAGCGGCGACCTCTACTTCCCGGCCGACACGTTCGATGATGTCCCCGGTGCAACATTCCTCGGGACGTACAGCGTCGTCGTCCCCACCCCCGGTGCGCTGTCCTTGCTCGGTGTCGGGCTTGGTGCCGGCGTGATGCGCCGCAGACGCTGATCAAACAGCGATTTCTCACGATCCAACGACCGGTCTTTCCATTACGGAAGACCGGTTTTTTACTTTTTCCCGGCTGCCAATATGGACAGGCACCGGACGGGCAGGCCCCTGGCGTCGGGTGCCCGGTGAAGATCAGATGCCACAACTCGCAATCCGTATGTGCAGGTATTTTTCCTCACAAAGCCAAGGAACGGCGATGGAAATCAGTCCGCGGCCGACGGCTTGCGTCCGCCGAACCAGAGGTAAAGCGTTGGAAGCACAAACAGCGTAAGCACGGTGGAACTGATGAGCCCGCCAATGACCACGGTTGCCAGCGGTCTCTGCACCTCGGCCCCCATCCCCGTGTTGATCGCCATAGGCACGAAGCCGAGGCTCGCCACGAGGGCGGTCATCAATACGGGCCGAAGCCGGGAGAGACTGCCCTCGACCACGGCATCGCGCATCGGTTTGCCCGCATCGCGGAGTTGGTTGATGAAGGTGATCATCACAACGCCGTTGAGCACAGCCACGCCCGAGAGCGCAATGAACCCGACGCCGGCGCTGATACTAAATGGCATCCCCCTCAGCCAGAGCGCCACAATTCCTCCCGTTAGGGCCAGCGGCACACCCGTGTAGACCAGTATTGCGTGCCTCGCGTTGCCGAATGCCGTGAACAGCATGATGAAGATGAGGGTGAGCGCCAGAGGCACGACGATCATGAGTCGCTGGCGGGCGCGGGCGAGGTTCTCGAACTGTCCGCCCCAGGTGATGAAGTAGCCCTCGGGGAGTTCCACCTCTTCATCGAGTCGCTGCTGGGCCTCGGCGACAAAGGAGCCCATGTCTCGACCTCGGATATTGGCCTGAACCACGATGCGGCGTTTGGCGTTCTCTCTGCTGATCTGGTTCGGCCCTTCACTGACCTTCACATGGGCGATCGCTTCGAGCGGGATGTACCGGATATCCGAGCCCATCACAGTGTTGCTGCTCTCCATCTGACCAGATTGATCCGGCTCGCCCTCCGGCAGGGGGATCGGGAGTTGTCGAATGAGATCGACCTCGCCGCGCATGTGTTCGGGGAGGCGTACGACAATCGGAAATCGACGGTCGCCCTTGTACAATGTTCCAGCCTCTTCGCCGCCGAAGGCGATCGAGACAACATCCTGAACATCGCTCACGTTCAGGCCGTAGCGAGATATTTTTTTACGGTCGATATCAATGGTAAGCACACTCAGGCCGGACACCTGCTCGACCTTGACATCGGACGCACCCGGAATAGTCTGGAGCACCGCAGCGATCTCGTTTCCCGATTTGAGAAGTGAATCGAGATCATCACCGAAGATCTTGACCGCAAGATCGCTTCGCACGCCGCTGATGAGTTCATTGAACCGGAGCTCGATCGGCTGCGAGATCTCGTAGTTCTGTCCGGGTATGGATGTGAGAAATTCCTCGATTTCCTCGGCGAGTTCTTCCTGCGTCGAAGCCCGAGTCCACTCATCCCGCGGGTGCAGCATGAGGTAGGTGTCGCTGACGTTCGGACCCATCGGATCGGTCGCGACCTCGGCAGTTCCCGTACGGGCGAAGATGCTGGCGATCTCATCCGGGAACTCGTCACGGAGGGCCCGTTCAAGGTCTTTCTGCATCTCGACGCTCGTTGTGATTCCGATGCTCGGGATGCGGGCCGGCTGGACGGCCAACGCGCCTTCTCCAAGCTTGGGCACGAATTCGCTTCCGAGCCGCATGGCAACAGCCCCGGAAGCAAGAAGCAGCAGAACCGCCAGACCGACGGTCAGCCATTTGAGTCGAAGCGCGAAGTTCAAGGCCGGGCGGTAGAGGTCCTTCGTCCATCGGATGAGGAAGCTTTCTTTCTCGGCGAACCGTCCGCGCAGCAGCAGGGCGCACGCCGCCGGGACGAAGGTGAATGTCAGGATCAAGGCCCCGGTCAGCGCCAGCAGCACCACGCCGGCCATCGGACGGAACATTTTGCCCTCAATCCCGGTCAGGGTGAGAATCGGCAGATAGACGATCATGATGATGAGCACGCCGAACAACGTGGGCTTGGCGACCTGTTTGCCGGCCTCGGCGATGATCGAGAGGCGCTCTTCATTGGTCAGCCGGCGTTTCTTGTGTTCCTGTTCCTCGGATGCTCGTCGAACGATGTTCTCAACGAAGACCACGGCCCCATCGACGATGATCCCGAAGTCGATCGCCCCGAGGCTGAGCAGATTCGCGCTGACCTTGTTCTCAACCATGCCTGTGATGGCGAACAGCATCGAGAGCGGAATCGCGCAGGCGACAATGATCGCGGCCCTGAGATTCCCAAGAAGCAGAAGCAGGATCACCACAACCAGAACGGCACCCTCGAACAGGTTTTTCTCGATCGTGTGCAGTGTGGCATCGACAAGATAGGTCCGGTTGTAGAGCGTGTTGATCTTGACATTTTCGGGCAAGGTCTTCTGGATCTGTTCCATCCGATCGTGGACATCTTCAGACACGGTTCGGCTGTTGGCCCCGAGAAGCATCATCGCGGTCCCGATGACGACTTCCTGTCCGTCATGCGTCGCGGCCCCAGTTCGCAGCTCATCTCCCACACCGACCTCGGCAACATCGCGAATCAGGATCGGAACCCCATCGTCACTCTTGACGATGATGTTGCGGATATCCTCGGCATCACGGATCAGCCCCGTGGCGCGAACAAGGTAGGCCTCACCTGCATGCTCGATGTAGCCTCCGCCCGCATTGGCATTGTTCTCCGCGATTGCCAGCATGATGTCACGGAACGACAGACCAAATGCCATCAGTCTGGCCGGATCGGGCGTCACATGGAATTGTTCTTCGTATCCACCGATGCTGTTGACCTCGGTGACACCCTTG
>DRKT01000081.1 GCA_011053195.1 Phycisphaerales bacterium | reverse complement strand
CGACGCGGTGGATCGACTGGGGCGATGTGGCGCCGGACGCGCGGACGAGCGTGTCCAGCGGGACGACCTGGCCGGCCGGGGTGGCGATGGGGATCGAGCCCATGTTGTCGATCGACCGCAGCCGACCGCCGCGGGGCAGCACGACCATGTCCACCGCCTCGCCATCAAGGATGTAGTCGTCCACGAAGGCGCCGTCGAACAACCCCCGCACCGCGATGCCGACATCGAGCGGGCGCAGGCCGAGCTCGCGGGCCTCCTGGGTCAAACGCACCTGGATCTCCGGCTGGCCCAGGCTGAAATTAGCTGGGCTGGCCTTGATTCGGCCGTATCCATATTCTTCATTTGATCCGATCAGTCGAAATATAAATCGGGCGGCCTCGACAACCCGATCAAGATCCGGCCCGACGATTTCGACATTGACGGTGTTTCCGCCGCCGACACCCCGACCGAAAATAGAGGACTGGCTCGCCCCGCCGTAGGTATCGGGCAGGTCATTCATGGAGTTTGTCAGGAGCTGCCCGACGGGGATCACGACACGTTCGTCGGTGCTCGTACCTCCGACAAACATGAAATCCCCGAACGAGCCGATGAAGAAGTTGCCGACCTGAACCGGGTCATACCGGATCGGGTCGCCGAACTCATCAACGCCCGCGGGAATGGGCGGAAGATCCGCCAAGTCGGACTCGCCCGCAAGATAGGGTTTGACCTTGGCTTCGATACGCTCGGCGAAGTCGACTTTTTCGGACATGCTCAGCCCCGGTGGGATGAGCAGGCCGCCGAAAACAAGGTTGCGATTGCCGGCCGGCAGGTAGTCCATCGGCGGGACCATTGCCCCGGCGGCGAACAGGCTTGCCGCGGTGAGCGCGATGATGATCGCCGGCCGGAGTGTCCAGCCGAGCATCCCGCGCTGGATCCCGGCGATGCCTCGAGAGGCCCCTGCAACCATGCCGGAAAACAAAGGAGCGATTCCGAAAATGGAATCGACCGCCTTCCGAAGACTGCTTCTGGCGTGTAGATCATCCCGGAGCCAGCGTGAGCAGGCCGCTGGTATAACCGTGACCGAAACAACCAACGAGATAGCGACCGAGGCCACAATGGCCATCGAAATGTCACGAAAGAGCTGGCCCGCTTCTTCCTGAATGGTGATGATGGGAACGAACACGGCAACAGTGGTCAGCGTCGAGGCGAGAACGGCCCCCCAGACCTCGCGCCCACCCCGATACGCCGCGACCATCGGCGATTCGCCCATCTGGTACCGCCGGTAGATGTTCTCGAGCACGACGATCGCATTGTCCACAACCATCCCGACCGCAAACGCAAGCCCCGCCAGCGAGATCACGTTCAGCGTGCGCCCGAACACGAGCAGCACGAGGAAAGTCCCGATGACCGAGATGGGAATGGCCAAAACCACGATGCCCGTGGTGACCAGCGACCGAAGAAAGATGAACAACACAAGGGCCGCGATCAGCCCGCCGATCCAGAGATTCTGCGTCACCAGATCAATCGACGACTTGATATAGTCTGTCTCGTCGTACACCTGTCGCAATCTGAGGTGAGGCCCGACATCACCGGCGATATTCGGCAGGACATCGGTGCGGACATCTTCAAGCCGGAGCCGCACCTGCTCCATGACATCCATCACGTTGGCACCGGTCTGGCGAATAATGTTGATGGCGATGCTCGGCTGCCTGAACGAGCGGACAAAGCCCCGCTGCTTGGTGTGCGCCAGGTCGACCGCAGCTACATCGCGCACAAAGACGGACTTGCCGTTGCGTTCGGCCACCACCGTGGACAGCACATCCTCGGGCGATTCAAACTGCCCGATGACACGGATGCGATAGTCGCGCTTCCCCTCGGCGATGGTGCCCGCGGAGGTGTTGACATTCTCGCTGCGCAGCGCCCGGATCAGGTCGGCGATGTTCAGCCCGCGCAGGGCCAACGCCTCGTTGTCCGCAAGAACCTGAACCTCACGATCTCGACCGCCATACACATTGACCTCGGCCACACCATCAATCCGGTCCAACAGCGGGCGGACCTCTTTGTCCAGCGGATCGAAGAGGGTGGTGATGTCGAAGTCCGGGAACTGGTCCGCGTAGGCCGGGTCGAGGTCGATGATGATCCATGCGATGGCGTTCTCGGCGGCTCCGGAGGTCGCCTTGACCGAGGGCCTGGTCACTTCATCCGGATAATCGGCCACCTGCCGGAGCGCATCGGCGACGTCCTGCTTGGCCTCGGAGATGTCCGTCCCGATGGCGAACTCGAGCGTAATGGTCGAACTGCCCTCGGTCGTCTCGGATCGCATGTCCTTGAGATTCGAAACATTTTTCAGCTGCTCTTCCTGCTCCTTGGTGATCTCGTCGACAACCTCCTGAGGCGACCGACCCGGCCAGCGGGTCTCGACCTTGATCTCCGGCTGATCGACCGCGGGCGTGAGCTGGATCGGGATGGCTGTCAGGCCGATGAGCCCGAACATGACGAGCAGGATCGCCCCCACCGTGACGCCCACGGGCCTGTTGATCGAGAGTTTGACGATGTCCACGCGGAGAACCTCCTTGGGAACAGATCAGCCCTGGTCAGTCTGCCCGCTGGGATTGGTTTGGTCGCTGACGATGCGCAGCGGCTGGGTCGGATACATCCGTTCGTTGCCCTCGATCACCAGTTGAGCACCGGGCGGAAGTGATCCCTGCCGAATCACAACGCGATCGCCGATCCCAAAGAGACGATTGATGCGCACAGGCACACCCATCAGCCCACCCGGCTCCGGCGAACGCTCGTTGGGCACAGCCATATAGACATATTCCCCGGCATCATCGCGGAGAATGGCGTCTTTGGAGATCGTCAGCATCTCGTGTTCCTCGCCGATCGGAATAAAGGCGGAAACGCTCATGCCCGGACGGAGTTTCTTCTCGGGATCGGGGATCGCGATGCGGACGGGAAAGAGTCGGCTGAGCGGGTCGGCTGCGGGAACAATCTGCGAAATCGCACCGACGAATTCTTCATCGAAAGCGTGCACGTTCACGCGGACTGAGCCGCCGGAGGATTGGATGTGCTTGATCGCCGTCTCGGGCACATCGACCCAGGCCTCGATTGCGTCTGTCGCGTAGATCTCGATCACCTCCGAGCCCCGATTGAGCCACTGGCCGACCTCGGTATGTAAGGCGATCACCTTGGCATCGAATGGCGCCCGGATGGTCATGTCTTCGAGCCGTTGCCGATCGAGGGCGAGCTCGGCCTCGGCCGCGGCGACATCGGCGCGGGCTCGGCTGAGCCTGGCCTCGGCTGCGGTCAGCGCCAACTCGGCATCCTCCAGTTCCTGCGTCGAAGCCGACGCCTGCTCGCGGAGCGAATCGACCCGCTCATACTCGACCCGGGCCCGGTCCACCGCGGCCTGACGCTCTTCGACCGTCGCCTCAAGGGCGGCGAGTCGCGCCTCGGAGGTTGTCACCGCGAGTCTGGCGCGGTCGTCATCAAGCCGGGTGATGACCTGCCCCTTCTCGATGGTGTCGCCGGGACGGGCCGAAAGCTCGAGCACGAGCCCCTCTTCGCGTGAAGCCAGATGTGACCGCTGAACCGCGCGAAGCTCGCCCGTGACCCGCCTGCGATTCTCGATCTGTTCGATCCGCGCGGGGTCGAGCACCACCTTGGCCATCGGCTGGGCCGAAGCCACGCTCGATAGACACAGCGCTGCAACAACAAACAGGCGTGTCAACAGATGCATGTGAGAATCTCCCGTGTGAACGGATATGGATGGGCCGGTGATTCGCTGCAGCATGGCGATGTTCCGGCCCGAAGCCTATCCCGCGCCGGCCGACCCGATCAACCTCCAGAAACCGAGAACCCCCCACCGAGAAGCACGCGCACTTGAATGCGGTACGATGCCATACCGGGCTGGCTGAACCCGGATGATGAAGGACCAAGATCATGCTCACATTTGACCACACCCGTCTCGTTGTACTCTGTGCGGGGATTGCCGCGGCCGGTTGCGCCTCCCCGAAACTGACCTCGGCTGAGAGCAACACAAACCAAAGCCTGACCAATGTGGCGATCCCCACGCCATATCAGCCGACGGGCGGCCCACTGGATTCGCTCCAGCCCAAGCGCGAGACGGGGGCGGATCGGTTTCTCGAACAGTTCCCCGAGGCCGACGGTCGCGGCGTGATCGTCGCCATCTTCGATACCGGCGTCGACCCGGGAGCTCCGGGACTCCAGCGAACGTCCGATGGCAAAATCAAGATCATCGACATCGTTGACGGCTCCGGCTCGGGCGATGTCGACACCTCCACGGTTGTCGAGATCGGCGATGAAGGCACCTTCACCGGACTCTCGGGCAGACCGCTCACGCCCGACCCGGATTGGACCAACCCCTCCGGCGAGTTTCACGTCGGCATCAAGCCCGCGTTCGATCTCTTTCCGGAAGACCTCGTTGAGCGGATCACCGAAGAACGGCAGGAAGATTGGGAACAGGCCCAGCGGGTCCTCGCTGAGAAACTGAACCGCGAGATCGTCGCGTTCGACGACGCACACCCATCCCCCACCGCTGAAGAACTCGAACAGCGAGACGACATCATCGCTCGGATCGACCAGCTTCAGGCCTTCCAGAACGCATACGAGGATGTCGGCCCGATCT
>DRKT01000080.1 GCA_011053195.1 Phycisphaerales bacterium | reverse complement strand
CACCAAGGCGCGAGCGCACATGCTCGATCATCCGGTCATACAACAAATACTCCGGCCGGATCGTCGGCTTCCAGCCCGTCGGCTCATTCCCCGTCCCGATCGCCTGCCTGAGTGAGAACGTTGCCCCGGACCGTACCGCCTGGCGATACAACGCCAGCAGCATCCCCTTCTGCTCCCGGATGGTCAGCAGCAGCCTGAACTCTCCGAAAGTCTCAATCAACCGGTCCAGCACATCCGTGAAGTAGTACCCGCCGAAGGACGGATCGGAGCTGAGCCGTTCCTGAGAGATCACCGGCACAAGCCCCCGCTCCCGTGCCTCATCCAGCATCGGTGTAAAGCGAGCGAGCGCTGAATCAGCGTCAAACGCCAGCGGGTCCACCGTCACAAACGCATCCGTCGCCTCATTGCTCTGCCCGTTCGGAGTTGAGAGGTAGCCCATCTCGGCATCTGAAAACACGCGACGCTGAAGCCACGTCGTGCCCGTCTTGTGCAAACCGATATGAATTAGCAGCGAATCTTCCGACACGGAGCCATCCCCCACTTGTCTCCACAAGGCCCTCTCTCTATCGGTATTTTTCGGTGATCACTCCCGCTCGGCGCGACGACGCTGGAGCTCGGCATCAATAAATCCCTGGATGTCCCCATCGAGGACACTCTGCGGGTTGCCGACCTCGTAATTCGTCCGGTGGTCTTTCACGCGATTGTCATAGAGCACGTAGGACCGGATCTGAGCGCCCCAGCCCCGGTGCTCGAGCTTGCCGCCCGAGGCCTCGGCGATCTCCGCCTCGCGGTTCTCCTCCGCGATCTGCTCAAGCTTGGCCGTCAGCAACGCCTCGGCCTGCTTGCGGTTCTGCGCCTGTTCGCGGTGCGTGCTGGCGACCACCGTGATCCCCGTCGGCTTGTGAACCATCCGGATTGCCGAGGCCACCTTGTTCACATTCTGACCACCCGGCCCGCTTGAGCGCGCAAACGCGGTGATCTCAAGATCTTTCTCCGGGATCTCCAGATCACCCGTATCTTCAAACTCCGGTGTCACATCCACCGTGGCAAAGCTCGTCTGTCTCTTCCCCTGCGCATTGAACGGGCTCACACGGGCCAATCGGTGGGTCCCACGCTCGCAATTGAGATACCCGAACGCGAACGGCCCCTTCACATGCAGCGTCACATGGTCGATCCCGACCTCGGTGCCGTACGTCTTGGAAACCTCCTCAACCTTCCAGTGCTGCTTCTCGAAGTAGTACAGATACATCCGCAGCAGCATCTCGGCCCAGTCGTTCGCCTCGGTGCCGCCGTCGCCAGCGTTGATCGTAAAGAAACAGTCCCGATGGTCATGCTTGCCCGAGAGCAGCGACTGCATCTCCAGCTTGTCCATCAATCCGGTCAGCTTGTGCAGCGTGTTGTCCGCCTCGACCAGCAGATCATCGTCGCCTTCCTCGCGAGCCATCTCATACGCGAGTTTGGCATCTTCGAGCAATGCCGTGATCTCCTGGATCGGATCGGTCTGCGCCTTGACCAGCTTCATCTCGGCCACTGTTTTCTGCGCCGATTTCTGGTCATCCCAAAAGTCCGGCTCACCCATTCGGGCATTCAATGCCGCGAGCTGTTCAACCTTGGAATCGTAGTTAAAGAGAGTCGCGGATCGTTAAAATCCGCGCCTCGAGATCGTCGATCACCGACTGGTGCGTCTGAAAATGGAGTGTATTTTCGTCCATGGCTCTCAGTGTAGCCCCTACGCTTGCACGAGGATGCTGCCCGCACAGACCAATCCAACCGGCTCCGAACCACTGGCCGCGGCCATGCTCATGGTCTTTGCCATCATCGTGCTGATTAGCGGCATCATCGCCCTGCTGCTCGTCATCCGCGCCCGATTCAGACGCGACCTGCCCAAGCCGAAAAAACCAAAGACAGCCAACATCCCCGACGCATGGTCCGAATCTGGCAAGAGACTCAAGATCCCGCCCGGCGACGACAACCCGAGACGAGGGCCGGGCGATCCACCAGAAGACGACGATGACGACGACGGCGGCGAACCGACACCGCCCGTCCCGCCATCCCCGGCGCCCGCAACCACCCAGGGCATCGACTGAGCTTACTTGTTCTCAAGACGCTCCACCAGAGCCCGTCCCTGCGGATGCCCAAGCATCGCTGCCCGCTTGGCAAAGTCCCTCGCGGAATCCACATCGCCGGATCTCTCGTACCACAACGCCGCCTGGAACGGATACTCCGCTTCGGCCGGTTCTCGATCACACGCTCGGCGGTACAAAGCAGCAGCCTCGGCCGGCTGACGCAACAACCCATACGATGCGGCCACCAACTCGAGCACCATCGGCTGGAACAGTTGATCCTCGGGCAGCGCCCGCAGCAGCGTCACAGCCTGTTCGGGCTTGCCCACGCGGTTGAGAATCCTCGCCTCCAAGATCCGGTAGGCCAACTGCTCCGGATCGGCCTGTCGAGCCCGAGCGATGTATCGCCCCGCGAGCGAGAGTTGATTCTCGTCCAGAGCGATCTGCGCCAAAGCGGCCGGCGCAACCGGGTTGGTTTCATCCAGTTCGAGTGCAGCCAGCAGGTTCGCCTTGGCATCGCCGGTCTGTCCGAGGCGCTGCTGCGTGACACCCAAAAACAGGGCAATCTCGGCGCTGCCCGGATCGGCAGCCCTGGCCATGGAAAAATGCTCGAGGGCCCGGTCGTCCTTCCCGATCTCCGTCGCCAGCGTTCCCGCAGCAAACTCGATCGAGGCATCCTGTGGTCCGATCGCCAGCGCTGCCTCGTACTGCTCATATGCCTTTGCCGTTTCATGCTGGGCCAGCAGAGTCTCCGCATACGCCAGCCTGAGTGCCTGATCGTCGGCGTGCTCCTCGACCGCCGCGCGCAGGACGGCCGAGGCCTTGCCGTATTCCTCGTTTGAGGAATACGTCCTCGCCGCCGCCAGCGCCGCCTCGATCGCCGAGGCCGCGGATTCCTCCGGCTTGCCGGTATCCAACGCCGATGCCTGATCCGGTCCCGCTCCGGTCCCCAGCACAAACCACACACCCGACCCAACGATGCCGAGGCCCAGCAAGACCAGAACCCCGACCAACACGGCTCGCCCGGCGCCACCCCGATTGTCCGACACATTGCCCATCACCCATGGTATCGGCGTGAATACACTTTCGGCTCAATGACCACGACCAACCAAAAGCCGTTGCCCGCCAAGTATGTCCCCGCCGACCACGAGCCCGAGGTCAGCCGACGCTGGGACGAGGCTCGCGCCTTCCACGCCAACCCCCAGCGGGTCCTCTCGGGTGAAGCCAGGCCCTACTGCATCCTTATCCCGCCGCCCAACGTCACCGCGGCCTTGCACCTCGGCCATGCGCTCAACAACACCCTTCAGGACATCCTCATCCGCCACCACCGCATGCGGGGCTTTGAAACCCTCTGGATGCCCGGCACCGACCACGCCGGCATCGCCACCCAGACCGTCGTGGAAAAACGAGTCCTCGCTGAGGAAGGCAAAAAACGCACCGATTTCGGGCGGGCCGAGTTCGTCGCCAAGATCCAGGCGTTCAAGGATGAATACGAACAGCGGATCACCGAACAACTCAAAGCCATGGGCTGCAGTTGCGACTGGGACCGTCAGCGATTCACCATGGACGACATCTGCGCCCGCGCTGTCCGCGAGGCCTTTTTCCGGCTCTTCAAAGAGGGCTTGATCTACCGAGGCAAACGCCTTGTGAACTGGGACCCCGTCACCCAAACCGCTTTGGCCGATGACGAGGTCGAGAACGAGGAAATCGAAGGCATCTTCGCCTACCTCCGTTATCCGCTTGTGCACCAAACCGAGCCGGGCAACCACTCACCCGTCACATGGTCCGAACTCGCTGCCCGAGGCTATCCCGGCGCCGACCAGTTTCCCGAAGACGACCAGGCCTACGTCACGGTCGCCACGACCCGGCCCGAAACCTACCTCGGCGACACCGCTGTGGCCATGAATCGCCGCGACCCCCGGCACACATCCCTCGTTGGACTCTTCGTTGAACTCCCCCTCGTCGGCCGGGTCATCCCCATCATCGAAGACGACTACGTCGTGCTGCCCGTTTCACTCGGTGGCGATGAAAGCGATCCGAAGGCTAAAATGGCTACCGGATTCCTCAAAGTCACCCCAGCGCACGACCCCAACGACTGGGAGATCGGTCAACGCCACAACCTGCCCATCATCAACGTCATGGCACCCGACGCCAGCATCTCCGCCGACCACGGCTGGGATGACTACGACCCGCACCATGGCGCCCATGTCTATATCGGCCTCAGCCGGGAGGAAGCCAGGAAAAAGGTCCTTGACGAGTTCAAGGCCAGGAACCTGCTCGAAGCCGTCAAGCCGCACGTTCACAGTGTCGGCCACAGCTACCGATCCCACGCCGCGATCGAGCCCTATCTCTCCGACCAGTGGTATGTCAAAGTCACCGACGACCGCCTCCGCGGAGCCGCCCTGCGCGCAATGAACCCCGAGCAGCGTTCATCAGGTCTACCAAATCTCGGTGGGACGGGCGTCCCGCCCGTCTCTACACCCTCTCACCCCCCTTCACAAGAAGGCATCCCCGACCACCTCACCATCTACACCCGCCACCTCCCCCACTGGCAACTTGGCGGCTCAACATATTTCCTTACATTCCGAACACAGCAAGGCGAACTCTCAAACGCAGAACGACAACTTGTCCTTGATGCCTGCTTCCATTGGCACGGCAAACGTGTCACAACACACCTCGCCGTCGTCATGCCAGACCATGTCCACTTGCTTCTCACACCACTCAAGCGGGCATCTGGCGACTGGTGGCCGCTTCAAGACATTCTTCACAGCATCAAGAGCTTTACCGCCCACGAGATATCGACGAGCCGTGACAACCCCGGCCCGATCTGGCAGGACGAGACCTTCGACCGGATTGTGCGAGATGAAGATGAGTTCCGAGAGAAGTGGAACTACATGCTTATGAATCCTGTGAAGGCGGGGCTTGTTCGAGCGTTGGGTGACTATGCCTTTGTGAAGTGCGGAGAAGAAGGAGAAGACGGGCGGGACACCCGTCCCACCGAGGCAAGGAAGGCCGCTGGCGACAACCACCTCACCTTCCACCCCGCCCGCTACGCCAAAACCTACGAGACATGGCACGAGAACCTCCGCGATTGGTGCATCAGCAGGCAGCTCTGGTGGGGACACCAGATTCCCGTCTGGACCATCTCACGCCAAGATTTCGAGGCGAAGGACATTCTCAATACTCTTGAACAGAAATTCCAAGATGAGTTTGCCATCCAGCACACCGGCGACGATCCGGATGCAGAAATCGTCGCCATCTGCGCTGCCCCTGACCCCGGTCTTGAACGGTTTCTGAACTCGATCGGTGCGGTTCGAGATCAGGACGTCCTCGATACGTGGTTCTCCTCCGCCCTGTGGCCCATGTCCACGATGGGCTGGCCGGATCCGCAGGCTGCAGGACCGGAATTCCTCGGCATGCTCGATGCCTTCAACCCAAGCTCCGTCCTCTGCACCGCACGGGAGATCATCACCCTCTGGGTCAGCCGGATGGTCATGTTCAACCGCTACCTGCTCACCAATGACGAGAGCGAAGGCCCGATCCCCTTCCACGATGTCTTCATCCACGCCATGATCCAGGATGGGCAGGGACGCAAAATGTCCAAATCCCTCGGCAACGGCGTCGATCCACTCGATATCATCCACTCCCACGGCACAGACGCCATGCGCTACACACTCTGCGAGATGACAACCCAAACCCAGGACGTCCGACTCCCCGTCGAATACGACGAATCGACCGGCCGAAACACAAGCACCAAGTTCGACAAGGGTCGAAACTTCTGTACCAAACTCTTCAATGCCACGAAGTTCACAATCATGATGCTCGACGAGAAAGCGGGCAGCGAACCCGAAACCGTCGATCCAGCCTCGCTCGATCCAATCGATAGATGGATGCTCTCCCGTCTCTCTCGCGCAACCCATGATATCAATGCCGCCATCGAAAACTACCACTTCTCAAACTATGCACAGGCCATCTTCGAGTTGCTGAGAAACGACTTCTGCGATTGGTATCTCGAAGCCATCAAGCCCTCGCTCGCTGACAACCCCGCGCAGCGTGTTGTTCTCCAGCAATCCCTCGAGACCATCCTCCGGCTGCTCCACCCTGTCACGCCATTCATTACAGAGCTTCTAAATGAATACATAACCCATCGCCGAACCGGGCGTATCCTCGGGCTGGATCTCCCTTTCGGCACCAACCCGGACCTCCTCTGCACCTCGGGCTGGCCCAACGCTGACCAGACCCTGATCGACGAGACCATCGAAACACAGTTCGCCCACATGCAAAGCCTCGTCGAAGAGATCCGACGGGTCCGCGCCAAGCATCAGGTTCACCCCCGCCGGCGGATCACGCTCCACGCCGACGCCGCTCTGATCAACCAACTCGCGGGACTGGCACCCGTCGCCCAAACCCTCGCAGGGCTGGCGGCCATCACTACGGATCCACCCGCCGGCGAGTCCGTCGCCATGACCTTCAACTCAACCGAATACGCCCTGAGCGACCTCGCCGATGCCGTCGATGCCGACACCGAGCGACAGCGTCTCGAAGAGAAAGTCGCCGACCTCGACAAGTCGATCATGGCCCTTGAAAAACGACTGGCCAACCCCGGCTACACCGAGAAGGCCCCAAAGCATCTGGTCGATGAAACCCGCGCCACGCTCGAACAGCAGTGCGCTGATCGACAGGCCGCCCTCGCACGTCTCGCGGAGTTGGCGTGAGAGCCCCGTCGCTCATCCTTCTCCTGCTCACACTCTCCGGTTGCGCCTCGGAGTCCAACCCGTTCATCGCATCGAATAGTCCAGACCAACGTACCCAATCAACACCGCTTCAATCACGTCCGACCCTGAGCGTCGTCCTCAGCACCGAGCCGTGGACATTCGGCACCAGCACCGGCTCAATCATCCGCACACCAAGCTATCGTCTCTTTACCACGACAACCCGCCCGATTCTCCTCAGCCGTGTCCCCGTCTTTCTCGAATCGTCATTGACGCACTACCGCAGCGCCTTTGTGCAACTTCCCCCGCCGCCCATCAAGCTCGACACCTACCTCATGCAAACCCGCCCGGAATGGGCCAACCTCACCCGCCTGCTCATGCAACGACGGGCCCCGGTCTATCTCCAGATCGAACGCGGTGGATTCGCCGCCGAGGGCCGGGGCATCTATCGGGACCTCGGCAGCCTCAACGACACGCTCAACATCGCCGCCCACGAAGGCTGGCACCAATACACCCAACTCGCCTTCAGGCACCGACTGCCGATCGCCCTCGAGGAAGGTATCGCCTCATACATGGAAGGCTTCCGATGGGACCCGAACCAACCCGAGAAGCCGATATTCCTTCCCTGGGCCAATCCTGAACGCTTCGACCAGCTCCGCCTCGCCGCAGATTCTCAAGCCCTGCTCTCGCTGCCGGAGTTGCTCTCAACCACTCCACAACAGCTCATCGCCGTCGACCAGAACAAGGCCCTGACCTGGTACGCTCAGGTCTGGACCCTGATCCACTTCCTCAACGAAGGCGATCAGGGCGCCCATGCCGACGACCTCCGCCGACTCCTGCTCGATTCCGCGACCGGAACACGAAACTCGATCTCACGCTCTGCCGGCCAAAGTCTCAGCCAAGCCGCCCTTTTCACGAAGGCATTCCACGCCTCTCCGTCGGCACTCGACGCCAGTTATCAGAACTTCATACGCCAAATCACCCGCCCCGGCATGAGGAGTGCCATCATCGCGGGTCGATCTCCACTGGATTCATCCACGCACTAAAAACGCACGGGCCCATGTGGACCCGTGCGTTTGGGTTTCATGATGTCGCCCGGAGCAGAACTCAGCGGCGACGACGCACCGCGACCAGACCGCCAAGCCCGATCAGGGCCAGCGACGAGGGCGAAGGCACCAGGAGCGTGACATACTGGTCACCGGCAAACTGGTTGAAATCGATCCCCGAGACGGTCCCGGTGAAGTTGCCCGCACCGTCGCCGCCGAGGTTCCCCGTCCCCGCGGGCAGCCCGCCGATGACCTGATTCGACAGGAAGTCGTGGCTGCCGCCGTTGATGAACCCGGCAAGCCGGAGCGCCCCGCCCGTGTATCCAAGCTCGGCCAGCGGAATGGAAAGCTCCATCCCGGTCATCACGAGCGCCGGATCGCTGTCATTCGGATTGCCGAAGTCGGCCACCCCGCCGGTGTTGGACTGGTTCGTCCCGAGCACATACCCGAGTCCGTTGGCGCCGCCCGCGACGATCTGATCACCATCGACGTAGTTTCCGCCGCCCTGGAACCCACCGGGTCCGCCGCCCATCGTGTCGAGCTGGGCCGCGCCGGTGAAGTGCTGGGTCCGGTCGCCGCTGACGGTATAGGTCAAGAAGTAATCGGCCTCGAAACCGGCATCGAAGGTCAGGCCACCGAGGTTGGTGTTGAGCTGATTGAAATCGACATCGGCATTGTCGCCCCGCAGCGAATTCTGCCCGCCCGCGGTCGAATCAAAGAAAAGATCCAATTTATTGAAATCCTGAACATTCCCCGTCACGCCGAGATACAGGTTGACGCCATCGCTGTACGCCCAGATCCCGTCGATCTCGCTCCGGTTGTTCCCGAACCCGGTGCCCTCGTTGTTCGACCAGATCAGCTGATACCCAGCCTCGTTGATCTGACCATCGATAACCTGCGCACCGGCAGCCCCGGCAGACGCCGCGATCAACGCGGCCAATGTGATACGAATAGCCATGTCTGTCTCTCCATAGTGTAATCGACGACCAAGGCCCATATCCCCAGCCGCCACTGTTCTCTCCGACCGCATCATATTCGATCACGCAGCCGAACGGGCCTGATATGGCGTCAAATCAGCCAGAAATCACGATTGTATACACAACAGGGTTTCACCCCGCCGCAGCCGCCAGCGAATCATCATCTTCGACCACATCCGGCTCAACACCGAGATAACGGAGCGAGCGTTCCAAGACCCGACGCACCACCGGTGCCGCCACGCGCGACCCATAATGCCGGTGTTTGTAGATCGTCTCGGGCCCCGGGTCATCGATCACCACCACGATCGTCAATCTTGGCGACTCCACAGGCGCCCCCGCGATAAAGCTCGAATTGTACTGTTCCTCGAAATAGCCCCCGCCACCCTTCGGATACCGATACCCCTCCGGCGGCGGGCCGATCGGCGCATCGGCAGTCCCAGATTTCCCAAACATCCTATATCGCCAACCGCTCTCACCCGTCGTCCGCTCCAGCGCATCCTCGGCCTTGGCTGCCACCTCGACCAGCGCCCCGCGGACCAAGACCGCCGTCTCCGGCCGAAAGATCCGCTTGGCGATCGCCGGATCTGCATCCGAAACTCCGGTCAATCGAAGATCCGTCATCGTCCCGGCAAGCTCGCCATCGCGGGCAAACACGCCGAATGCTCGAAGCATCTGCACCGGCGTCACGCCCACCTCATGGCCGAATGCGACCGATGTCTGCGTGTAGTCACTCCAGTTCGAGAGCGACTGCACCAACCCCGCCGACTCGCCCGGCAGCCCGATCCGCGTCGGCCGACCAAACCCAAGTTCTATGATTTTGTCACGCACCTGATCATATTCGAGCCGGGCTGTCACCTTCACCATCCCGATGTTCGAGCTGTTGACCAGCACCTCGCGCCACGTCATCTCATCGCGCCGCGTCACATCCTCAATCCGCCGGCCATAGGGCGTACGCCAATACCCACCCTCTGTATCAATCACATCCTCGGGCTCGGCCGCCCCAAGCTCCGTCGCCAATGACCATATAAACGGCTTAAACGCCGACCCCGGCTCATACAGATCTTCAACACACCGGTTCTTCGCCAAAGCCGGATGGATCTGCCGACCGCTCCCCTCGCGGATCGTGTCGTACCGGCCGATCGGTATCGGCGGATCTTCAGATTTTGGAAATTCTTTGGGTACAAACGGATAATCAAGCAGCCCCGGCACATCGCGCACAAGATCCGCAATCGCCACGATCTCGCCCGTCCTCGGGTCCGACATCACCAGACGACCGCCCGCGGCATCGGCCTCGATGATCCCGCGGTGAAGCTCCTCCAACGCGATCCGCTGCAATTCAAGATCGATCGAAAGCCGGACATCGCCGCCCGCCTCCGCCGGTCGCCACGTCCCCGGCTCGATCCACAACGGTCGTCGTCTGGAATCACGCGCATACATCCCGCGTCCACGCTCGCCCGAAAGCACACCTTCGAAGGCGTATTCAATCCCGAGTAGGCCGCTGTTGTCCGCGCCGACCTTGCCGAGAATCCCCGCCATCTGCGCCAGGGCCGGGTACTCCCGCACCGGCACATCTTCCAGATACACACCCTTCAACCTGAGCGATTCGACGCGATCGGCAACCCGATCGTCGATCGGCCCGGAAATTCGGACATACCGGCTCAGTGTCCCCTCGCCCGTTGCTTCAACGCCCTCATTGAAGGCCAGCTTCTCGGTGATCCGTTGCCCGACCGAGCCGGAGTCAAGCGAAAGCGCATCGGCGAGCTGCACAATCGCCTCATCCGGCGGATCGGCGAATCGGGTTGGATCAACAAAGACACGCTTGGCAAACCGGGTCGTGGCAATCACCCGGCCTCGCCGGTCATACACCGCACCACGAACAGGTTTCTCGAATCGCACACTCTGATGTGTACCGACAAACTCACCAAGCCTCGCATCCGGACGAAGCTGGAGCTGCCCCACCCGGCCGAGCACAACCAGAAAAACAAGCATGCACACGCCGGCGATCGTACGGCCGATCAACATCTCACGGCGTCCATTCATGGCTGCAATCGATGCTCCGTCGCGAGCAGACCAACCCGTTCGGGGGTCACGCTTGATGCAATCTCCGCGCGCAGCTTCCACAGCTCCATGTCCTGTTCGGACTGGCGAAGTCTGGCAGCCGAATGTTCATGCAAGGCTTGTAATCTCAATTGCCGGTACGACAGAAGAGACAACCCGATCGCCCCAAGCCCGAGGATCAACACAACAAGACGCAGCATCTGCCCCGTCGAAGCCCCGCCGGGTTCCTCGACCGTTTCCCGGCTCATGTGCTCTGACCCGTCGGATATCGAAGCTTCATCCCGACACGAATATCATCCGCATCGCGAATCTTGTCCCGGTTCAGTTTGATCAATTCATCCATTCGGCGAACCGTTCCGAGGAGATTCTGCGAGATCTCACTCAGCGTGTCGCCCGGCTTGACCGTGTAGCTCGAATACGATTGCCCCCGCTGGGAACGAATCGGCGCCCCGCCGCGAGAGGGAATCGTCAACGCCACGCCGACCACCACATGCCCCTGCTCGTCAACCTTGTCCCGATTCGCCTTGGCAAGCTCAGGCCAAAGATCACCGTCGCCGTAATACTGCTGCGCGATCCCGTACAGCGTCTCGTTTTTCTCAACCTTGTGAACCACCGATGCCGTGACGATCGGCTCGGGCTCCACGACCCGCACCTGCTCAGGTTCTTCCATCACGACAGGCTTCGGCGTTGGCCGGGCAATCGGGCCACCCATATCACCGACCGGTTCAAAGCCCGGCAGCACCAACAACTCCGGAACCTCGCGTGCCGCTCCAGCATCGGCCAGTTCATCCTCCTTCGGCATCGGCTCGATCGGGGCAACATCGACCTGGGTACCCGTTTCGACCGGATCCCGTTCAACTCCCGGCAACGGCTCAAAGTCCACCCTGGCCATCACTCGGTCCGCTGGTCGAACCGGCTCAACCCGATCCCGACCGGCTCGGAGCACACCCGCTTCACCCATCCCCGGCGGCACACCGCGGATCGACTGCACCACGAGCGGCCGATCCGCTTCACCATCGGCCACGATCGCTTCCGTCTGGGCGCGCGATAGGTGGTCGCTGATCAGGACACCAACGATCAGGATCAGCGAAAACCCAAGAATAAGCGCGAGTTTCTGTTCCCGTGTCACGGTGCGTCCCTGCAACTTGTGGGGCTGCAACCAACCCCGGCGGCAACGACGTCCATGCCGATGCCACGCAATCTGTTCCCGAATATAGCGGCCTCTCCGCCGCCCACGCAACCATCGGCACAATCAACCCATTTTCGACACCACTTCCAAACCCCGAAGTTTCGCCGACCGGGACCGTGCGTTCGCTCTTTGTTCACATTCCCCCGCCACGATCGGTTTCCGTGTCAATCGCCGACCATGCCCGGCCGCCTCGATCGCCGCCAATGCCCGCTTCACCGGACGATCCTCCAGCGAGTGAAACGAAATCACCCCCACCCGCGAACCCAGCCCCAGCCAGCCCGGCCTCCCCTCCACAGCAGCCCGGGCACCCTGGGAAACCGCGTGCAGAAACGCATCCAATGCCTCGAGTTCGCCATTGACCGCGATCCGAAGCGCCTGGAACGTGCGCGTCGCCCGGTCGATCCGTCGCCGCCCTTTCGGCGGAGGGCCCGCAGCGCGGCGGACCACATCCGCCAGGTCCCCCGTCCGCTCAAAGGCTCGTTCTCGGCGCCGGGCCACGATCGCACGCGCGATCCGCCGTGATGCCCGCACCTCGCCATACTGAAAGATCACATCCGCGAGCTCGCCCTCGCTCAGTTCATTGATCATCGCCGCGACCGTCAACTGTGAATTCGGATCCAGCCGCATGTCCAGCGGCCCATCAACCCGAAACGAGAAGCCCCGATCCGGGTCCTCAACCTGATTCGACGAAAACCCGAGATCCGCGAGCACCATGTCCGCCTGAATCCCGCGTGATTCCAGAATGCGAGGCAGCTCGGCAAAGCTTCCATGGATCGGCACAACTTCAAT
>DRKT01000079.1 GCA_011053195.1 Phycisphaerales bacterium | reverse complement strand
TCGTCGGCGACAAGCTGCTCGATGAGTTCATGGCCCGAGACCTGCTCAGCAGCACCGGCTGCACCGGCCGCGAGGAACGCTGCTGTCCCGCCATCACCGACGGCCCCCGAGGTGTCGACCCGCTCGGCCTTGGCTTGCTCGACGATCTCGAGGAATTTCTCTTCGAGCTTCTGCCTCGGGTGGGTGACAGCGAGGACGCTCTTCTCGCCGTGGGTCCGTTCTCGGATGAGCCGATCGATCTCGGCGATGGTTTCGTCGTCAAGAGCATCGGTTTCGATGGTCGTCTTCGAGTGCTTGGTCAGCAGCGAATCGGTGGTGCCCTCGTCACGGATCTTCCCGCCATAGAGGATGACCATGCGATCGACGACATCCTCGACATCGGAGAGCAAGTGGCTCGAAAGCAGGACGGTCTTGCCCCGCCGGCCGAGTTCGATAATCAGATCCTTGACCTGCTTGGTTCCGATCGGATCGAGCCCCGTGGTCGGCTCGTCGAGAATGAGAAAGTCCGGATCGTTGATGAGCGCCTGCGCCAGGCCGATGCGCCGCTGCATGCCCTTGGAATACTCACGAACAGGGCGGTACTGGGCCGCGGTGAGCCCGACCATCTCGAGCAGCTCGTCAATGCGCGAGTTGCGTGTGCGGGCATCGAGCCCGAAGAGCTTGCCGTAGTAATCCAGCGTCTCGCGCGCATTGAGAAACGGGTAGAGGTAGCTCTCTTCGGGAAGGTAGCCGATGCGTTTCTTGATCGCGACATCCGTCGGCGGCTTGCCGAAAACCACGATCCGTCCCCGGGTCGGGTTCAGCAGGCCGAGGATCATTTTGATCGTGGTGCTCTTGCCCGAGCCGTTGGGTCCGAGCAGGCCGAAGATCTCGTGGGGCATGATCTCGAGCGAAAGATCCTCGACCGCGTGGACACGCGACCGCATCCAAAAGTCTTTGAAGACCTTGGTCAGGCGCTGGCATGCGACCACAGGCTTGGCGCCGGCTGCGCTTGAGTGCTCATGCGCATCGACGGTCATCGGCTGTCGCCCTGATCAACGTTGCGAAGCTGCGTGCTCTGCTGGCGCAGTATTTCGGTTCGGGCCTCGTCGGCCTCCTCGATCTGCCGGCGATTGCGCGCCTTCTCCTGATCGCGCATGATCTGCGGATCCCGGTTGAGCAGCAGCTCGAGCACATCCGTCCCGGCCGGGATGAACATCGCCTGCACCGAATCCTTCTTCAGGAACTCACGCATCGCATCCGACCACTCGTTCACAATCAGCACCCGGCGGTTGGAGTTGTACTGATCCAGCTTGGCCAGGAAACGGGTCCTGTCCGCAAAGGCCTCATCCGGAACCTGCCGGCGGTACGTCTCGGCGTCGCTGATGAGCTGCGTCACCTCGCCCGACACAAGCCCCTCGGAGAACGTCAGCGCCGACTCACCCTCGGTCATCGCCTCGAGGGTGGCCGACTCGCCGAGCAGCACCTTCCCGATCACCGCCATCACACGCTGCTGCTCCTCCTTTTCGCCGAGGTCCGTCGCCCGCTCATACCGATCGATCAGCTCGATCAAGGGCCTGGCGCCGGCGCCGGCGACCTTGTTGAGCTTCGTCCGTGCATCCTGCTCGGCGCGATCACGCTCGGCGTTGGCGTTGGACTGGGCGCTGTTGACCGCGGCGAAGTCGTTGTACAGGCCAATCGGAGGCCCTGGGTCGATCATATCCAGCCGAACGATCTGGATGCCCGAGTCCAGACGGTCGAGAGATTCCTGCGCAAACTGCTCGGCCCGGCGAGCAACCGACCCCTCCGAACCCGAGGTCTGCTTGACCAGATCGTCGATCGTGATCTCGGCCATCGCGCGCACCACCGCCCGCTCGACCGCAACCCGGATGATCTCCTGTTCCGATTGGGGATCGATGTTGGTCAGCCAGTCCGTCGGCCGGGACCGCTCGTACAAAATCTGAACCTTCGCATGGGCAAGATTCTGATCGGCGGTAATCAGTGAACCATCCTTGGTGGGATCATAGCTGCGAAAGCCCCCGCCCTTGCCGAGCTCTTCGGGAGTCTGCCGACGCTGGCGTTCGGTCAGTTCCGGATAGAACGCGGTGTCGATGCGCATCGCCTGCTGGCCGATCGGGATTTTAATAAGCTCGCCGATCGGTGGCGGATAGGCGAATTGAAAGCCCGCCCCGAGGTTGGCATCGACGATCCGCCCGAAGCGCAGGCGGACCGCCCGCTCGCCCTCGTTGACGGACTGGAAGCCGCTGAGCACAAAGAGCCCGACCAGCCCGAGCATGATCCACGACATGATCGTGTAGGCGATGTGCAGCGCATCGAGCGCCGAGCGGTTCGCCTGATCGAGCAGAACATCGCCCCCGGCCGAGTCGTCCTGTGTGCGCAGCTGCACCGATGCATGCCGGCTCGGCCCGCCCGCCTCGCCACGGGTTGGTCGGTGTTCATCGCTCATCGGCCATCCCCGCTGGTATTCTCAGAATTCTGATCTGAGTTGAGCAATTTGTCAAGATACCCCGGCTGCAACATCCTGAACCCCGGCGCCCCAGAGACCACCAGGGTGATCTGCTTCGAGTAGGCGTCACGAATAAACTGGAGTTCCTCGAGCAGCGTCGCCAGTTCCGGGCTCTCCTGCATCGATGCGATGTACTGGCCCGCCTCGCGATCGCCGGCGGCCTTGAGCTTGCTCGCCTGCAGCTCGGCGAACGACGTGATCCGCTGGGCATCGCGCTCGGCCTGCGAGCGGATCGACTGTGCTGCCGCCTCGCCCGCGCTGATCGTCTCCTGAGCCAGTCTCTGGCGGTCCGCCTTCATGCGCTCGATCACGTCCTGACTGTTGGATTCGCTCAGGCGGATGCGGTTGATCCCCACATCGACGATCTCGATCCCCAGGCCATCATCGGCATCGGGATCGCCCGCATCGCGCTGGACCACCGAAAGGATCGACGACTCAAGCTCCCCGAGTTTCGAGGCGCCGGGCTTGGGCGAGAACAGCTCATCCATCCGGAATCGGCTCGTCTCGGAGATCGCGCTGTTCAGGCTCGAACGCACGGTCGACTCGGCCTCGGCGTAGTGGTCGCTCGCGTTCGGGCCGGAGTTGGAGAACTTGCGGTAAAACACAAGTGGGTTCCGCACTCGCCAGACCGCGTACGCCTCGATGACAAGCTGCTTGTCGTCGGCGGTCTGCTGCTGGGTCCCCACCGCCTCGACGAGCTGCATCCGCGTGTCGTAGCTCGTCACCGACTGAAACGGGTAGGGCCACTTGAACTCGAGCCCGGCGTCGGCCTTGACATCCGCCTCGTCAGCCGAGCCGAAGAACGTCACCACCGCCCGCTCATTGAACGGCACCGTGTAGGTAAAGCTGAACGCGCCCAGCGCCAGCACGATCAGAATCGCCAGCATAAAGAAGACCGGCTTTCGGAGTGTTTGCACCATGGAGCTCAAAGGTCGCCCTCGTTCTGGGGTTCAAAGACACTTGAACCGGTGTACTTGTCCAACAGGTCCACACGAATGCGCTTGACCACGTCATCATCCACGACGTACAGACGCAGATCCTTGATCGCCTCGGCAATGGCTGCGAAACGCATCCGGTTCTCGTAAATCTGCGGCGCCGACTGGAACGCACTCAGCCGACCCGCGTACTGCTCGGCCATCGAACGCGACCGCATGTGTGTCTGCCACCGCTCGGCCCGGGCAGCGACAATCGCATCGGATGCCTTGCCCCCGGCCTGCTCGATCAGCTCGCGGATCGCAATCTCCTGCTCGAGATTCGCCTGCCCATTGTTCTGACTGCGCTCGGCGTCATACCGCTCGAGCGCTTCGATGACCCGCTCGGCCTCGGCCACCGAACCGATCACCTCGGCCAGCTTCTCGGCGCGAGATTGCTTGGCCTGAATAATCACCTTGGATCGTTTTTGAGACGCCTCAAGCACCAACTCAAAGGCCTTGGCCGCGGCCTGGGGCGGGCGGGCATCCTCGAAGCCGACAAAGAGCACCTCAACCCCTGCACCACGCGGTGTGCCCGTCTCGTCCGGGTTCAACTCATCAAAGGCCTTGGAGATCCTTGCCTTGAGTGAAGCCCGGATCTCGTTGCGACCCGAGCCGATGACCTCGTCGATCCGGCGCGACGACAGCTCGCGGAACAACTCACGCTGGGCAACCTTGAGCAGAATCGAATCGCGCATCTCCGGCGTGGTCCCGAGCAAAAGATACGACTCCACGCCGCCCGGTCTAATGCTGAAATACAACGGAACCCGCACAGCAGCAAGCGACAACCCTCGGCCGATCTGCGATGCCGCCCGGATGCCCGGCTCGCTCCTCGGCGGCTGAACCACCAAAAGCGTCTCCTTCAGCTCCTCGTTCGTCCAGAGCAGCGGCTTGTCCGGAGGTGACGGCTCCGACGCCAGCTCCAGCACACGAACGCCCGTCGCGGTCTGTTCGACAATCCGCCGCTTGACCGCATCCTTGCCCTCGCCCTCGGTCTCGGTCCGGACAAACTCGGGGATGACCACCTTGCCAAACGGCCACGGCGGCTTGACATGCAAACCCGGGCCAAGCTCCTCGCCCC
>DRKT01000078.1 GCA_011053195.1 Phycisphaerales bacterium | reverse complement strand
GCTTCAGGCAACTCGACCTCGCCGCTGAGCACATCCTCCGCGTCGTCGAAGTCACCCTCGAGCAGGTCGTCGGGATCGTCGGCCGATGCTTCGACCGGTTCCGGCTCGGGCGGCGTGTCAGGAATGGGCGAGATCTCGTCGAGCTTGCCCTGGAGCACATCCTCCGCATCATCGAAGTCGCCCTCGAGCAGATCGTCCGCGAGGTCGGCCAAGGTCTCGTCCACTTGTTCGACCGCGCGGATCGTCTCATCGGCGGACATCGCCTCCGCCGGCTCGTCGACCGGTTCGGTTGGCGATTCGTCCTCGCCGGCGACGGCATCCTCGAGCATCGCCTCGACCTGCTCATCCAACGAGGGTTCCGGCTTTTCAGGTTCTGGCTCGGCTTCGGCTTCCGGTTCGGTTTCCGCTTTTGCTTCTGGATCGGCTTGACCATCCGGCTCGGGAGACTCGGATTCTTCGGGCACCGCGGCGTCCGAATCCTCGGCGACGGGCTCCCCCTCGGCGAGTGGATCGGATTCCGGCTCAGTCTCGGGTTCTGAATCTGATTCCGACTCCGATTCCGGCTCCGGCTCGTGTTCAGGTTCGGCCTCCGGTTCCGACTCCGTTTCAGCAGCCGGCGGGGGATCGTCCGGATTGGACAGCTTGGCCGAGACTTCCTCGAGCTGGCGGACGAGGTCATCGACGCGCTGGTCGAACTCCTCATCGGTCGGGTTGTCGTTTTTGTCAGGCATTGGAAATTCGGCGTCCCCGCCCATGATCGGTCTTTGCGGGGGCCGACTCAAGGGCTCTCGGACCCACCGGCCGCGAGAAAGCTAATCTCTGGCTGACCATGCACCGAATCCACCTTCCAGATCCCGAGATTCCCTTTGAATCGGGCCAAATCGTCCGAATCACCGGCGATCAGGCCCACCATGCGGCCCGGGTCAAGCGTCTGGCGGTGGGAGACATGTTCGAGGCCTTCGACGGCAAGGGACGGGCCGCACGGGCCAGAATCAAGGCGATTGAGAAGCTGGGCAAAAAAGAAGGCTGGGCCATCATGGCCACACTCGAGCAGGTGCGCTCCTGCAGGCCCGAGAGCCCCAGGGTCGTGATCCGCTCGGCGGTGCCCAAGGGCCCCAGACTTGAGACCATGATCGAGCAGCTCAGTCAGATCGGGATCGCCGGGTGGGGGCCTTTGCTCACCGAACGAGCGGTCGTCGATCCGCGCGAGGGCAAACTCGCCCGGCTTGTGAGGACCGCGGAGGAATCTGCCAAGCAGTGTGGCCGGGACTGGGTCATCTCGATCGAATCCCGGCTGACACTCAGGCAGGTGATTGAACAGGGCGGGCGGCTGGTTGTCGCGGATCGCTCGGGTGAGCCCTACGCTGGAACCGGGTGCGCTTCGCTCACGCTCCTGGTCGGTCCAGAGGGTGGGTGGACCCGTGGAGAGTTGGACAGGCTCGTGCAAGCCGGGGCAGTGGTGGCCAATTTCGGTCGGCACACACTCCGGATCGAGTCGGCAGCCGTTGCAGCCGGGGCGATCGTGATGGATCAGGAGCAGCGTCTTACGCCAGATGCCGGTACACGGTCCGGGGAGGGCAATGCATGAAGTTTATTCAATGGCTCACATGTTTGGTTGTTTTGGGCGTTGCACCGGTCGCAGCCCAGTCGAGTGTCGCCGAGCGAGCCGATGCCGTTGCCGAGCGGGCGATCGAGTACCTGCGCGCGCAGCAGGACGAATCGGGTGGCTGGTCGGTGCGCGATGATGGGCCGAACTTCCCGGCCATCACGGGGCTCGTGATCTCGGGCATGCTCATGGACCCGGACATCACACCCGGCGACCCCGCGGTTGCCAAGGGGTTGGCGTACATCCTCAGCTTTCGCCAGAGCGATGGCGGGATCTATGACAAGGTGCTGGCCAGCTACAACACGTCGATCTGTCTCTCCGCATTGACGCTCGCGCGGGATGAATTGCCCGAGGCGGATTCGAGCGTCGAGCCCGCGGTCGCATTTCTGCGTGAGCTCCAGTGGGGCAGCACCGCAAGCCTCCCACCGGCGATGGTCGATCAGGCCAAGCCCGTCGGCAAGGAGCACCCGTTCTATGGCGGCGTGGGCTATGGCAGCCACGGCCGACCCGACAACTCAAACCTCAACTTCTGGCTCCAGGCCCTGCAGGACGCCGGGGTGCCGAGCGATGACCCGGCGGTCCAGCGCGCGGTGGTCTTCCTCGAACGCACGCAGATGCTCGGCACAACCAACGACATGCCCTACGCCGAGGGCTCGACCCAGGGTGGGTTCATCTATTCGACCAGCCCATCCGCCGAGGCGGACGAACTCGGTATCGGCGAGTCCAAGGCCGGCACGATCGAGGAAACGCTCGCCGACGGCACGACCGCCAGCCGGCTCCGGGCCTACGGCTCGATGACCTACGCCGGCTTCAAGAGCTACGCCTATGCCGACCTCAAACGCGACGACCCGCGCGTGATCGCCGCACGGCGGTGGATCGCTGACAACTACACGCTCGACGAGAATCCCGGCGTCGGCATGCAGGGCTATTACTATTATCTCATGGTGTTCTCCAAAGCACTGTCGGCGTGGGGTGATCGGTACATCGCCTCGCGCCACGAGGACATGCTCCGACGCCACGACTGGGCTGCGGAGCTGGTCCAGAAGCTCGAAAGCCAGCAGCAAGACGATGGATCGTTCCAGGTCATGGAGGACCGCTGGCTTGAATCCGACCCGGTGCTCGTGACGGCCTACAGCCTGATCGCGCTCCAGCACGCCAGGCAAGAAATTCAATCGCACTGATTCATTGAAAACATCGGAGCCCGCCATGTCCAAACATCCCAAGTGCTACACGAACCTCGTCGAGCGGGCCCGCGAGGCCTCACGACTGCATTCCATCGCGGCCCTGCTCGGATGGGATCAGGAGACGTACATGCCGCCCGGCGGCGCCCCGGCGCGTGCCGAGCAGGCAGCGCTCGTGGCCAGGCTTCACCACGAAGCCTCGACATCGGCCGAGATGGGCGAGCTCATCGCCGAGTGCGAGGCGGATTCGTCGCTCATGTCGGGCGACACGCAGGAGGCCGCCAATATCCGCGAACTCCGCCGGGATTATGACAAGCTCACCAAGCTCCCGGCTTCGCTTGTCTCGGCGCTGGCGGAAACCACGAGCCAGTCGCAGCACGCCTGGAAGACGGCCCGCGAGAACTCGGACTTCAAGGCCTTCAAGCCATGGCTCGAGAAGGTCCTTGACCTGAGCCGGCAGAAGGCGCAGTGCCTTTCCGATGGCAAGGGCGAGCTGTACGATGCGCTGATCGATACCTACGAGCCCGGCGCCAAGGCCAGCGAGATCGAAGCCGTCTTCACACCGCTGCGCGAAAAACTCAGCACCATTATCCTGAACATCAGGGACAACGGCACGCCTCCAAACACCGACGTCCTCGACCGCTCCGTTCCCGCCTCCCAGCAGGAAGCCTTCGGCACGTTTGTCGCCAAGTCCTGTGGCTTCGACTTTACAAGAGGCCGTCTTGACGTCACAACGCACCCGTTTTGTGAGGGTATCGCTCCCGGTGACACCCGCCTGACCACACGCTATCGCGAATCGAGCTGGACCGACTCGCTCTATGGCATCATGCACGAGATGGGCCACGGGCTCTACGAGCAGGGCCTGCCCGAGGGCGAAGCGCACGGTCGGGGTGATGTGCCCGACCAGTCCGGCCTGCCCTGCGGTCAGGCGGTCAGCCTTGGGATTCACGAGAGCCAGAGTCGGCTCTGGGAGAACGCCGTCGGGCGCAGCGAGGCATTCTGGAAGTGGGCCCTGCCCCATGCCAAAGAGATGATGGGTGATGTGATGGCGGATCAGACACCCGAGTCGATCGGGGCAGCCGTCAACACCGCCAAGCCCAGCCTGATCCGCGTCGAGGCGGACGAGGGCACGTACAACCTGCACATCATGATCCGCTTCGAGCTCGAACGGGCGCTGCTCTCTGGCGATCTCTCCGTCGCCGATCTGCCGGCCGCATGGAACGAACGCTACAGGACATTCCTCGGGCTGGATGTCCCGAACGATCGCGTGGGCTGTCTTCAGGATGTCCACTGGGCGTTCGGGCTGATCGGGTATTTCCCGACGTACACACTCGGCAACCTGTACGGCGCGCAGTTCTGGGCTGCGGTGCGCAACGAGATCCCGAGCCTGGACACCCTGATCGCCGCCGGTGAGTTTTCCCCGCTGCTGACCTGGCTGCGCGACAAGATCCACACCCACGGCCGGCGGTACACACCGAACCAACTCTGCGAACGCGCCACCGGCAAGCCCGTCAGCGATCAGCCGCTGCTGGATTACCTCACGGCCAAGCTCTACCCGGTCTACGGCATCACCCAGCCCAGCGGCGTCTGAACCCGGCTCTACACAAACAATCCGATCGTGGCGTCGTGGCCCTGCAGGTAGTCGTGCCGGAGTGAGACCCGGTCCGACAGCCTCGCAGCGAAGCGGAGCATCGCCATCGTGTCGAATCGGTGCGCCGGGCCCGTGTCGTCGGATGGTGGTTTTCGCACGAGGTCGCTCAGGAAGTTGAACACCACCCCGCCCCGGCCCGCTGAGGCTACCGCCGAGAATGCACGATCGATCACGCCCTGCGCCCGCTGCTGATCGAACGTATTGAGTGAACCGCTAAAAAAGAAAACATCGACTTTCCGGTCGTTCACGAGAGAACCAAAGATCGACAGATCCGAAGCAAAGTCTGATTCGATAATCTCGGCCTCGGGAAGCGATTCCTGCACGATCCGCCGGCGACACGTCTCGGCCAAGTCTGAGATTGCCTCGATCCCGAAATAGCGATTATGGTGCACGCGATGGGCGGTAAGCCATGCAAGCAGATCGGCCCGGCCGCAGCCCATGTCCGCGATGATGCGCCCGTCGAGCACCTTCAGCGAGGCGGGCTCGCTCTCCGGAACCAGACCGGCAGCGGCGACCTCACACAGCACCTTGAACCGCGTTTGTTGGAACTCTTTGCTTCGCCACAGGAGCGATTCAAACCCCGTACCGCCCGCGCGGACCGCCTGCTCGTAAGGTTCCAGATAATCCGCCGGCATGGTCTGCCTCTCAGTGCACGCGCAGCATGGTCGAGAACTCATCGAACCGCTCAGCGAGCTCGGCGGGTGTCAACGAAGCCAACCGATCCAGCGAGAATGTTTCGATGGTGAAGCTCGCCATCACCGTGCCGTGCGCCAGCGCCACCTTGAGTGTGTCGATATCGAAGGGCTTGCTTTCATCGGCAGCATGCGCCAGGTAGCCCATCATCCCGCCCGCGAAGCTGTCGCCCGCGCCGGTCGGGTCCACCACGTGCTCGGCCGGGAACGCGGGCAGCGCCCCGATGCCGATGCCTGATTCATCCCGACACACAAACAAACACCCGTGCTCGCCCTTCTTGACCACCACGAACCGCGGGCCCATCTCAAGAATGTGCTTGGCCGCGCTGACCGTGTTCTTGTGCCCGGTGAGCTGCTCGGCCTCGTCAAAGTTCAGTACCAGCCCGTCCACCTTGCCGATCAGGATGTCAAGATCCGCACGCGCGATGTCGATCCACAGATCCATCGTGTCCGCGACACTCAGCGTGCAATCCGGAAACTGCTCGAGCATCCCGAGCTGCACGGCCGGGTGACCATTGGCCAGAAATACATACCTGGAATCGCGGTAGCTCTCGGGAACCTTCGGCGGCCCCTCCTCCAGCACGTTCAGATCCGTGAACGTCGTGTCGCGGTGGTCCATGTTCTCGTGGTACTTGCCGCCCCAGCGAAACGTCTTGGACCCCTTGCGAACCTCGAGCCCGGTCTGGTCGAGATTCGAAAGACTATTTAACACGGCGCGGTGTTCGTCGGGGAAGTCATCCCCGACGGCTGCGACCATGTTGACCTTCCCGTGGTGCTGGGCAGCAGCCGAGAAATACGCACACGACCCGCCCAGAATACCCTCGCGCTTCTCGCCCGAAGGGGTCTGGACCGTGTCGATTCCGATGGTTCCGGTGACGACTAAGCTCATGCCCGAGTCTAGGCCAGCCGGGTCATTCCTCGCCGAGCGGGATCTGCGGTTTCCAGTTGAGCCAGTCGTTGTCGACACTCGGTGCGAGCTCGAACTCGGTGCCCGGCGCCACGCGCACACCCGGCTTGTTGGGTGTGGCAAAGCCGATTGCCCCGCGCAGGACCGACTCAAGCGAGCCCGCATCGACCGAAAGCCCACGGAACCAGCCGAACTCGACCCCCACGCCGCTGGCGTCCCAGAAGCGCGTCTTCTCGCGGATCAGGGTCGCGTATCTCGGCTCGATGATCGCGTCGATCACGACCGAGGCCGCGTTGTCCGCCAGTTTCAGGTCCGTTACGCGCCCAACCGGGATGTTGCGGTACAGCACCGCCGAGCCCGGCGCGAGCGACCCCGCGGACCGAGCCAGAAGCCGAATCGGAAATCCTTGTCTTTCAGAATCATCCAGACCCCGGTACGGCTCACTCAGCCCCTCGAATCGTCTGACCCGCGTGCCCGGTTCATCCGCCGGTCTGACCGCGATGTACCGGGGACCAAGCAGTGTCTCCAGCCCCGTCACCCGGCTCAGGCTCACTTCCGGCCGAACGATCCAGAATTTCGTCCCTTCCGAGGCCAGCCCGGCGGCATGGGGCTCCAACTCGGCGCGCACAAGCACCGTTTTCAGGTCCGAATCCAACTCCACACGCCGAACCACGCCAACATGCAGGCCGCGATGAATCAACTCCGCACCCGGCTTGAGTCCGGCCGCATCGGCGAATCTGATGACGATCCGCGGTCCATGCTCGGCGCGCACCTGCACAAACAGGAACGCGGTCAGGCCAACCAGTGCCACCATCGGCACAAACCACAGCAGGCTCCCACGCCTCGGCTGACGCTCGATCCTCGCCCGCGGGACACCGCTCATCCATCGTCCTCCCAGATTGCATGCGGATCGAACGAAATCGACGCCAGCATGCTCATCAGCACCACAAGACCGAACGCCCACACCCCCGGCCCCGGCGTGACCCGCACAAGATCGCCGAGCTTCACGATCGCCACGAGCACCGCCACCAGCAGCACATCGAGCATCCCCCATCGCCCGACAAACTCGATCGCGTGGTAGATCCACGACCGCGGGCCCGATGACAGCAACCGCCCACCAAAGCTCAGCACAAACAGCGCCACAAGCTTGCCGATCGGCGCGATGATCGAAAAGATCAGCACCGTCAGGCCGATGGCGTAGTGCCGTTCTGCAAGAAGCCCGATGGTGCCCGACCAGATCGAGGCTTCGGATTCGTAGCCGAAACGGTTGATCGTCATCACCGGCAGCATGAGCGCGGGGAGATAGAGCAGCAGCGCCGATGCCGCCAGTGCCGCGGTTCGGCTCTCGGACGCGGGATGCGACCCATGGCGGATGATCGACCCGCACCGCGTACACCGCGCCACGCGCCCCGCCGGCACTTCGGGAACCTCATGCACCAAACCGCAGGTTGAACACGCGCGAAGGTCCATCACACACCCAATGTACCAGATCCCGCCGGCGACTACTTCCGCTTGACCTTCGCCCAGCGGTCTTTCAACGTCACGGTCCGATTGAAGATCAGCTTCTCGTTCGGATCGCTGTCGGCGTCGATACAGAAATACCCGAGCCGTTCGAACTGGAACCGCCGGATGCCGTCGCGCCACGTCGGCTCGCCTGCTGTTTCGAGTATCGCCGGCTCAAGCTTGGCCGAGGCGATCACACGCATCGAATCCGGGTTGAGCACATCCAGAAAGCTCCAGTCCGCCGGCGCATCCTTGGGCGCCCGGTTCGGCTGCTCGACGGTAAAGAGCCGATCAATCAGACGAACCTCCGCATCCACCGCGTGCTCGGCGCTCACCCAGTGCAGCGTCCCCTTCACCTTGCGCACTTTGCCCTCGGCGTCCGGCGGCGGGGAGTTGCCGCCCTTCGTCTGCGGATCAAACGTACACCGGATCTCCGTCACATTGCCCGCATCATCCTTCACATAGTCATGGCACCTGATCCAATAGCCATAACGAAGCCGAACCTCACGTCCCGGCCCGAGCCTGAAGAATTTTTTCGGAGGATCTTCCATGAAATCTTCGCGCTCGATATAGAGCTCGCCCGTGAATGGCACCTTTCGGGTCCCCGCCGACTCATCCTCCGGGTTGTTTACCGCCTCGTGATACTCCGTCCGGCCCGCTTGGCCGAACTCCGCCCAGTTGGTGATGACGACCTTTACCGGGTCCAGCACAGCCATCCGCCGGGGCGCCACCTTGTTCAGATGATCGCGAACCGCGTTTTCCAGCAGACCGACATCGTGTGTGCCCTTGTACTTCGTGACTCCGGTCGCCTCGGTAAAGATCCGGATGGACTCGGGTGTGAAGCCTCGCCGGCGCAGGCCGCTGATCGTCGGCATCCGAGGGTCATCCCATCCGGACACGTGCCCATCATCGACAAGCTGCTTCAGTTTGCGCTTGCTCGTGACAATGTACGTCGGCTCGAGCCGGGCAAATTCGATCTGCTGCGGGTGACGGATCGGCTCGCTGCGTCCTTCATTGATCGCATCGATGAACCAGTCGTACAAAGGCCGATGGTTCTCGAACTCGAGCGTGCAGATCGAGTGCGTGACACCCTCGATCGAGTCCTCGAGCCCGTGCGCCCAGTCGTACATCGGGTAGATGTGCCACGTGTCGCCCGTGCGGTGATGCGCCGCGTTGACAATCCGGTACATCACCGGATCGCGCAGATTCATATTCGGGCTGGCCATGTCGATCTTGGCGCGCAGCACCATCGCTCCATCCTCAAACTCGCCCGCCTTCATCCGGGCAAACAGATCCAGCGACTCCGAAGCGGGCCGGTCGCGGTACGGGCTGTTCACCCCCGGCTCCGTCACGCTGCCCCGGCCCGTGCGGATCTGCTCCGGCGTCTGCTGATCGACATACGCCAGCCCCTTCTCGATCAACTCCACCGCCCAGCCGAACATCCGGTCGAAATAGTTCGAGGCGAACCGGACCTCGCCGGCCCATGCCGCCCCGAGCCACCGGACATCGCCGACGATCGAGTCGACGAACTCCTGCTCCTCTTTGGCCGGGTTCGTGTCATCAAACCGCAGCAGAAACCGCCCGCCGAACTGCTCGGCCAGCCCGAAGTTCAGACAGATCGCCTTGGCATGGCCGATGTGTAGATACCCGTTGGGCTCCGGCGGGAACCGCGTCGTGACCACCGACCCATCCCCGGGCTGGCCCCATTTCCCGCTGGCAATATCCGCGTCGATGATCTGCTCGATGAAGTTGCGATTTGTCGCTGATGGCATGTCCATGATCGGCGACTATAGCTCCGGGCTGATGTCGGGCGATCACCACCCAACCATCACCAGCCAGAAAGCCACCAGCCCCGCATACGAAACGCCGTTGGCCAGCCAGGCGGTCGAAAATCGCGGTGGCGTCTGCCCTGCATGCTCGGCCTCCCGCACCATCACCATCTGCTCCACATACACCGAGAGAATATAAAAAGGCACCGTCACCACCAAAGGGGTCACGTTGATCCATTCAACTTCAAGAGAAAGATAATACATCAGAAACGCAAACGGAATCCCAACCATCGCCGAGACGGCATTGGCCGCTGCCACCCGAAAGAACCACCGCCGCCACGTCGGCCCCTCACGCAGCCGATACACCACCCACTCGACCGCCACGATCGGCAACACCGAGGCAAGCGGATACAGCCCGTACACCCTCGCCATCGGCATCGCAATATCAGCAAGTGTTTCGTGCATCATCCTAAGGACTGTCGATACCTACAACTTCTTCAGCGCCCCGACCAGTTCATCAATATGCGCCTTCTCATGTGCCGCCGAGAGTTGGATCCGCAGTCTCGCCGTCCCCTCCGGCACAACCGGAAACCCGAACCCGATCACAAACACGCCCAGTTCCAGCAGCCGCTTGCTCATGCTGATCGCCTTGGCCGTATCGCCCACGATGATCGGGCAGATGGCGGTGGGGGAGTCGATGACCTCGAAGCCGGCTTCCGTGATTTTCTTCCGGGCGTAGGCCGTATTGTCGCGTAGTTTCTTCACGCGCTCCGGCTCGCGCATCAGAATCTCGATCGCCTTGTTCGCGCTGCATGCCACAGTCACCGGCAACGCATTCGAGAACAGCGTCGGCCGGCCGCGTTGGATCACCAGTTCGGTCCCCCGCTTGGGCCCAGCGATAAACCCGCCCGCCCCGCCGCCGAGCGCCTTGCCGAGGGTGCCTGTGAAGTAATCGACCTTGGCCATCCCGTTCTTGTCGATCAGGCCGCAGTATTCATGCGTGCCCCGGCCGGTCTCGCCCATCACGCCGTGGCCGTGCGAATCATCCACGACCAGTTTCGCATCGAACGCATCGCAGAGCGATCGGATTTCCGCGAGCTTGGCGATGTCGCCCTCCATGCTGAACACGCCATCGGTGACGACCCAGACCTGCCCCGAGATATCCGGATCCCGCTGCGCTTCTTCGAGTTTCTCCTTCAGGCTTTCCATGTCCGAGTGCTTGAACACCTTTTTCTTCACGCCTTTCTTAATCACCGGCGTCAATCGCATCGAATCAATAATGCACGCGTGGTTCAGCTCGTCCGACACGATCACATCGCCCGCCTCGCAGAACGTCGGAAAGAGCGCTTCCGTCGCGTTCCAGCAGCTCACAAACGTGTAGCTCGATTCGGTGCCCATGTATCGGCCGATGGTTTCTTCGAGCTGTTCGTGGGGCGAAAAGGTGCCGCAGATGAACCGCACGCTCGCCGTCCCCGCGCCGTACTTCCTCAGACCTTCGATCCCGGCCTCGACCACTTCCGGATGGTTGGCCAGCCCGAGGTAGTTGTTGGAGCAGAAGCACAGCGTGTCGCGGTACGAGCCGTCGGCCTGGCGCAATCGCACGACCGCATCCATCGGCGAATCGAGCATCTGAAGGTGCTTGTACTGCCCCTCCGCTTCGAGTTGGGCGAGTGTGGCGTCGGTGCGCTGGTCAAAGATGCTCATTGGTCTGTTTCCCTTGCATATCCCGGCTGCGGGTGGTTGATCTCCGGATAGAGTCTATGGCTCATCCGCGTTCCCGTCGGCAACGGCTTGCCATCCGTGAACCACAACTCCGCCAACCCGCCTCGAAGCGTCGGGGGCACCATCACCCGTACAAAGAGCCTCGCCAACGGCCGCCCAAACACCACGCCCAGCAACCCGAAGAAAAACCACATCACCGAGGTCACCAGGAACCCCGGCAGAAAGAGATCATGGTTCGCCAGGGTTATCGCATAGTCCCACATCATGAATCCAGGGGTCGTGTTTCCGAAAGCCTCGTTGATGAGATACACAAACACCACCGGCAGCGGGATGAGCGCCACAATCCAACGCCGAGGCGCCGAGATCATCACCACCGGCCACAGCGCACCGATCCCGAAGAACAGGACGGCCGTCACGACAAACAGATTCCATCGCACACCGAGCACCATCGATAGCCGATGTCGAAACCGTGTGAAGGGCAGGCTCTCTCGCGTTTGTCTCCACCACGATTTGCCTACTCCGACCCAGTATGCATTTGCCAATCGGCCATCGGCGGATCGCTGCGCTTGGCCAAGACCAAGTGGTGTAAGAATGTCGTTGCCGGCCGTGTGCTGTATATATTCATATTCAACCCATTCATGAGTGATCTGCGATGTATACTCCTCGGCCGGTCCATTCGTGAGTGCTGCCCCCATCCCTGCGATCATCAGCGAGGAGAATCCGAACATCATCATCATCAGCAGCACGATGTATCCCACCAGCGCCAACACCCGAAGCCAGCCCGGCCAACGCCCGAGCATCGGGTATTCCTGGATCGCCGCCGGCGTGCCGCATTCCGGGCAGCGTACAAGATACAGCCCGTACT
>DRKT01000077.1 GCA_011053195.1 Phycisphaerales bacterium | reverse complement strand
CGGCACCGCCCGGCTCGTCGCCACGATCGTGCGCACCTTCAGGCCCGAGTGATCGGCCTCGCCCGGCTTGGGCTCCATACGCATCGCACTGATCGCCTGAAAGCCGCCGAAGCCCACGCCAAGAATGACGATCACCACCAACGCCCGGAGCCCGTACGAAACCAACCGTAAAACCATCACCCGATCGCTTTCTGCCCCAACCCAATGGCGGCCTCCAAGCCTAGGCCCAATGCTCACTGTGTTGGGAACCGACTCAGATCAATTCCAAGCAACCAGCCGCCGATCGTTCTCAGAATGATCGTCACCACGATCACACCGAGTATGTTGAGTATCAGCCCCGTGCGCGCCATCTCTCGGATACTCAGCCGGCCCGAACCGAACACGATCGCATTCGGTGGCGTCGCAACCGGCAGCATGAACGCATAGCTCGCCACGATACCCGCCGGCACCATCAGGAGCGCCGGATGCACGCCCAGCGCCGGAGCCGCCGAACCCAAGATCGGAACAAAGGCCGCGGTCGTCGCGGTGTTGCTCGTCAGCTCCGTCAGGAAAATCACCGTCAGGCACACCAGCATCACCAACACCCACGCCGGCACGCCATCGAGACCCGCCAGGTGCCCCCCGATATACGCGTCAAGTCCGGACTGTTTCATCGCCGACGCCAGCGACAGACCGCCCCCAAACAGCAGCAGCACATCCCAGGGCATCTTCGTCGCCGTCTGCCAGTCCATGGCAAACTCACGCTTCGACGGGTTCACCGGGATCACAAACAGCGCGATCGCCCCGATCATCGCGATCCCCGCATCGCCGAGGGCTTTCACCCGGTCCGCTGCCTCCGAAAAGCCATGACCGGCGAGCTGGCCCGTCACAAACTTCCGCGAGATCCACCCAAACGCCACCAGAGAAAACGTCACGATCACGACCCACTCGCCCCGGCTGATCCGACCGAGACCGTCGAGCTCCGACCTCAGATGCGCATGTGCCCCTTTCACCTCACCCACGCGGACCGGCAAGGAAAGCCGCGTCAGCACGAGCCATGTCAGCGGAAGCATCACCGCCATCATCACCAACCCCAGCGGGAGCCAGTCCATCCAGCCGATGTCCACATCATGATCTTTCAGAAATCCGACCAGAAGCAAATTTGGCTGGGTCCCCGTGATGGTCGCCACGCCCCCGATCGAGCTGGCATACGCCACGCCCAGCAGCAGCGCCGAAGCGAAGTTGCGCCCCATCCCGCCCTCGTCATCGTGCAGATGGTCCAGCAGTGTGATCACGCTGATCGCGATCGGCAGCATCATGATCGTCGTCGCTGTGTTCGAGATGAACATGCTCAGCATGGCCGAGGCAAGCATGAACCCGCCGATGAGCCGGGTTGGTTTCGTCCCGGCGACCAGCACGGTCGATAGGGCCAGCCGCTTGTGCAGCCCCCACCGCTCCACCGCAAGCCCGAGGATGAATCCACCCATAAAGAGCACGACCAATGGATGCGCAAAGGGCCTCGAGGCATCGCCGAGGCTCATCACCCCCGCCAATGGAAACAGAACCAGAGGTAGCAGACTCGTCACCGCAAGAGGCACCGCCTCGGTCATCCACCACAACGCCATCCACACACCGATACCCGCCACCGCACGCGGAGAGGACGCAAGCTCGGCCGACCCCAGTAGCGCATACACCACCGAGCCGGCCACGGGCCCGGCCACGATCGAGCCCGTGCGAAACCGGGTCAGGTGGGTGTGCGCGGAGGTGCCCATGCCCAAGCGTACAGCCAAGCGGACCCCGCATCACCTCTGAAGATCAATCCTCGGGGATCGAATCTCCCGTCACGACCTGACGGAACTTCAGGCGCAGGCTCTTGGTGATCGGGCCCTCCTGACCCGAGCCCACGACGTGCGCCGAGTCTTCGTCTTTGCCGATGCGTGTCACCGCAATGACCTCGGCAGCCGTCCCCGTCAGGAAAATCTCATCCGCGGCAAAGAGATCGTCGCGCGTGATGTGACGCTCGGTGACATCAATACCGGCCAGCGGCGCCAGGCTCTCCATGACAAACCGGCGCGTTACACCGCCGAGCAGGCCATCCGACAGCGGCGGCGTGAACATCTCACCATCCTTCACCAGAAAGATGTTGTCCCCAGATCCCTCGCACACATGCCCCTCGATATTCAGCATGATGCACTCAAGACACCCGGCGTCGATCGCCTCGATCTTGGCCAGAATGTTGTTTAGGTAGTTCAGGCTTTTGACACCCGGATCCAGGCACTCGACCGGAATCCGAGGACGCTCGGCGATCACCACACGCATCCCGTTCTGGTACAACTCCGGCGGATACAGAGAGATCTGGTCCGCGATGCACACGACCCCCGGCTCCGGACAACGGAACGGGTGCAGGCCCAGCGTCCCTACGCCCCGTGTCACCACAAGCCGGATGTACCCATCGACAAGCTCGTTCGTCTCGATGCACCGCCGCTGGATCGCGATCATCTCGTCCCGGCTGACGTGCTTCTCGAGGTCGATCCGGATCGCCTTGGCGCAGCTGTAGAGCCGGTCCATGTGCTGCTGAAGCTTGAAGATCCTGCCCTTGTAGACGCGGATACCCTCGAAGACGCCGTCGCCGTAGAGCAGTCCATGATCGAACACATTGATCGAGGCCTGATCCTTGGGCAGCATCTTCCCGTTGACATACACCATCGGCTTGTCCGTCGCGGATGTCGGATCGGACTTGGCGAGTGTCGGGTCGGTGACAGCGTTGGACATTTCCGGCCTCCTTACGTTTCCTTCGGCGAGACCCACGACCTGTGCCCCGCACACCACAGTGTATACGACCAACCCTCCACCCGGGTTGATCGGCCATACAAAGACCATACTTCAGTGAACGTGTCGGGATCCTTCATGAATCCGGAGCGATCGTCGCTCAGGTGCGAAGAACCGCGCCCAGTTCATCCTTGGCCAGATCGACCAGTCGGTTGACCTGAGGATCGACATCTTCGTGCCGGAGCGTGCCGTCGGGTCGGCGGAACCCGAGCCGGAGCGTCACGGATTTCCGGCCAGAGCCGACCGTCTTGCCCCGGAAGACGCCAACAAAGCCCAGCGATTCAAAGTTCTCCAGATTCGCACCCCCGACCAGCGATTCGACCTTCGCCCAGGGGGTCGATTCTTTGAGCACCAGCGAGAGATCACGCTCGATGGAGGGGAACGCCGGCAGCGACTCAACCGTCGCCACGGGCGGGAAGAGCCCGATCAGCCGATCCAGGTCAAACTCCGCTGCCACCACGGGCTGGTCCAGCCCCGCCGGCGTGAGCCCGGCATCGTCGACCAGCCCGAGCACACCGATCGGCTCACCATCGAGCAGCACCCTGCCGAAGGCCTCGGTCGCCCAGCCCCCGGCCTCGGGCGCACAAGGCTCGACCGTCACCCTTGCCCGGCTGCCGGCCATCGCTCGCCCGAGATGTTCCGCAGCGCCGCGGATCGCCCGCAGTGCCGACTGGATCTGTTCGGCCTTGGCGCGCTTGCCCGGTGCCACCCCTTCGACATCCATCAGCAGCGTCAGCATCCGGCGCTCGCAGGATTGCCTGTCGGGTGTTTGCGCAAAGACGGCGCTTAGCTCGTACAGCCTGACCCCGCCGGGAATGCGAACCTGACCCGCGGCATTGGCTCGGCGGCACGTGAGCAAACTCGGGATCACACTCGGACGCAAAATCGGCTCGCCGCCCCGGCGTTCGTCGTCCACGCCGACCATCTCCAAACCCTGACCGAGCCAGGGCTGCGCCATCGCCGGCGAGACGAAGCTGAACGTCACGGTTTCATAAAACCCAAGCCCCGTGAGCACGCGCGTAATCTCCCGCCGGGCCCGCTCGGACTCCTGCGGGTGCGTCACCGCAACCTCGATCTTCTCGAGCTGAGGAACGCCGGCAAACCCGATCGTGCGCACGACTTCCTCGATCAGATCGATCTCGCGCTCAAGGTCGGGCCGAAACGGGGGCGGCGTGCATTCCAGATGGTCGCCCTTGATCTCGACCGCGATGCTGTGGCCTTCCAGATCCGCCTTGATCTGTTCGGCTGTGCATTGAACACCGATGAGCTTCGAGCAGCGCTCGGGCCGAAGCCTGATCGGAGTGGTTGTTTCAAGCGGTTTGCCCTCGCTGAGCACACCAGATGCAAGCTCGCCCCCGGTCAGTTCACACAGGAGCGCCACCGCCCGACGGGCGGCATCCTCGATGGTCCGTGGATCGACGATCCGCTCGAACCGGTGGCTCGCGTCGGTGCGGATGGCCAGCCGACGGGCTGCCGTGCGTACGGTCACCGGGTCCCATGTGGCCATTTCAAACACAACATCGGTTGTGGATTCGTCGACCTCCGAATCCTTCCCGCCCATGATGCCGGCGAGCGAGGTCGGTTTCTCGGCGTCGGCTACGACAAGATCCGCTGGAACAAGTTTGTGCGTCTTGCCATCGAGTGTCGTCAGTGACTCGCCCTCTCTTGCGTAGCGCACATCCAGCGTGTGCCCCGCGAGCTTGGCCAGATCGAACACATGGCACGGATTGCCGAGCTCGAACGTGATGAAGTTGGTCACATCAACGACCGCGTTGATCGAGCGCTGGCCGACAGCTTCGAGCAGCTCGACAAGCCACGCCGGGCTGGGCCCGACCTTGACGCCCCGGATCAGTCTCGCGGTAAAGAGCGGGCAGGCCTCCGGCTCGCGGTTGATGAGTTTCAGGTCATCGCCGATGGGTGCACCGGGTGTGGGATCGACGAACTCGGGGAGTTTGAGTGTTCGTGGCTTGAACGCCGAACGGGCGGCTGCGATCTCGCGCGCACAGCCGACGTGGCTCAGCAGGTCGCCCCGGTTGGAGGTGATCTCGACATCGAGCGCGACATCGCCCGAGGGGAGATGTTCGATCGATTCGATCGGGTAGCCGGCGAAGGTGAGCACATGCTCGGCCTCTTCGACAGAGACATCACCGGGCGAGAGATACCGATTGAGCCATTTCAAGCTGATATTCATACGGAGCAAGCCTAGGTGTCACCGACCGGCCGGGGTCGGCGTCGGTACACTCATGCCCATGCAGAAGCTGATGGTTCTGATTGTGATCGGTCTCTCGGGATGTGCCGGAAGTGGCCGGGAGGCTTCGCCCTCGCCCGGGATCTGGGCTGCGGCCGAGCGTCCGCCGAGAGACCTTGCGATCGAGGTGACGGTGTTCGACTCGGTCGGAGAGCAATCGCCAAGCCTCGGCGGATCGGCGAGGTTTGTCATCGAGCCGGATGGCCAACTCCGGGCGGAGATCGGCGACGGCGTCTCGCTGGACCACCTCCCGCCCCGGACTCGGCTGCTCAGCGATGCCCAGATGGTTGATGTGTACCACAGGCTGGTGCGATCGGGTCTTGATGGCGGGCTCGATGGTTCACCGCTGCCGAGCCGAGACATCCCCGAGACGATCAGGCCGAGGGTGGTGATCTCGGTCGTAGCGCACGATGCCCGGTCCGAGGCGATGTATGACCCGACATCCAACCCCGCGGTCGTCCGGCTCGTCGGGCGGTTGCGATCGCTGGCCCGGCTGCGCGACTGAACGCTCCGGATCGCCGACGGTCGCTACTGTCCCCCATGGCCGAGAAACCGAACACCGCCTCGCCGATCGTCGGGATCGACCTTGGCACGACCAACAGCCTCGTCGCCGTCTTCGAGCCGGGCGGGCCCCGGGTGCTCGGGGGTGATGCCGGCGAGATCCTGCCCTCGTGCGTGCGCTATCGGGAGGATGGACCGCCGATCGTCGGTTCCGAGGCGCGCGAGCGTGCGGTGGAGTTTCCTCGCGAGACGGTGACCAGCGTGAAACGGCTGATGGGCCGGTCGCTTGCCGATTGCGGGGACGAGGTGCCGTACCTGGGATGCAGGATCATCGAGGGACCGCACCACACGGCGCGGGTGGAGTTGCCCTGGGGTCGGGTCGTCAGCCCGCAGGAAGTGTCCGCGGAGATTCTTCGGGAGTTGAAACGTCGGGCGAGCGAGGCGCTCGGGACCGAGGTTTCGCGCGCGGTGGTGACGGTGCCTGCGTACTTTGACGATGCCCAGCGTCAGGCGACGCGCGATGCGGGAAGGCTCGCCGGGCTCGAGGTGGTGCGCATCGTCAATGAACCGACGGCGGCGGCTCTGGCGTACGGGCTCGGCGCGGGGAAGGAGACCGAGCCGCGCACGGTGGCGGTCTATGACCTCGGCGGGGGCACGTTCGACATCTCGATCCTGCGCATCACACCACCGATCGAGGAGGGGCAGACAAGCTTCTTTCAGGTCCTTGCCACCGCGGGCGATACGCGGCTCGGGGGCGATGACATCGACCGGGCGCTGGTGCGTATGTTCACGGATGAGATCGCCGAGCTACTCGGGCTGGAGCGGGGAACATTGGAATCGTTCGACGCACCGACGCGGCGGGCGCTGATCGGATTCGCCGAGGCTGTCAAGATGAAGCTTTCAGAGGATGAATCGGCATCGGTGCGGATCGAGCTTGGCGAAGATCGGGTGTATGAGCGCACCGTCCGGCGCGATGAGTTGGAATCGCTGATGGAGCCCTGGGTCGATCGGACGATCGAGGCGTGCAGGCGAGCGGTTGGTGATGCCAAGGCCTCGCCGGGTGGTTCGTCGCTCGAGATCGACCGTGTGATTCTGGTTGGTGGTTCGACACGTGTGCCGATGGTGCGCCGGAAGGTTGAGGAGTTTTTCGGGCTTGAGCCGTACTGTGCGCTGGACCCGGACCGGGTGGTGGCGCTGGGCGCCGCGGTGCAGGCGGGGATCATGTCCGGCGGCGACCTCGGGATGCTCTTGCTGGACGTGATCCCGCTCTCGCTGGGGATCGAGACGCAGGGCGGTGCGGTGGCGAAGCTGATCACCGCCAACAGCACGGTGCCGGCGCGGGCGACGGAGATGTTCTCGACGAGTGTGGATGGTCAGACGTCGATCAAGATCCATGTCGTGCAGGGCGAGCGGGAGATGGTGGAGCATTGTCGGAGTCTGGGCGAATTCCACCTGTCGGGGCTGCCCCCGATGCCGGCGGGGATTCCGCAGCTCGAGGTCGAGTTTCTGGTTGATGCTTCGGGTGTGCTCTCGGTGCGGGCGCACGAACGGCGGTCGGGCAAGCGGGCCTCGCTTCAGGTCGTGCCGAACCACGGCTTGACACGCGAGGAGGTCGAGTCGATCGAGGCGGAAAGCTTTGCCCATGCGCGCGAGGATATGACTCGGCACCGGATCGTGGACCTGATCGTGAATTCGAAGCTGGATCTGAAATGGATCGGCGAGCGGCTGGCGGCGTACGGGGACAAGCTCGAGTCGGGAAATCGCGCGGAATTGGAATCGCTGATCGCATCGCTGTCGGCCATGGTCGCCGATGCGGAGCGGGACTGGTCATCGGTCGATGCGGATGCGTTCTATGCGCTCAAGCAGGAGCTTGATAGCGCCAGTGTTCGGCTTCAGGAGATCGGGATTGCCGAGAGCTTGCGCCGCGATGCGGAGTGATCGGGCGAATCAGCCCTCGTATTCGAGCGCCTGCTCGACCCGGCTTCGTTCGCGGTCGAAGAAGCGGCGCCACTGTGAATCGGACTCGACGAGCAGGGCGGTGCGGAGCATGCGCTCATACTCGGGTGTGGCGATGGAGAGCTGGTGGCTTGCCGCGGACTTGCCCCGCAGCGCGGGGAGCCATCGCGGGTCGATTTCGAGGGCCTTGTCGAAGTATTCGAGTGATTCCTGGGCGTACTTGGCTTCGAGCCAGAGCCGGCCGAGGCTGGTATAGGGCTCGGGTCGGTTGGGTTCGAGGTCGATGGCTCTTCTGAAGGCATCCTGAGCGTCGACGTAGTTGTGCTGCGCCATGAGAACGTTGCCGAGGTTGTTCCACGCGCCGGTTTGCGATGGGTAGATGGCCAGCGATTGGCGATAGAGCTCGTCGGCGCGTTCGAGATCACCCGAGCGGAAGGCGCGATCGGCTCTGCTGGTGAGCTCGCGGGCCTGGGTGATGTCGCCATTGGTGGCGATGGATGGCAGGCGGAGCTTGCTCCCGGTCGAGGACGTGCTCTGGCACCCGGCGATGAGCGACGCCGAGAGGGCGATGATGGCGAACGTGCGTGTGCTCGGGCAATGAATCACGGCTTCTTCTCCAAACGCGAGAACTGGATCTCGACTTTCCACCCCGACAACCCCGTTGCCGGCCGCATGTCCAGACGATACACCTCCATGCCGGGGATGGTCGCCTGCGCCTTGGCTGCCCATGCGATGACATCCTCGGCCGAGGGCACGCGCAGCTCCGAATACGTATAGATCTGTCGGCTCATTGAGTCGCCGACTTTCTCTGTTCGGACCTTCGGCAGCGGCGGAGCCTCCATTCCGGCGCGTTTGGCGGCCTGTTCGAGCAATGTCACAGGCTGACCGAGCGGGGCGTACGCCTGCACCCCGCCATCCACCTGATCTGGGGACGAAAGCGATGCGAGTTCGTCGAGCTGCTGACGGATGGTGTTCTGCTGGGCTTGAGCGGCCCGGAGCGCCCGGATCGCGGCGGCCCGATCTTTGACGCCAAGACCCGCATAGATGGCTGCGATGATGAGCACCACGACCGCGAGCACGACCATCCAACGCGGGCGATTGCGACGCTCGGCAGCGGCTGCGAGGCGCTGCATCGCCAGACGGTCTTGATCGGAGAGGGCGGTCATGATCCGGGCTCCGGTTGGTTCTCACTCCAGTAGCCGAGAATGGAGATGACGGTCTTTGGGCCTCGTTTGGAGATGGTGCCATCACCCCAGTCGATGAATCCGCGCATGGCGCTCTTGATGATCTCGGGCGCGAGCTCGACGGATTCGGTGTCGTCGCCTTCGAGTTCGATGTTGCACACGTCCTGGGCGATGGTCAGGCGGGTCAGGTTGACGCCATCGATGCTTGACACGATGAAGGAGATGTTGTCGACGGCTTCAAGGACGGGATAGGTCGGCCTGAGCGAAGACGTTTCGTTGACTTTCTGCCTGGCTTCGTCGAGTTTGGACTGGAGGGTGAGCTCGGGATAGACGGGGTCGGCCTCGGCGCCGAGCGAGGCGAGGATGAGCTGGCCGGTTTCGGATTTGATGCCTGCGATCTGTTTTTTGGCGTCCGCTCCCGCAGCCCGGAGTTTGGAGCCGAGCACGGCGAGCCCGACGGCGGCGATGAGCACCGCGGCCGCGACCCAGCGGAACATGCCCCGGTGCGTTCGGCCCGGTCGATTGGCGAGGGATTCGATCTGATCGTGTTCGCTGAGTTTGCGTCTGGGTTTGCCGCCGGCGGTTCGTTCCTGGAGCCGGGCAAAGGTGGCGCTGATCGGGTCGTCGACGCGTACAAGATCGACGGACGCCTCGGGCCAGATCTGACCGATGGCGCGTCCAAATGCCCCGAGCCCCTCATCGGTACCCTCTCCATCGGTGATCAGGCAGAGGACACGCCTCGGCGCTCGGCCGAGTTGGGCGGACCATGCGAGCCAGTCGGTGGCGAGTCGGCCGACGCCGAACGAACGGGCATCGGCATCATCGACGAGGGCGGTCGGTTCGATTCTGGCGGACCCGGCGGCGAGCAGCGAGCCGCCGTCGGACCATGCCCACTGGACGCGCGAGCCGGGCTCGATCATGACGACCGCGGTATCCATCGCGGCGGGTGTCGTGGTGAGGACATCGTCGCTCGGAACGAATTCTGCTGCTGGGTCCCACGCGGTCGCCATGACATGCCAGAGCGTGGCGATGCGCTGGACCGGCACGCGCAGCTCATCGAGTGCATCGATCAGGACGCGGACGGGAAGATCGCCCATCGCGAGCACGGCTGCTCGCTTGGTTGAGGACTCGGCCCGAGCCGACACCGGCTCGTAGGTCGCGCCCATCGGTGGGACCAGGGATTCGACAATCCCGGGGATGGATTGGGCATCCTTGTTCGGCGGCTTGGCCCATTCGCCCCAGGCACCGGGCTGGGCCTGCCGGACCGAGGCACGGATCATCGCTTCTGTGCGTTCGGGGATGTCGATCCAACTGCACACGGCACCGCGCGGGTCGAGACAGAGCAACCCGACCGAGCCGCCGGACTCGTCGATCTGGCTTCTGATCCATTCGGCGGCCTGTCGGACAGCGACATCCGGGGTCGCGTCGTCGGGTGCGGTCCATCGCTGTTCGTCGTGCTCGCCGATGAGCCGGACCGCGAGGAGCCGCTGGCCGCTGGGATCGCGTTCAAGATAGATCGTGGTGGTGCTCAACGCTATCTGTTCCCGCCGGGCTGGGCTCGTCTGGCTTCACGTTCCTTGAGCCGGCGCTCGAACTCGGCGCGGCGTTTGGCGATGTCCGGGTTGGCGTTGGCGGCGTTTGCCCGCTGGCGCATTTGCTCGGCCGAGTTCGTGACGGCCCGACCCGGGACGAGGATCGCATCGCCCTCGGTTTCGGGCATGGACACGGCGCTGACGACGGCTCCGCTCGGGCGTGTGCGTTTGATGCGATCAGGCACGCCCTCGCGGAGGATTTCGATCTCGTCGGGCCCGATGCTGACCACTTTGATGTCGAGACGCTCGAGTTCCTGGCCCTCGTGGACCATGCGCTGGGTGTTGTCGATGGAGACGAGGGCAAGCCTTCGATTGGGCTCGAAGATGCCGCCGAGGTATTTCCAGTGCGACGACGCGGTGTTCTCCGGGGTGTGCTGCTGCTGGTTTGTCGGTGTCAGTGGAGCCGGGGTTTGTTCCTTGGGCGTGACGCGGGCGACCTGGTTGAGCAGATCGCCGAGGGTGGAGGCGTCCGGTTGGAAGGTTTGTGTTGGTGTGTGATTGGCGGCGATCCCCGGATCGGGATCGGGCGTGGTGTTCGAGGTCGCGGTGACCGGTTCGGGGATGGTTGGCTTGTACAGGATGGCACCGATAACGAGGGCGATCAGGGCCAGGCCTGCGATCTGGGCGATCCTCATGGCGCGAAGGGCGTTCTTTCGGTTGATGCTGCTCATGATCGGCCTCCTTGACGACCCGCACTGCCGAGGGTTGGAGTGTAGCCGATTGCCTCATCGACCCGGTTCCATTCGAGGAACCAGGAGTTGGTGTGTTCGCTGCCGGTGAGGAGCGGGCTTGTGGTGTCTTCTCGAGGGATGTTGACGAGTCCTTCGTATCGGGCGATCGTGGCGTGACGGTCGCCGCTGCGGGGGCCGGTGAGCTCGGCCCGGACGCGCCAGAGCGTGGGTGTGGTGGTCAGCATGGCGACGAGCTGTGTCTGGATGGCGATCTCGATACCGACATCATCGGCGAGGTTGAGCATTG
>DRKT01000076.1 GCA_011053195.1 Phycisphaerales bacterium | reverse complement strand
CTTTGTTCCATCTGTCTGAATGGCAGACCCGTTATGGTCTAAACCTCCGTAGTTCTCCGTAATCCATCCATCAACAGGGCTTAAAGCATTCAGATGATCGATCAACTCCTGAAATGAGGAACGCGTTCGGTCATGTCCGAGGTAGCAGTCCGCGAACACCTTCGACCATGGTGCGATATCATTGCAGATTACTCTATAGCCTGCGCGTGCGAATGCTTGTGAAACACGAGTCGTGCCTGCGAACGCATCAAGAACTGTCTGGGCTCCTGTCTCGGCAGCGAGCCCAAGGATATGTGAAAGAAGCCGGAGCTTCGAGCCTGCGTATTTAATCCCCTCTGTCTCGATGGGTGCCCCGACTGTACCTGCAAAGAGATCACGCTGGAACCAACTCACTGTTCAAGCCCCTCGGTGTGAATGAGGCGTTTGATGTCAAGCTTTATATTTTCCAGTGCTGCCTTGTGCCCCTCAGATGTCGAGATAAGTGCGTGACTGAATAGTTTTACGAGCACAAGGTTGTGAGCATAGTCGATCCATCCGTTTGTAACACTGTCGAAGTATTCTGATCCATTCTTTGCATGGGTCCACAGCCCTCGTTGTAGGGCATTAGCGGCTGCATCACCGTACCTAACCTCACAGATATACCCACCAGATGAATCAAGAAAGCGATACACTGGATGCTTACGTCTCCCACTTCCCTCTTCCAGCACAATCGATGAAACCCTGTCAATAGCCTTTGAGTAGTCGAACACCATGATGTTGCAGCGCTTTGCTTTCTCGTCATAGATCAGAGGCATTACATTAGTATCGATAAACTCGGAGAATGCAGGGTCGTTGAAAAGTGTTCTAATGATATCGGGATCATCGATTCGAGATCCCTCCTGTTGTAGCCGCTGGAACATCCGGAACGATTTGTCTGTGGACAACTGTAGCGGGCCATCGCCGTAAGCTTTTAGACTAACCGGGAATGTCTGATTTGCTATCTCGTTCGTGATCGTTATATCTTCTTCTTTTGATTTGGCGCGATACAGATCCTTGCCAACATGCACAGAGCGGAAGTCATACATGTACTGGTTGATGAACTCTGCGATAGCGACTCAACACGGCTGACATCTTTGCAGACATCGTATCTTGCACAGTCATGAGCACTGTGGTTGAGCAGATCGAACGACTCGCCGTGAACGGATGTGGAGAGCCGCCGGGTCTTGTACTTCAATTCAATCGCATAGACACTCCCCTCGCGTTCAAGCCAGATGTCGATATGGACCTTGCGACCAACAATTGCAGGGCGATACTCAAGGCGCACTTTCAACTCGGGATGCCGGTTGTGAATGTGCCAGGCCAAGGCGTGCTGGAAGTCTGCTTCCGAGTGAAAGATGGGTCTGGTCGGTGCCAGAGTGCGAAGTGTCTCTTTCACATCGATCATCTGTTTGCTCGTCCTCAGGCACAAACACATGCCAGATCACCTTCAATGTGGGCATCATAGCTGCGCACGGCATAGGGAACCCAAGGCGGCGCTGCGGTTATCGCATGCCGCCCATGGAGTCACCCCGATGCCGGAGCGCGCTGTGGACACCACCCGCAAGCCTGAAAGCATGACCGTCGCCGAACGTCGCGATGAGGTCGCGAGCATTCTGGCACGTGGCCTGGTGCGAACGGTCAGAGACGCGCGGAATCGCACATCTTTTCCAGTCAAAAAGGTCTCAGAAGCCGGTCGCGATGGACTTGAACTCCGCGATTATGGGGGCCTCACTGTGGCTCCGCAGCCCGCGCGTGTTGTACGCACCAAGCCAGTAGTCGCAGCGGCGTTTCGTGGCGCTGTCGTTGAGTGTGACGATAGCTCGGTCATATCCAGACCGCTTCCGATACGAGGGTTTGGGCATTGACGCCTCCCGAATGCTGGAGCGCGGTGTAGCACCGCGCTGATTTTGGCGTTTCGGGCTGCGCCGTCGGTTGACGGGTTTTCGCAAGTCACGGACTCAGCCAGATTTATGAACAAAGCGGGTGATCGGAGTCGAACCGACGACATTCAGCTTGGAAGGCTGACGTTCTACCACTGAACTACACCCGCCTCCGGCCGAGGGTGCCGGAATCGCATTCCCGGACACCTTGCAAACCCGAGTTGCTGGGTGAGTATATCCGCTGTGACGGGCTCAGTCAGCAAAGGTCAATACATGGACGATGGATCCACCGGGCGTGGATCTTCGTACGGTGTACCGGGCGTGAGAGAAAGGGAGAGAGAACCGCATGTATTGGCGAATCTTGGCGTGCCTGTTGCTTTCGACTCCGGGTTGGGTTTCGCCTGCAGCGAATCTGGCAAGCGGATCGGTGCCCGGGGCTGAGAACCCGGCAGGCGTTGTTGCCAATCCACGGGCCAACCTGATTTTCAAGTCCGGGTTTGAGGACGGTGTTTCATTGCAGCCGCCGTACAACGACGGCGGCGGAGCGTGGTTCCAGGACCTTGTCGGCGCGGATGGCTCGGGCTACGCATGGCCGATGCACGTCTGGGGAGCGGACGGAACATTCCAGGTGCTTGTGGATAGCTCGCTCGATCCGAACGAATATCTTGAAAACACACTGGAGAACACCATCGGACACGACGGCATGCCCACGCGCGCCCTGCACATGGTGCAGCATCAGAAGGCAGAGGGATGGACCCAGGATCCGTACATCTTCGAGACTGGTGGTATCGAGAGCGGCGACATCTACGTTTCCTACTGGATGAAGTATCCGAGTGACCTGCTCGCACGGATCGGGCCCGATGGATGGTTCGCATTTCTTGAATGGAAAACCTGCTGCAACGATGACAGGATCGCAGCGTATGTCTACACCGATGCGCCGGGCAGTGTGCTGTATTGGTATGTGCAGAATGACAACGAAACGGACGATGCGCCGAATCATCAGATCTACTGGGACCGCGAGAATCACGAGGTTCCTGTCCCGGTCGGAACGTGGTTCCGCGTCGAGGCCTTCCTGCACCGCAGCACCGGACAGGATGGGCGGTTCTGGTGGGCGGTCAACGGCCAGACCGTGGTTGACTATCACGGTCCGAACAAGCACACCGAGACCTTCAACCGGTTCATGCCTTTTACGCTGTACACCAATGCCCAGCAGATGGACATCTGGATCGACGACATCCAGATCTGGGACGGGCTGCCCCACCGCATCCTCCCGCTTGGCAAGAACCGCCCGGCGGGACATCGCTGAAGCCGAATCCTCCTGCGAATGATCGACTGTTGCCGGCCCGGAAGAACGGGCTGTGCGGTCCTACGCTGTCGCTGCACACCCTGAAATGGAGCTCTTTGTATGGCCAGCAACATCGTGACTCTCCCGGCGGACACCAATCAGGCCTTCGGCATGGCGGAGTACGCCATCGACTTCATGCGATCCGGCGACCCGGACCCAATCGTGCTCGAACGGACCAAACGCTTCCACACCGATGCGACGCTCTGCGGCCTGTCCGCGCTGGCGCTGGGCACCAACGCCCCCACCATTCTCCGCCAGGAAGCCCTCAGCTACCCGGTCGGCCCGGACTCGATGAAGGTCGGCCAGTGCGAGCAGCTCGGGGCGACGACCTTCGGCTCGTCCACCATCGTCTGCCCGGAGAAGGCGATTCTGGCCAACTCCAGTGCTGTCAGGGAGTGGGATTCCAACGGGACCAACTTCGGCTACGACCCGGCGCGCGGCAACACCGCGGGCGAGTTCGGGCACAACGATTTCTACCCCGTCGCCATCGCAGCGGCCCAGATGGCCGGTCAGGATGGCGCCTACGCCCTGCGCGGGATGGTCCTCTGCGACGAGATCCGCGGGCGGCTGGCGGAGGTCTTCAGCCTCAAGACCTACAAGATCGACCACGTGGTCCATGGCGCGATCGCCTCGGCGGCCACCTTCGGCGCGATGGTCGGCGCCACGGCAGAGCAGATCGAGAGCGCCATCGGCATGGTCGTGGCGCATGCGATCCCATTCCGAGCCATCCGGGCCGGCAAGCAGCTCTCAGACTCCAAGGGTGCCTCGGCCGCCATTTCCACGGAGTTCGCCATCACCGCGGTCAAACGTTCGATGAACGGCTTTCTTGGGCCTCGCGACATTTTCAGGAATCCTGAGGCGATATTCCGCATTTTCGAGGGGCCGGGTCAGATGTTTGTCGCGGTCGGCAAACATCCGAAGAACACGGAGAACGCGGATGCTTCGCCGTTCCATCTTGAGCTCTCACGGGCCGGGACGGACTTCACCGTGATGGGGATGCACTTCAAGCTCGGGCTGTACGAGCACCAGTCCGCCGGCGCCATCCAAGCGGTGATCGACCTGCTCGAGAAGTGCCCGGCCCTGCTCGACGACGACACCGGCGGCAAGATCGAGAAAATCCGAATCGTCGCGTACGAACCGGCCTTCGGCATCATCGGCGACCCGGCCAAGCGCAACCCAACGACGCGCCAGTCCGCGGACCATTCCATGGTCTACATCGTCTCGACGCTGCTGCGCAAGGCGCTGACGACCAAGGAGGTCGGCTGGAAAGAGCTCATGCTCGAACCCAAGGACTACTCAGACTCGGCGATCCACGACTCACGCACACGAGCGATCATGGACAAGATCGAATTCGCCCACGGCGGGCCCTCATACGACGAGAAATATCCCGACGGCATCCCCACAAGCGTCCACATCATCGACTCCGACGGCTCGGCATACGACTCGGGCCTGGTCATGTATCCCGGCGGGCACGCGCGGAACAAGACCGTCGATCTCGAAGATGTTCTCAACCACAAGTTTCAGATCCTCGGCAAACTTGCGTTCGACGACCCGACGCCGATCATCGAACGCTACAACCGCATCGCCGAACTGAATCCGGATGAGTTGCGGGATATCAACAACTACGACATTACGGTGCGTGGGTCGTTCGGTTGAGCCGGGGGAGCTCTGCCGGACTCGGTGCCCACATCGGCACGGGGGAGGCGGTGCATCCTGATTGTGCTCCCCGATGGGTATTGAGCGCCTGACGAGCGTGTACATTTTCCGAACAATCCCGAACTTGCACCTGCACCTGTGCAGAACACCCCCACCGCCTTCGCCACCGAGATGCTGAAAATCTTGCTTGGGTGACTCGGACGTTTGATGTAAAGTGGCCGACATGCAGGTGGGCGATCCACGCCTACTGGCGTGCGTCGTTCGGCGGGTCTGAAAACGATGGGAGGGAGTCATGGGCCTTCGTGTGAAAAGCATTGGACACTGCGTTGGGTTCGGTTTGGCGGGGATGATCTCCGTCACAGCCCACGGGCAATATCCGATCGATGTCGAGCAGATCGATCCGCTCACACACTCTCGTATTTTTCCGATCAACAAGGCACCGTTTCCTGTTGTTGATTACAACCATGATGGTGCATCAGATGCTGTCGATATTCTGGCCATGATGGGCGGTGGAATCCAGATCCCGGTCTGCAACAGCCCGGATTCGTTTCTATATGACTTCAACCTCAATGGACTCTGTGAATACGACATCGTGGATTCGGACGATGCCAATCTGATTGCGAACAATCCGTCCATCACATACAAGTTCTATTGGTGCGTCACAGACCAGGACGACGGCGGGACAACAGGACACTTCGGCTATCAGATGGACAACCAGTACGCACGAAACTCAATGTACGGCCAAACCAATACTCCTACTGAAGTCGTTGGGAATGTCGCCATTTTTTACCAAAGTCGTTCCGGGTTCTGGCCTGTGTTCTCGATTGGGCCTCAGATTTACGTCGGAGGGCTCCACGCTCTGCTTGAACCGACACCGGGTCCGCAATGGGATGTGAATATCGGCAACAATCATCAGACATGGCAATATCGGATCCGCAACCGATTCCGAAAGCAGGGCTTCGATCCGGACGTTGACGGCATCGTGTCCGGCAATTGGCTCGACTGCTGGAACGGATACATGGCCCTGCACCACAGGCGGCTGGCAGGCGATCCAAACGGCCAGAACCCCAATGAACCCGGCGCTGTACGCGAACTCACCGGCGTCACCTCCTTCAATGGCTTCGGCGTTCTTGACTTTGAACAGATGCTGTTTGACTGGGACTACCAGAACGCCATCGGCTGCGGGAATTGCGTGGGGCTTGATGAGTGGCGTACCAAGGTCGCCGAGATCAACTCGCCCCTGGTCGATCCGAGCTTTCTGAGTTTCATGGATGGAACCGAGTGGGCCTTTACGCCCGAGTGGTCATCCGGCCTTGCAGGTCCATGGAATCAGCTCGAGAACAAGGAAGAACTCTACGAAAAATCGTGGAACTATTTCATGTATCTGCTGGTCAAGGAATCGCTCGATGCCTGCCGAGAAGTCAGCGGGCCTGATGCCAAATGGGGGTTCTACAGCTACCCCCGGCGAACAAACAACCTGACCAACGTGGTATCCCCACTCACCACCAAGACCAATGACGCACTCTCTTGGATGTGGGATGACGAAGCCGATGACGCGGTGTACGTGGACATGCTGCTCCCCTCCCTGTATGCGAGGTCGGCAACCGGTGTCGATGGGCAGGGCGGCTGCGACCCGGGCGACCCAGGTGATCCCGGCGTGAGTTATGTCCAAACTTCTCACTACTACCGGACCAATGTGCTCGAGATGAGACACCTCAGGGATACCTACAACCCGTCTCTCATGATCCTTCCGTTTGTGTGGCGAGAATACAAACGCAGCGCAGGCTGCAGCAACGATGTCAATGATTTTGTTTCAAAACAACAGTTCTATCTGCCCAAATTCTATGGTGCCGACGGCGTGATGATCTGGGACAACATCTCACGATCGGACGCATCGAACGGGAACTCGGCTGCCGGCAGACTCGAGGCGCTGGTCAGCGGCAACGGCTTGTGGAAGTCGATCATTGAAACGGAGACATCCGGCCCATGATGCCTGTTTCGCTTTCCGGCCGACATGATTCTTGCTCAGGCTAAGTCGGTGGAGCGTGCATTGACAAAAACGATAAACGGGACCCGCGTGTGCAGGCCCCGTCAAGCGAGGCGGACGGGAATCGAACCCGCAACCTCCGGATCGACAGTCCGGTGCTCTAACCAATTGAGCTACCGCCCCGACGCCGAATCTCTCGGCATGTGTTGCCCGAAAATATAGGGCTCGCCCGAGCCGAGTCAAGCCCGGCGGGGCATCCGAACGCTGCTTACTTATCCACGTTGGGCAGGATGATCCTGTTTGCATCCTGAAGCTTGAGTGGGTTCTTGTCGGGGCTTACTTTGACGGCAGCGAAATACATCAGCGTCGCGGCAGCCCCCAGAACGAGAACCATCAGAAACAACAGCCCCGTGTAGACATCCAACCCACCCGAGCGGGCCCGCCGGCCGCCCGGCATTTTCATTCCAAACTGGCTCATCGTCGTCGCTCCACTCTCAGGGCTTACTCTGTCAAGCTGCTCAGCACCATGTCGCCGGGGCGAACCTCCACCGACGGATCGCCGATGGTGTCCACGCGACCGATCGAAGACTGCAGGTCGGTGCGCACGATGATCAGGTTGGCGACAAAGTCCCCATTGCGTGTGATATGGAGCTTGACATTCTCGCGCATTCTGTCGCGGGTGCCGAGGTTCACCTCGGCGTACTGCTGGCCGTTGTCCGTCCTGACCTCACGGACGCGACCCACGACGAGTTCGCCAGCAAGTACACCCGGGATATCAACACCGCCGGCGTCCGCCGACTGCCCGTTGGCCATGTCCTGCAACTCGGCCAGCGAGACCTGAAGCGAGCGATTCGACTGTACCAGCACATCGTTTCTGCTCTCGAGATCGTTGATCCGATCCAAGAGGGCGATGTTCTGCTCCTTGGTCTTAAGTGCATCGGCACGGAGCTGGCGGACTTCCTGGCGGTAGCTGGTGATCAGCTCGGCCTGGGTGTCCGTCGTCTTGCCGAGGTCACCGATCTGCCGGGTGACGGAATCCGCACGATCCTCGGCACCCCGGGCTTCGAGCCTGAGGCTGGCGAGCTGGCCCTCGATTTCACGGTTGGCGCTCTGGAGCCGACCAAGTTGATCCTGGAGATCGGCGATCTGCCGTTGGTACGACTGTCGCTCTTCATTGAACTGGCTGCTCTGTGTGTCGTAGTTGGCCTTGGCCTGGTCACGGCTGGCGACCGCGTCGCTGTATTGGGCCGTGATCGTGTCGGCGTTCAGAGAGTACGCCGAGGTCAGCGCTGCCAACGCCAGAGACAACACCGCAGCAAATACGACCAAAATCTTTGTCAGGATGTGCACCACATGCTCCAGTCACTATGGTGCCGTCACGGACAACGGCACTCTTTTCCATACAGACCGACCAGCCCGCGACCAGCCGACCTTTCAACCATTACTTGCCTTGCATTCGGCCCGCGTCCGCCGAGAACCCCGCTGGCTCTCAATCAGCACCCACGTCCCGGCCCACCTTGGCCGACCGCGGCACCCCCGCTTCTGGCCGGTGGCATCCCAGCCGCCGGAACGTAGTGTAGCGTCAAAGGGTGGGGTTTCGCCAGTCCTCCGGGCTAGACATCCGAAACTTTCAGTCGCCGCACCAAAGCCGAGGCCGCTGCGACCCGAACGACCCCGACAGGGTCCGAGAGCATCAGCTCCAGCTTCGCCAGATCCTCATCTCTGGCCGTCCAGCCATAGACGGCTGCCGAGTCCGCCCGGAGCACGATCCGATCGCTCTCCCAGAACCGATCCGCGAGATACCACCCATTCAGGTCACCGAGTTTGGCCATGGTAATCGCGATCGTCAACAGGATTTCGGGGGGCATGGATTCTCCGGTCGGGCCTTTGGTCTCGGCCAGCTGCGCCAGCGTGCCCCGCGAGGCTTCATCGCCCAACTCGCCCAGGATTTGCACGGCCAGAGCCGTGGCCTCGAGATCTGATGGCTGGGCGGGAAAGAGGGCCGCCCGCAGGGGCTCAAGCTGGTCCTCATCACCCAGTTTGGCCATGGCTTCGCTGAGTTGCAGATCCGAGAGCCGGACCTGGGCACTCATCGACCTCGGCATCGTCCGGCGGGCCGCATCGCGCAGCAGAGGCAGGGCCGAGGAATCACCAATCTCGCCCAGCAGGAACGCGGCATGCGATCGGAGTTCAGGCTGCCGGTCCTGAAGCAGGGCATCGGCCAACGGCGTTCGATCGACATCTTCGCCCAAGGTGACGAGCGAATAGATCGCCGATGTCGACACGAAAGGGGATTCATCCGCAGCCAGGATCCGGAGCGTATCCATGTGCCCTTCTAACTTGGCCTTGCCCACAGCCATCGCTGCGATGCTCCGCACACCATAGTTCTCATCGAGCAACCCACGTTCGATCACACCGTCAAGCAGCTCCGGCTCCTGCACAAGAGCCTCGTAGGCATGTGCTCGCATCTGTGGATCGGTCGCTTCGGTGGCTTCGATGAGCATCTCGTTGGCCCGATCCAGCAGGACCGCCCGGCGTGCGGGGCTGGCGTACTCGCTTTGAGCCGAAGTACGAGAACGTGAGAGCAGTTCGCGGGCCTCGGAGCCTCGCACGCGCACCACGCCCTCGCGCTCGGCGACCATCGGTCTGGAGCTTGAGCACCCGCCGAGCATCAACACCGCTGCCATGCACACATGCTTTCGTATCTTCATGCGACATTCCTCCGCTGGATAAGGCCTGTACCGGCCAACCAGATCAATGCTACACCATACAACCCGAGCATCACCCAACCAATCAGATTTCCAATATCTCGAAAGAGCGTATGCCGACCGCCGACATGCACGGTGCCCTCCAGGACCCCCGCAACTCGGGGACTCAGTGAAGCAAGCACCCGACCATGCCCGTCGATCAGCGCGGATTGACCGGTGTTTGCCGAGCGGACCATGGGCAACCCCAGTTCGACACACCTCCATCGGGCGAGCAGGAGATGCATCGTCCGCACTTGATCCCAGTCACCGAACCAGCCATCGTTGGTCAGCACCACGAGCACATCGGCCCCGTCACCCGACGTGACAATCCTCCGACAGATCCGGGACTGTGTCGATTCGAAGCAGATCGGTGTTGCCAGTGAAACTTCGCCACCCTCAACCGGGAGTTTCAGCGTCGTTGGACGATGCCCGGCATCCAAGCCGAAGTCCATCCCCGAGGCCCCGAGCCCGATGAACATGACCAGCCGCTGCAACGCGGGCCATCTGGAGATATAAGGCAGCGTCTCGCCGAAGGGCGTGGGTGCGAGCTTGTCGTACCGTTCATCGAGCACACGTCCTCGGTTCAGAACGTAGACGCTGTTGTAGACCGCATCCTGAGATTGTCGGCCCTGCGCATCGATCTGGATATTGGTCGCGGTGATCGCGCCGATCACCATCGGGATGCCGAGGCGTGACTGGAATGTGAGCAACTGATCGCGCATCGCATTCTCATTGGAATAGCCGGCCTGAGCGATGGCCGAGGCGCCCGCGGCATCCAACGCAGGTCCGGGAAACATGGTTTCAGGCCAGATCAGGACATCCGGGTTCGATTGGGCCGCCTGCACAGAAAGTTCGAGGAACTCGGCGAAGTCCTGCTGCTGCTGCTCGCGGGTCCACCGCACCTTGTTGTCCGAGGGAACGTTGGTCTGCACGACCGCCACGCGAAGCGGATGTCCGGGCGTGGCCGATTCTTTCGGCGCTCCCGCCGCCATCCCGACAGCCCAGCCCAGCATGACCAAGGCGCTCACGCCGATGTTGATCCGCCGGACCCGTTTCGAGGCGTATCGGGCATCAAGCCAGACGCCGGCGGCCGCCACCACCAGCAGCGAAACCAAATACACCCCTCCTATCGAAGCGACTCCCGACAGGGCCTGCGAAGCGATCAGAGGCTGGCCGATGAGAAACCACGGATACCCATTGAAAGCCACTTCGCCTCGCAGCACCTCCAGCCCGACCCAGACCGTGGGCACGACCAAAGCCGCGGGCAGTCCCGGCAGCCGACGATGGATGATCGAAGTCGAAACGACAAACAGCCCGGTCCACGCGGCGAGGTAAACAATCAGCGGCCCAAGACCGACCGCTGAGACATCGCCGATCCACCAGTGGTGATAGGCAAAGAAGGGCGCCGAACCGATCGAAGCCAGCACGGCATCTCTCAAGGGGCGATCCGTCACCCACGCCAGCCACGCAATGGGCCAGATCGCCACGAAGGCCAGCCCCCAGAGCGAGATCGGTGGAAAGGCAAGCCACATCAGAACGGCGTAGATCAGACCGCAAAGTATCGGCGTTCGCATCGGCTGTGATCGCTCGGCCCTGACCGGGCTGCTGGTGGCCATCTCTGAGTTCCCTCACGCACCACCGATGCGATGTCATCCGCCGGCGTAGTCAACCAGCCTGGCCAGAGCGTTTCGCAGTTCGTGTCTGGGCACCACCTGATCGACCATGCCGCACTCGACCAAGAATTCTGATCGCTGGAATCCTTCGGGCAGGTCCTGCCGGATTGTCTGGCGGATCACGCGCGGGCCGGCGAAACCGATGAGTGCCCGTGGCTCGGCAAGGATCACATCGCCGAGCATGGCAAAGCTTGCGGTGACGCCGCCGGTGGTTGGATCGGTGAGGACACTGAAGAAGACGCCGCCGGCATCATCGAACCGCGCCAGAGCGGCACTGGTCTTGGCCATCTGCATGAGGCTCAGGCCCGACTCCTGCATCCGGGCGCCGCCGGAGCAACTGACAATGACGAGCGGGAGCTTGCGTTCAGTTGCCAGTTCGATCGTCCGGGTGAGCACCTCGCCGACGACACTGCCCATCGAACCCATCATGAACGTCAGATCCAGACAAGCCAGCGCCACCTGCCGACCTTTGATGAATCCGACACCTGCGATGATGGCGTCGATCTGGCCGCTCTTGATCTGCTCGGCGAGGAGCCGATCCCGGTAGGACTTCAGATCGCGGAAGGAGAGTGGGTCATTCGATTCGATGTCGTCGAACATTCGCTCGAAGGTTCCGGTATCGACGAGTTGCTCGACCCGGGTGGCCGCACCGATTCTGTAGTGGTGCCCGCATTCCGGACAGACGGAGAGATTGGCCTCCATCTGCTTGCGGTAGATCATCTGGCTGCAGCCGGGGCAGCGCAGCCACAACCCTTCCGGGATGGCATGCTTTCCTCTGCTCGGCTGCACTTCTGTCCAGCTTCTCGATGCGATCCGTGTCATCGGGCGCTCCTGTCCAGTGGCGCTTCTTTCAGGTCAACTGCCAACCCGGCTCTCCTCGCGGGCTTGACGGAGCTGCGACCGCGTGACCTCGTGCCATTCCGCAGCCGGCCCATCCATGGCCTTCCAGAGTTCGCTGATCGGGCGTCCCGTCAACCAGCAGCGTACCAACCCGTATGCCATCGGCCTGAGTACGACGCCGACGCCAGGATCGGGTGCCCTGAGTTTGTCCAGCGCCTTGGCCAGCCCGCCGGTGATCCGAGCACCAGCCCCGACCAACGTTTCACCCTCGGGCACGATGACGTTGGCTGGATTGTCCCGCCATTCTCGGTAGGCCTTGGGGAATTTTTCCTCGAGTTCCTCCGTGCGCAGGCCTTCCCACAACCCGAGATCGACATCAGCAAGCTCTTCGACCACCTTGGTCTTGGCTCCTGTCACCTGTGCATAGGCAGAAGCAGTCGCGGTGGAACATTGATCCGCCGCGTGGAGAATCACGCGCAGCTCGGCACCGTTGAGCATCGCCGAGGATTCGTCCACCTCGTTCCGCGAAGACTTGCAGATGGGCAGATCGGCCTGGCCCACGAGTCGGCCGCAACGGTCCCACTCGCTCGCTCCTGATCGAATCAGCATCACGTTGATTTGTTCGGGTTTCGCCATGATCGATTCAGCCATCGGCCATCGGGCCCGACAACCGTGGTCATCCTCCACGATCCACAGACGGAGCTTCCATCCCCGCCACAAAGGCTGCAAGTCTAGCACCAGATCAAGGCGAGCCACGGATACCACGGCTCTTCTCGGCCCCTTGATCGGTCCGAAAACACCTGAATCAACCGTACATACTCCGAATAACAGGTGCTCGTTCGGCCTCGGCCTTGGAAAATATTGCTGAGCCGGCGACGAGAATATCGCAGCCCGCCCTGATCGAAGTCGGTCCTGTCCGCGGTCCGATGCCGCCGTCGATCTCGAGAATCAAGCCGTCCGGACCGCATTGACGCACCTGTTCCGCCTTTTCGAGAACCGACTCGATAAAGGCCTGTCCGCCGAAACCGGGATGGACGGACATGATCAGCAGCATCTCGAACGAATCCAACAAGGGCGTCACCCGATCAAGCCCGGTTTCCGGGTTGATCGCGATGCCGGCCGTGCAGCCGAGATCCCGAACGCGATTGGCCAGCGCGATGGCTTCGATCTGTTCGAGCACCTCGGCATGGAACGTGATGTGGTCGGCGCCCGCTTTGGCGAAGGCCTCGACATACTGCCCCGGGTCGGTCACCATGAGGTGGACATCGAAACAGACCTCGGGCAAAGCCCGCCGAAGGCTGGCGCACAGGGCCGGCCCCATGCTCAGATTCGGGACAAAATGACCATCCATCACATCCAGATGGACCAACGAACCGCCCGCATCGAGCGCCGATCGGGTGTCGTCGGCCAGGTGTGCGAAATCGGCCGCAAGAATCGAGGGCGCGACCATCGGGCGATCCGGCCGACGATGGAGCAGCGAACGACCGTTTGGCCTCTCTGGTGAGTTCATGGTGGTACTGTAAGCGTCGGCCCGGACGGATTCCGCCGACCATGTCCGCATCATCCACCAGGAGGTCAGCGATGCCCGCAACCGAAACCATGCGACAGGCCCTTGAAGCCATCGGTCAGGAACACCTGCTGAGATTTGCCGATGGTTTGCCGTCGGATCGGCTCCATTCACTCGTCGAACAAATCGAGTCGCTGGACCTTGAAAGCCTGCCCTCGCTCGTGGAAACCTATGTGAAGCGGGCTCCGGTCTTTGAGCTGTCCGGAACGGTTGAGCCGGCGTCGTACTACCCAGCCGATGCCGGCGGGTATGACCGCGATGCATTTACGCGGGCCGGGGAGGAATTGCTCCGGAACGGGAAGGTCGCCTGCTTTACCGTCGCGGGCGGGCAGGGCTCTCGGCTTGGGTTCGACGGCCCGAAGGGGTGCTATCCCGCAGGTGCGGTGACGGGAAAGTCCCTGTTCCAGATCTTCGCTGAGGGCATCCTCGCCACGGGGAAGAAGTACGGCACCCCCGTACCCTGGCTGATCATGACCAGTCCGCTGAACCATGATGCGACTGTTTCATTCTTTGCAAAGCACGATCATTTCGGGCTGAGCCCGGATGATGTCTTTTTCTTCCCGCAGGGGACGATGCCTTCGTTTGACATGAAAACCGGCAGGATTCTCCTGGCATCGCCCTCGGACATCGCAACGAGCCCGGATGGGCATGGCGGTTCGCTCAAGGCGCTGCGCGTCTCGGGTGCGTTGGATGCTCTCGAAGATCGTGGTGTCGAACACATCAGCTACTTTCAGGTGGACAACCCGCTGGTGAAGGTCGCCGACCCGCTCTTTCTCGGGCTCCATGCCTCGGCTCCGGATTCGTCGGCAGAGATGTCGTCGAAGATGCTGCCCAAGGCCTACGCCGAGGAGAAGGTCGGGCTGTTTGTCAAGATCGACGGTCGGACGCAGGTCGTTGAATACTCGGACATGCCGATGGAGATGCAGAAGCAGACCAATGACGATGGTTCGCTTGTCTACCTCGCGGGCAACCCGGCGATTCATGCGTTCAGTGTGTCGTTTGTACGCAAGGTCAACACGGACCCGGATTTCCGCCTGCCCTTCCACCGGGCTGTGAAGAAGATCCGACACATTGATCTCGAAACAGGAGAAGCAATCAGCCCGAGCGAGCCCAATGGTGTCAAACTCGAGCAGTTTGTCTTTGATGCGCTGCCCTTTGCACGGGATTCGATCATTCTCGAAACATCGCGTGAGGAAGAGTTTGCCCCGATCAAGAATGCGGAGGGGATCGACAGCGCCGAATCAAGCGCCCGCTTGCAGTCGGCTCGTGCGGCGCGGTGGCTTGAAGCCGCCGGTGTGCGCGTGCCGAGGGCCAGTGATGGCCGGCCGGACTGCACGCTCG
>DRKT01000075.1 GCA_011053195.1 Phycisphaerales bacterium | reverse complement strand
TCAGGCTCTTGATCCCTTCCCTGGAAATCTTGGCCAGTATGGCGTCGATTTCCTCCTCCTCGACACCATCATCGGGTCCGCTCGGGTCATCCCCCACTTCCGGAATCGGCCAGTCCGCCCCCGGTTCTTCGAGAAATCGTTGCCGCCGTTGCTCCTGATAGCACACGAACCCACCGAAGATCGCGATACCAAAGATCAGTGTTTCGCCAGTCAGGAGCCCCACCGTCCCCAGCAAGACCGCCGATACCAGCCCCACAGCGACGCTGATCCGGTCGGCTGCCAGCTTCCCCCTCCGACCCCAGAGCACCGCGTGCAGAATCCGGCCCCCGTCCAGCGGGTACATCGGCACCAGCACATTGAACCCCAGAAGCACCGCATTGGTCGCATGAAGCGACCACACGAACCAAAATCCGTACCCACCCGCCAAGGCCTCGCTTCCCGCTGAACCAAAATCAAATGGGTTGAACACCACCAGATCCCATGAGCCCCCCATCGCCAGCACCGCCCCCCCCAGCACCGGCACGAGCAGCAGGTTGACCGCCGGCCCACCGACCACCGTCACAAGATGGGCCTGCCACCGGTTGGGCGGAAGGCATGAAGCCAATCCACCAAGAGGCCAAAGCAGAATCTCATCGGCCTCACCACCCACCCGTCGGCACGCGAAACAATGTCCATACTCATGCAGCAGCACCAGCACAAACAACGCAATCAAAGCCAGGGCGACAAATCCCGGACCCAATGTGTTCTCGGGAATGCTCAGGATCATTTTGACCAGAATGATGGCCACGAAAATCACATGGATCCGGACGGATATCCCCCACGCCCGGTAGATCGGTAGCGACCAGAGCAGTGGGTTCTCGCCCTCACCAAGGATCCGAGACCATCGACTCGGACCAGTCCAGGATGGCTCGTCAAACTTCATCACGATCAGACCTCGGCCTCCGATGGATACCAACCAACCAAAACCGATATCGGATGTCCCCGACAACTCCTCAAGGGCAGAAGCCCCGCTTCTCTCGTTTCAAACCGGCCCGCACCTCTAGGCGTTGCGATCCGGTGCCCCTGATCATACAACCGGGGAGAATCCATGATCCCAATTGTCGGGGGGTGGACACGGACCCGGTGCAAGCCACAATCGTTCGTGCCACGAACCCAGCGACATGCTCAGAGCCCGGCTGTGCGACCCGTCGGCCAACCGCTCCTCAAGATCACCGGGCTCCACAAATCCTTTGCGGGCGTGAAGGTCCTCGACGGGCTCGACCTCGAGCTGCCGGAGGGCCAGACCACCGTCGTCCTCGGGCCCTCCGGCTGCGGCAAGAGCGTCATGCTCAAACACATCGTCGGGCTGATCCGGGCCGATGCCGGTGAGATCTGGTTCGCCAACCGACGCATCGACACCCTCTCCGAGCGTCAGATGAAGGACGTTCGTCTCCGAATTGCGTTGCTCTTTCAGATGGGAGCTCTGTTCGACTCGATGACCGTGGCCGAGAATCTGGCCTTTCCCCTGCTCGAGCACATGCAGTGGTCCGCTCAGCGCCGAGCCGACGAGGTCGCCGAGGCTCTGGAAATGGTCGATATGGCCGGCACGCAGAACAAGCTCCCGGCGGAACTTTCGGGTGGACAGCGCAAAAGAGTCGCCTTGGCCCGGGCATTTATCCTCAGACCCTCGGTGATCCTTTATGACGAACCGACCACCGGGCTCGACCCGATCCGGGCCAAGGGCATTGACGAGCTTGTCGGCCGGTTGAAGAACCGCCTCGGGGTGACCAGCCTCGTCGTCACGCACGATCTTGTGAGCGCCAAACGCATTGCTGACCGAATCGTGATGATCAATGCCGGCCGGGTTGTCGCCGAGGGAACGTACGACGAATTGAGCCGGCGCAAGGACGGGTATATTCAGCGTTTCTTCGAGGCCGCCGGCGCGGGTGTTCTCGAACCGGAGGATCTCACATGAACCCCAGACTCCGCGACATTCTCATCGGGCTGACCTCGATCACGGGGCTGATCCTTTTGGCGTGGATGCTGATGAGTTTCGGCGAGCTCTCGGGTATCGGCCAAACCTACCAGAGGATCGTCATCCGCACCCCCTCGGCCAAGGGGGTCTCTCCGGTGTCGCCGGTTTCGCTCAACGGCGTGCGCATCGGTGATGTCACGTCGATCGGGCTCGACCAGAACGGCACCGGTGAAGCACTCATCCACATCAGGTATGACGAGGACGTCAGAATCCCGACCGATTTCCGAGTGTATCTCAACAGCGGCCTGATCGGTACATCATCGCTTGACCTCCAGATGCCAATCGACAGCGATGGGGCCATCGTTCCCGGACAGGGCGAGGAGTACGCCCGAACAATCCGCACGCTCTTCGATGATCTTTCCGAACAGTTTGCGGACCGGCTCGACCGGCTCGACGAAACCACAGACCACATCAACAAGCTGGCCATCACCTACACCGACGTCGGCGAACGGCTGGCCGGCATCATCGACAGCGACGAGCCGGGGGTCGATGATCTGCGCTCAACGCTGGCTCGGCTCGACAGCGTTCTGACCGATGCCGAGGCGTGGATGGCCGAGGATGGCCTGCTGGCGGACATCAAACAAACCGTCACGACCTGGGACGAAACCGCGACCGAGATTCAGACCCAGAGCACCGCCGTCAGCCGGCGCACACAGGAATCCCTCGCCCAACTCGACAACGCGGTCATCTCACTCAATGACGCCATCACCGAGGCCAAAGACATCACCGCCCGAATCAACCGGGGCGAGGGCACCCTCGGCCAGCTTTCGACCAACGCCGACCTGTACCGATCACTCGACGCCACCATCATGCAGCTTCAGGAGTTGATCAAAGAAGGGCGGCTGCTGATCGAGAAATTCAAGGATGAGGGCGTGCCGATCAATTTGTAATCGCCCGTCAACTCTTGTTCCAGGTGCTCGCGCCGAACTGCGCGTTCTCACCCAACTCCTCGGCGATTCTGATCAACTGGTTGTACTTGGCGTTGCGGTCACTCCGACACGGAGCGCCGGTCTTGATCTGCCCGCAGTTGGTGGCGACCGCGACATCCGCGATGGTGGCATCCTCGGTTTCACCCGAGCGGTGGCTGATGACACAGCTCAGGCCATTGCGCATCGCATAGTCCACGGTGTCGAAGGTCTCGCTGATGGTCCCGATCTGGTTGAGTTTGATCAGCACCGCGTTGGCGCTGTGCTCGGCGACGCCCCGCTCGACAAACTTCTTGTTTGTCACAAACAGATCATCGCCGACGAGCTGGATCTTGTTCCCGAGCTGTTCGTTAAGCTTGTGCCAACCGGCCCAGTCGTTCTCCGCCAGCCCATCCTCGATCGACCGGATCGGGTATTTCTCGCACCAGTCGGCCCAGATTCCGATCAGATCGTCCGAACTGAGGATCTCCTGCGAACTCGAGAAAAACTTGTACCCCTGTTTCCCGTCTTTCTCAGCCTCGTTCCACAGCTCACTGGTTGCGGGGTCGATGGCGACGAAGATCTGCTCACCCCACGAATAGCCGGCCTTGCCGACGGCCTCTTCGATGACTTTGAGCGCATCTTCGTTGTCCTTGAGATTGGGTGCGAAGCCGCCCTCATCACCAACAGCCGTGCTCATCCCGCGATCGGCAAGCACCTTTTTCAGCGTGTGGTAGATCTCGACACCGGAACGCAGCGCTTCTTCGTAGCTGTCAAAGCCCCACGGCTGGATCATGAACTCCTGAAAGTCCACGGTGTTGTCGGCGTGCTTGCCGCCGTTGAGAATGTTCATCATCGGGACCGGCACGATCTTGGCTCCGGAGCCGCCGAGGTATCGGTACAGCGGCAACCCCGAGGCATCCGCCGCCGCCTTGGCAACCGCCATGGATACGCCGAGAATGGCGTTGGCGCCGAGGACGGATTTGTTCTCGGTGCCATCGAGTTCGATCATCTCGGCGTCGATCTGCTCCTGATCGCGTGCATCGAAACCCTCGATCGCCGGGGCGATCCGCTCGTTCACGTTCTCGACCGCCTGGGCGACGCCTTTGCCCATCCATGCCGATCCACCGTCGCGGAGTTCGACAGCCTCGTTCTCGCCGGTCGAAGCGCCGGAGGGCACAGCAGCCCGCCCGACGGAGCCGTTCTGGAGCACGACCTCGGCTTCAAGGGTCGGATTCCCCCGGGAATCGAGGATCTGTCGGGCGTGGATAAGGTCGATGCTGAAAGCCATGGTGGTCCTCCCGTCTGTGTCAGCCCCCCGGCTGGCGTTGGTGTCCGCCTGACTTTAGCCCGCCCGAGTGCAGGGCCCGAAGATCCGAGGTGTGCTATTGTTCGCGGGCCGGAGGGTGGAACGGACGATGCCAAAGGACACAGAACAATTCGAGACCCGGCTCGGCGAGATTCGCTCGGATCTCGTCGCGCAGGGGTGGCGGGTGCTGGATATCTGTGAGCGCTCGTTCAATGTCTTTTTCACCGGCGACATCGACGCCGCAACCGAGGTTGTTTCGCTCGATGACGAGGTCGATCGGATTGACGTCCAGATCGAGAAAGATTCGGTTGAACTGCTCGGCAAAATCGCCCGCGAAGCCATCGAACTCTCCGAGTCCAATCTGCGCCAGATCCTCGTGATCGTCAAGGCGAACAACGAGCTGGAGCGGGCTGCCGACTGCGCGATTGCCATTGCCGAACGGGTCAAGGACCGGGCCGGCATCGACGTCCCCGAAACCTTCCGCGTGATGGCCAACAGCGTCCTCGGCATCATCCGCGATGCCTGCAACGCCCTCGACAAACAGGACGCCGATCTTGCCAAACTCGTGCTGCGCAGCGAGGACACGGTGCGAGGTTTTAAGGCCACGCTCCTGCGCGATGCCGAGAACGACATCGCTTCGGGCTCGATGTCCGTTGATTGCGGCTTCTTGCTGCACGAAATCGCAAGCCAGTGCGAGAATGCCGCCGACCACGCCACCAATATCGCCGAGCAGGTCCTCTACGCGGTGACGGGCACCATTGTGCGCCACGTCGAATCGGGCTGGATCGAACTCGACAACTCGTGATCCAAAACCACCAAGCGATTACACCTTCTGAGGCTTCGGCGCCTTGTAGAACGGCAACGGCACAACCTCCGCATCCAGACTGTGCTTGCCCGCATCGACAACGAGCTCGGTCCCGACCTCGGCCCGGTCGGCGTCGATGTAGCCCATCGCGATCGAGGCGCCCAATGTCGGGCTCTTGCAGCCGCTGGTCACCGTGCCGATCTCGATATCACCCAATCGGATCGGCATCCCCTGCCGAGCGGTGCGCGGGCTGTCGATCTTCAGACCGACCAGTTTCTGCTTCGGCCCCCCATCGGCGATCGTCGCCCGCAAGGCCTCCTGCCCGATGAATGGTTCGCCGCCATCGTCCTGATCCTTGTCCATCGAGATCGCAAACCCGAGCCCACTGGCCAGCGCGTTGATGTCCTCGCCCAGCTCGTGGCCGTAGAGGGGCATGCCCGCCTCGAGCCGGAGCGTGTCTCTCGCCCCGAGCCCGGCCGGCTTGATCAATGCCTCGGCCTGATCGGGGTCGATGTCCTTCATCATCATTTTCAGCGCCAGCCCCGTCGCGCCGGCCGGGAGGATCACCTCGACCCCGTTCTCGCCCGTATACCCGGTTCGGCTGACCACCAGCTTGATCACCACCAGATTCTTCACCACAAAGCGGTACCGCTTGAGGGCTGGGATTTCGTTTGAAACCTTCGAAACCATCTCCATCACCCGCGGCCCCTGAATGGCCAGCATCGCGGTCGATTCCGTCTGGTCGTCAATCTTGAGCGTGAAGTCCTTGTCCTGCCTGATCCGGTTCAGGTGCTCGACGATCTTGGATCGGTTCGAGGCGTTGACCACCATCATGAACTCGTCATCGTCAAAGCGGTACACCAGCACATCGTCACGCACGCCGCCGCGATCGTTGAGAACGAGCGAGTATCGACACTGGCCCTTGTCCATATCCGAGATTCGACGCGAACAGGCTCGTTCGAGCAGACGACGAGCATGGCGTCCCTTGATCTTGAGCCGGCCCATGTGTGAAACATCGAACACACCGCCGGAGTGACGCACCTGGTTGTGTTCTTCGATGATGCTCGTGTACGACATCGGAAGTGACCAGCCGGCAAAGTCGACCATCTTTCCGCCATGATCGACGTGCCACTGGTACAGCGGCGTCTCTTTCAAACCCATCACGCACTCCCCTTCCAACGGCCATCAGGCCTGTCTCTTCTGTACGCCGATCGAGCACCGGCTCCCATTGCATCATTTCGCGGGCCAGGGCCCATTGTCCAGCAGCCGAACGACTCCCGATTCGGCTTCAACACGCGCGGTAATCACCGCGCGCCAGGGCCCTGCTCCGCCATCCGCCGGTGCGCGCACCAGACCGTGCGCCTCCCGGATCACCGCATAGTCAACCGAAAGCCCGGCCTCCTCGATCGTCTCACGCATCAACCGCTCGGCCCGCCCCGCGTCCTCGATCTCACGACCGAGCCGAAGCGCCCGGCTGATCGACAGGGCCTGCTCACGCTCAGCGTCGCTCAGATGGACATTCCGACTGCTCATCGCCAGACCATCCGGTTCACGCACCGTCTCGGCCGGCAGAATCTCGACATCAACTCCGAGTTGGTCCACCAATGCCCGCGCCACCTGCAACTGCTGCCAATCCTTCTCGCCGAAGACCGCTGCCCTGGCTCGGGTCATCGCAAACAGCCGCTCCAGCACCCGGCAGACGCCCTCGAAATGCCCCGGCCGAAACGCATCCTCAAGCCCGGGCTGCGTTGCCACCTCGGGAAGCTCGATCGGGCCATCCGGCCCATCCGGATAGACATCCTCGACTCCGGGCGCAAAGAGCACATCCACACCCTCGCGCTGAAGCAACTCCGCATCTCGCTCCAGTGTCCGCGGATATCGGTGCAGATCCTCCGGCTGGTCGAACTGAGCCGGGTTCACAAACACCGTTGCAACCACCGGCAAACCATGACGCTGCCCATGTTCAATCGCCAATCGAATCAACGAGAGATGCCCGCCGTGCAGCGCCCCCATCGTCGGCACCAGCACGCATGACCCATCACCGAGCTGCCGGTCAAACTCACGCTGGGTTGACACTGTTTTCATGGAATGACTTTCCCGCTGAAGCATCATCGAAGCGTAGACCCCGCAGCCCGCTCCTCGCCTCGGATACCATGATCTCAGCATGACGGCGCCACCACGACAGGTCTGGGCCCACCGACTCGAATCCCACGCCCGGCTGACCCTTGGGACCGATCCTGAGCAGGGCATCAGGCACATTCTATCGGGACCGGTCGGCAAGCTCCCCGTGGCAAGGCTCGTTGGAAGTGTCCTGCTCGGATCCATGATTGACCAGCCAGGCCCACCACAGACGCTCGATGAACAACTCTGGACTGATCTGGTTCGTGGTTCAGCGACAACACCACCCGACACCACCGGGCCGCTCACGGGTGAGCCCATCGACACCGGGATCGAGGTCTGGACGGAGATCGAGTTGGCATCGATCCATGCGGCGTGGTCGCTCGGGCCGGGGTGGCGTGCCGCGGCCGAGCGGGCGGCCCGCTGGATGGTCGAATCAATCCAGCCCGACAACGCCACGAATCACCCGTGGGCGGTTCATGCGTTTGCCGAGCTAGCGGACGACGGCGCGGGGCATGAGTTCGATCTGTATGCCCAGACACTGCTTCACAACTGCATGGTCGGCTCCGGCTCGCCCGATGGATTCTCGGCCATGATCCTGCTGCACGCTTCCAGATCGCTTCAGGCGGGCTGACGCTCATCGGGCATGGACCGGAGCCATCGACGCTGGGAACCGAGCGCATCCTGACCGTGCCTGCGAACGAGAGCCGCCGCGATCAGCCCCATGAAGACCGGCTGAGGTCGCAGGGGTCTGCTCGTCAGTTCCGGGTGGTACTGCATCCCGATGAAGTATGGATGCGTGGGCCGATCATCCCCATCCGGGCGGGATTGAGGCAGCTCGAGAATCTGCATGATCGGAAACTTCGGATGCTTGCCACTGAACACAAGCCCCGCTTCGGTGAATCGCTCGATGTATTGGGGATCAACCTCGTAGCGATGGCGAAAGCGTTCACGGGCGCTGGTGCTGCCATATAAGTGCGCCGCGAGCGACCCCGGCTCGATCGCGACATCCTGCGCTCCGAGCCGCATCGAGCCGCCGAGCCCTTCGATTTCTTTCTGCTCGGGCAGTTCGCAGATCACCGGCGTGCCGCCCTCATCGAACTCCTGACTCGAAGCATCGGCAATGCCCAGCACATTCCGGGCAAACTCGATCACCGCGACTTGAAAGCCGAGGCAGATCCCGAGGTAGGGCAGCCCCGTTTCCCGGCTGTGCCGAACGCTGTTGATTTTGCCTTCGACGCCGCGTTTACCGAACCCGCCCGGGACGATGATCCCGTCCACCGCCGCCAGGGCTTCTGCGGTCTGCTCAGGCGTCTCGATGTCGGTTGTTTCGAGCCAGTGCAGCTTGATGTCCGCCCCGAGATGCGCCCCGCAGTGTTCGAGCGCCTTGTCGATCGAGGCGTACGCATCACGGACCTCGGTGTATTTACCCGTAATGCCGATGGTCAACGGCTTCTTGTCGGTGCGCGTCAGCCCGACGATGAACTTCTGCCAGCGTTCCCTCGCCCGATCCTCGTGGCTCTGGCTCACGCGGTTGTGCAGATCGAGAATCGAAAGGATCTCCCGATCAAGCCCCTCGGCCCTGAGCTCATCCGGGATCGTGTAGATGCTCGGCCGATCGTGCATACTCATCACTCGGTTCAGAGGCACATTCGAGAACATCGCAATCTTCTGTCGCACCATCTCCGACACCGGATGGCTTGCCCGGCAGGCGATGATGTGGGGCTGGATGCCGGCCTCCATGAGCCGCTTGATCCCGAGCTGCGCCGCCTTGGATTTTTGCTCGCCCAGGGCCTTGGGCTCGATGACATAGGTGAGCGCCACAAAGCATGTCGAGCCGGGCCCTTCCTCGAACGCCAATTCGCGCAGAGCCTCGATGTAGAACCCGTTTTCGTAGTCCCCGGCGGTCCCGCCGACCTCGACGAAGACGACATCGGCCTGCTTGCCGCCCTCACCGATCATGGCCAACTCGCGCAGGTTTTTCTTCACCTCGCCCGTGACGTGCGGGATCATCTGAACATCCCGCCCGAGGTAGCTTCCCCGACGTTCCCGCAGCAGGATCTCGGTAAAGAGCCTCCCCGAGGTGATGTAGTTGCGGTGGCCCATGTTCTGATCGAGGATGCGCTCGTAGCTGCCGAGGTCCATGTCGCACTCGGTGCCATCATCGAGCACGAAGACCTCGCCGTGGCGGTACGGGTTCAGCGTGCCAGCGTCGATATTGAGATATCCCTCGAGCTTGATCGGCGCGACGCACATGCCCTTGTCTTTGAGCGTCTTGGCGACGCTCGAGGCAAAGATGCCCTTGCCCAGCCCGCTCATGACGGTGCCGATCACAACGACATATTTTGTGCGCCCTTTGACGTACCCCTTCGGGATCGGGGAGTAGAACTCTGTCGCGACGCTCTCGTTGGCGGTCGAGGCCAGACTCGGCGCATCGGCGGAGCGTTCCTCCCGGCGGGGATCGCGCCGACGGGGTTGCGAGGCGAGAACGCGAAGCTCGGGAACCGTGTCGCCGCGGAGTGTGGGCATGTCCGAGTGTATCACGGGCTTGGGTGCTCCGCTTGGCGTTTGTGTCGCTCGACAAAGGCCCGATATTGTTCGGGCGTGTCGATCCCGGTGTGCGATGAGGACTGGATCGCGACCGCGATCGGATACCCGTGTTCGAGGAACCTCAGTTGCTCGAGCCGTTCCGCCTGTTCCAGTGGTGTTGACTCCAGCCCGCTACAGCACCGAAGAAACGACACCCGATAGACATACAGCCCCACGTGCCTGAGCCTCCCGGCCCCCGCTTGCCGCTCAAATGGGATCGCCGAGCGTGAGAAAAACAAAGCCCGGCCTTGCCGGTCGCATACGACCTTCACGATGTTGGGATTCGCGGGATCATCGCTGGTGTTCCAAGGCGATGCAACCGTGGCGATGGGTGTGCCGCCCCTGACAATCGCCTCCACGGCTGCATCGATCAGCGCCGGATCAAGTTCGGGCTCATCGCCCTGCACATTGACCACGATCTGGTCATCCCTCAGCCCGAGCAATTCCACAGCCTCGGCGACCCGGCTGGTCCCGTTCTCATGACCATCATGCGTCAGAACGGCCTCGAAACCATGGCTCGTGACGGCCTCGACCACCTTCGGGCTGTCGGTTGCAACCACGATCCGATCGATGCACCCTGCCCGCTGAGCCGCCTCACAGACATGGACCACCATTGCCCGCCCGGTCTCGTCGGCCAAGACCTTGTTCGGAAATCGTTCTGAGGCGAGGCGGGCCGGGATGATCGCGATTGCTCGCGGCTGGGCAACGACCTGTGAGGCCGACGTGCTCACGAGTCCCGCAGCTCCGCCACGAGTTTCTTGATCGCCTCGTACCGCTCCTGAATGTCGCGGTAGTCGAACTGCTCCATCGCGATGGCCGAGGCGAGCTCCTCGGCCTCGAGTGCAGCCTGCAGCACCCGCTCATTCCTGGCCTTGGTCTCGAGCGCATCCATCAGCGAATACCGGAGCTGCATCCCGAGCGCATCGTGCGTGTCCGGATGCGTACCGATGGCCTGCTTGAGCGTGTTGATGGCGGGATCGGTCAGGCCGATCTTCCCGAACGATTCGCCCAGCATCGCCAATGAACTGGACTTGTACCGGCTGTCGTGCTGCGATTTCTGGAAATACGGGATCGCCTGCTTGTAGTCGCCCATCTGAAAGAGCAGCTTGCCAAGCTCATACCGCGGCGCGTTGTCCGTCGGAAAGGCCTCGACGCGCCACTTCTGAAACTCCATCTGCTTCGCCAGATATTTGCGCTCGGCCTTGGGAAGCAGCTCCTTCGCCTCGGCGTCACCTGCCTCGGCCTTGGTCCGGATCGCTGCCACCCGCCGGCGCATCACACGCAGCTCGATCTCCCATGCCTGCTGACGAAACGAGACCTGCCCCGTGTTTTCAAATGCCTTCATCGCCAGCTTGTACGCCAGTTTCTCATCGCCCGGCTTGGCGCGGTCGAGCAGCCGCTTGATATACGTCTTGTTCGCGGGGACATCATCGGGTCGGCTTTCGTAATCCTCGCGTGCCGCCTTGACGAGCCGATCGTGCGAATCATCCGTCTTGGTGATCCGGTCAGCCTCGTCGAGCAGCCTCTGCTTGTCGGCGTCTCGGATGTTCTTGCGGAACCCGCCGACCTGGCCGGTATCCTCGAAGCCGCCGCGACTCATGGTCGCCTGGGCCGCCATGTTGCGGACTTCGCTTTCGAGCTGTGAATCGGTCGGATCGAGTCTCATAGCCGCCTCGCCCGCCTTGACCGCCAGATCGTGTGCCCCGATCTCCCGCATCGCCTTCATCAGTTTGACGCAGGAATCTTTCTTGAGTTTCGGATCGGCCAGTGTCAGCTTCAGGGCGCGTTCGCCGATCCAGTACGCGGGCTCGGCATAGCCCTGCTGAGCCGCCGTCACCGCCGCTTTGACCGCCGCCGACGCATCGCCCGGCTTCGTTCCCCAGCCGAGAAGGGCACTGGTGTATTTGAACACCCCGCCCTTGCCCGAAGCCGCGTTTTTCGTTTCCTTGCTCGGGCCCTTTTTCGACTCGCCCGCCAGGGCCACAGCGGCGTTCATGAAGCTCTCGAGTGCATCGACGCTGTGCGGGTCGTACGCCAGCCCGGAGAGCCAGCAATTCATCGCGTAGTCGTAGCTCCCGGTCTCCTGCACCGTCTTGGCCTGGTCAAACCAGACCTTGGCCTTGGCCGGGGAATAGGTCTGCTCGTCCGACTCCTGCTCGGTGACATCATCCGAGCCTTTTTTCTTCCCGAATATCGCCAAAGCCAACCTCCGAACCAAGCCACCCGGCCTCACAGGCCCGGATGACACCCAGTCTAGTCCACCAAGAGCCCCGATGAGCCCCTACGATCGGGCGTGAATGCCGATCCGGACCAGTTGACCCTCCATTTTTTCCCTGACCCGATCCTGCGTCAGGTCACGGCCCCGGTCGATCCCATCGACCAGACAGTCGCCGACGTGGTCGCCAGGATGACCGAGATCATGCGCGGCGAGAGCGGCCTCGGGCTCGCGGCCCCGCAGGCAGGCCTCGCGTGGAGACTCTTCATCTGTGATATCCCGGAGTCCGCCACGGAACCCTTCGGAGAGCCGATCCCCGGAACGCAGGGTTTCACCGACGGGCCGATCATCTGCATCAACCCGTCCCTTGTAGATCCCTCGCCGGACCGATCGCCCTACGACGAGGGGTGTCTCAGCCTGCCCGGCATCCGAGGCGATGTCATCCGGCCCGAGGTGGTCACCCTCACGGCGACCGGGCTCGACGGCAAGTCATTCACAATCCGGGCTTCGGGCCTGCTCGCCCGCTGCATCCAGCATGAATACGACCACCTCGACGGCGTGCTCATCATCGACAAGATGACCCAGATGAGTCGGCTGAAAAACCGTTCCAAACTTAAACGCCTCCAGAATTCATGATCGGAATCGGATGAGGGTGCTCTTCTTTGGTTCTGGTGCATTTGGAGTCCCTTCGCTGTCGGCGCTGCTCGACAGGCACGAGGTGGTCGCAGTGGTATCCCAACCCGACCGCAAAGCCGGGCGAGGCTCGCGTCTGACGCCGACACCGATCGCGACATTCATCGAAGACATCTCGCCGAGCATCCCCATCTACAAACCTGAGAAGCTCAACACCGAACCGATCCGCAGCGAGATCCGGTCGATCGACGCTGATATCTGGGTCGTGATTGCCTATGGCCAGAAACTCGGGCAAAAACTCTTGGATGGTCGATTCGCGGTGAATCTTCACGCTTCGGTCCTGCCCAGATGGCGTGGGGCCGCCCCGATCAACGCCGCCATCCTCGCCGGCGACGAAGCAACAGGAACGAGCGTGATCGCCCTCGCCGAGGAAATGGACGCCGGCGAAATCTTCGCCACATCAACCCGCCCGATCGCGCCGGATCTGACCGCCGGCGACTTGCACGATCTCCTCGCCGACGACGGCATCGCCCCACTGCTTGAAACCATCGAACAGTACGAGTCCGATTCGCTGCAACCCATAACGCAGGACCCGGCATTGGTGACGCTGGCGCCCAAGCTGACCAAAGCCGACGGCGTTCTTGATTTCTCACACCGTGCTGAGCAATGCCGAAACAGGATCCACGGCCTGAATCCCTGGCCGGGCGTCACCGTCCTGCTTGATGATCACCCGATCAAACTGCTCAGATCGCAAGCCATCGAAGGTCAGGGCCAAGAAACTCCGGGAACGATCGTGGACGCCGAGGCCGGACTCGTCCGCTGCGGCTCGGGCCTGCTCAGGCTCACCGAAGTCCAGCCGGCAGGAAAGAAGGCGATGGCGTGGTCGAGCTTTGTCCGGGGGCGGGACATCCAAAGCGGGCAACGGTTTGAAGGGCGGTGATCGGAAAAAATGCGCACGCTTTTCGACTTTCTCACCAAACGGAACAAGCCATCACCACCGCATCGGCCGAAGCCGGTGCAATCTCGAAGACCCACCCCATCAAAGTCTGCCGAACGCTATGAGCACATGACCCGTTCCATGCTCGCCGAGTATGGCGTCCGTGTGAGAAAGTGGAGAAACTCGACCAGCGGCGTCGCGTGGCAGCTTCAGGCACGCGACGGCACCATCACACGGCTCATCGAGTCACCCAAACCCAAGGGCCCCGTCTCCGCAGCCGTATTTCTCCATGAGATCGGGCACCATGCGATCGGGTTCGATCGGTACAAGCCGAGGTGCCTTGAAGAATACCACGCTTGGATGTTCTCGCTCGAACAGATGAGAAGATGGGACATTTCGATCACCGATCGGGTTCAAAAAAGGGTCCACGATTCACTCAGGTATGCGGTCGACAAGGCTATCCGCCGGGGACTGAAAAGGCTCCCGGAAGAACTTTTACCTTACACCATTCCTGAGAAATCAGAAATATCGCACCAATAATCAGAAATTGTCCCCACCCACCGGGCCGATCTGTGTACGCTCCCAGCTCTTGTGGGGGATGATACATGAGAACAATTCTGGTTCTTCTGGTCGTGTTCTGTGCTTTGATTGGCCTGTCCGGAGCCTATGAGGCGTTCGCCTTTGCCATCGGATTCGCGATGATCCTGATCGCGGATTGCTGTTCCCGGCACTGTTTCAAGAAAAGCCGGCGTCAGGATGCACGGTATAACCGCTGGTGCCCGGCCCGCTCCGCGTCGGATCATCTGAGCCCATCAAAGCCCGGAAGAATGGCCGAACCCAAACCGCCTCGACGGGTGACCGTGCCGATCGTCAAACCCGGCCGCGACCGGATTGTCCCGACGCCGAGCCTGTCGAAGCGGGACGCACCGAAGCCTCAACGGTCCAAACACCCCGGGCAGGACTCGAACCTGCAACCTGCGGATTAGAAGTCCGCTGCTCTATCCAGTTGAGCTACCGGGGCATCGCGTGGCGATCATAGGTCGCCCACCTCGGATCATTTGCCCCGCCGACCTCAACCTGGTGAACTGGATCGCATCAACGCCTCTTGGCCGACCAAAGCACCCGATTGCCCCGATTTCGCACGATCGTCCACGAAACGGCCAGATAGGCGAGATCCTGGTCACCATCTTGGTCGAAGTCGCCTCCGAGAACGGCCCGCCCACCGGCGGTTCCCGGAGCCGGGTAGATCACCGCCGGCGCATACGAGTTCGGTCCATCACTCAACACCACGATGATGTTCGGAGCGCTGTTGATGGCAAAGTCGAGCACGCCGTCGCCGTTAAGATCCACCGTGTTGATGGTCCAGCCGTTTGCGCCCAAAGCGTATTGAACCGGTGACTGGAAACCTAGCCAGTAGGCAAAGCTCGCTGAGGCTCCTTGCGCGACCGACGTCCCAGAGCCAATGACCATCAGTGCAAGTATGTATGAAATTCGATGCAGCATGAGTTTGCCCCTACTTTGGATTCTGATACCCGGGGACAGGAGCCGGGTAGCGCACGTCAGATACACCGCTCCAACTGATCTGTATCTCGCCCGCATCTCGCAAAATTCTTTTCTCCAAACGGAGTCCGGGGACGTGGAGGGGGGTAGAATAACGAGTAGTACATAGACAAATCGGTTTTCGATCTCGGGTAGGGGAGTCGGAAATGGGCCGGGAAAGCGGACACGCCGGGAAGACTCAGGTCGCCGGGTATTTCGTGGGTCTCGGGTTCCTGATTTCGGCCGTCATCCTGTTCGTGCTCCCGAAGCAAGCGACGGTCCCCGTGGCCGAGGCCGTCGAAGTCCGGGCGGATCAGATCAGGCCCGGCCCGTGGCGTGAGGCCCTTCAAGATCCGCCGATGATCAACGTCGGCACGCTCAACCAACGCTGCAGCGATTGCCATGTCCTCTTCGACAACATTCGGGACCCCGACCGCCCGCTCTACCAGCACACCGACATCGTGCTCCACCACGGCACCAACGACGCCTGCCTCAATTGCCACGACAAGGACGACCGCGAAAAACTGGCCATCCGAGGCCAAAATCCGGTGGGATTCAATCAGGCTCAGCTCCTTTGTGCCCAGTGTCATGGCCCGATCTACCGGGATTGGCAGAGAGGTACGCATGGCAAGACCATCGGCTATTGGGATGCCAGCCGAGGCCCTTCCACCAAACTGATCTGCACCCAATGCCACGACCCGCACAGCCCGGTCTACTCGCCGATCGCCCCACTGCCCGGCCCCAACACGCTTCGCATGGGTGAGCAGGGGCACACCGGCTCCGAGATCAACGAAAACAACCCGCTTCAGCGGTGGCGTCTGATCGATGACGCCGGGCTGATGACCCCCGAGCACGGAAAGGGTCACGAATGAAACTCCCCGTACTCAACCGAACCCAATCCGCCACCGGTGGCTGCGACAAGCCTCGACAGTGCATGTCGCGCCCGGGGATGACCCGTCGAAGTTTCCTTCGTCGGTCGACCGCCGCGACGGGAGCCGTCGCCGCCATCGCAGCCTCACTCGCTCCGCTGCGCGAACTCGGCGACAGCGACGATTTCTCGGTCTCCAAATTTCTCCAGAAGCATTACAAGGAGATGGACGGCGACGACATGGCCGCTGCGCTGGCCAGAATTTCCAAAGAGGTCGAGAAGCGGTACGACATCAGGCCCGACATTCGCGACATCAAACCGATGGATGGTGTCGAGTTCGTGTATGCACTGAATCTGACACGCTGCATCGGCTGCCGAAAGTGTGTCCACGCCTGTGTCGCCGAGAACAACCAGTCGCGCAGCCCCGAGATCCAGTACATCCGCGTGCTCGAGATGCCAAGGGGCACCATCGACATCGAGCAAGGCAACCACCACTACGAACGGGCCACTGTTCCCTCGGAAGACCATTACTACATGCCCATCCAGTGTCACCAGTGCGCCAATCCGCCCTGCGTCAAGGTCTGCCCGGTCGAGGCAACATGGCAGGAGCCCGATGGCATCACCGTCATCGACTACGACTGGTGCATCGGATGTCGATACTGCGAGGCGGCGTGCCCCTACTGGGCCCGGCGGTTCAATTTCACCAAACCCACAATCCCCAAAGACAAGATCAATCCGAACATGAGCTACCTCTCCAACCGACCCAGATCAATGGGCGTAATGGAAAAGTGCACCTTCTGCCTCCATCGGACCCGCGAAGGCAGGATGCCGGCGTGCCTCGAGGTCTGCCCGACCGGTGCCCGCAAGTTCGGCAATGTGCTGGATCCGAACTCAGAGGTACGGCAAGTCCTCGAAACCAAGCGGGTCTTTGTGCTCAAACAGGACGTCGGTACGCTGCCCCGGTTCTTCTACTACTTCGATGAACGCGACCCGATCAACGAAGCCGTTCCAACGGGAGGCGACGCATGAGCAAACACTTCCGCCAATACCCACGCTTCCTCTGGCGCTGTTTCCAGCTCAGTTTCGTCGGCGACTGGAAATATTACACCTGGATGTTCCTGCTCTCGATTGTCGCACTCTTCGGGCTCAACGCCTATGCGAAGCAACTCGTGCAGGGTCTGGCCACCACAGGTATGACCGATCAGGTCTCGTGGGGACTGTACATCTCGAACTTCACCTATCTCGTGGGTGTCGCCGCGGCAGCCGTCATGCTGGTCATCCCCGTGTACATCTACAAGAACAAAGAACTTCACAATCTCGTCATCTTCGGCGAGTTGCTCGCGGTTGCTGCGATCATCATGTGCCTCCTCTTTATCGCCGTGGATCTCGGAAGGCCCGACCGATTCCACCACCTCCTGCTCCGCTTCAACTTCCCCATGTCCATCCTCACTTGGGATGTCATCGCTCTGAACGGCTATCTGCTGCTCAACCTGCACATCTGCGGCTATCTCATCTACTGCGCCTACACCAAGCGCGAACCCGCCAAGGTCTTCTATATCCCGTTCGTCTTTGTCGCCATCGTGTGGGCCATCAGTATTCATACCGTGACGGCATTCCTCTATTCGGGTCTTGGGGGCCGACCGTTCTGGAACAGTGCCGTCATCGCGCCGCGTTTCCTCGCCTCGGCCTTTGCCGCCGGGCCGGCGATCATCATCCTGACGCTTCAGATCATCAAGGCCACCACCGGCTATCCGGTCGCCGAGAAGGCCATTCTCACTCTGAAGAAGATCGTGACGGTGGCCCTGAGCATCAACATGTTCCTGCTCGGGTCGGAGCTTTTCACCGAGTTCTACACAGGTTCGGCGCATTCGGTCTCCGCGAAGTATCTCTTCTTCGGCCTCCACGGCCACACCGCGCTCGTCCCGTGGATCTGGACCGCGATCGCGCTCAATTCGCTCGCACTCGTAGCGCTCTTGACGCCCATCAGCAGGATTCGCTGGGTGCTCAACGCGGCGTGTGTGGCCATGATCGTCGGAATCTGGATCGAAAAGGGCATGGGTCTGATCGTCCCCGCATTCATTCCATCACCGCTCGGCGAGATTGTCGAATACACACCCACACCCAATGAGATTCTGGTCGGCCTTGGTATCTGGGCCTTCGGGCTTCTGGTGTACACCATTCTGGTTCGGGTGACC
>DRKT01000074.1 GCA_011053195.1 Phycisphaerales bacterium | reverse complement strand
GGTATCAGCTCCGCGATGCGCAGCGGGCTCCGGCGCTGCGCGCCAGTCCTGCGGTCAAGGATAAAATCCTGCGCTCACTGCCCCACACCCTGACCAGCGCCCAGACCCGTGTCGTCGATGAGCTCACTCAGGACCTGACGCGGGACATTCCCACCAACCGCATGATTCAGGGCGACGTCGGCTCGGGCAAGACGATGGTCGCGCTCTTCGCGATGCTTCTCGCGGTCGAATCCGGCCACCAGGCGGCGATGATGGCGCCAACGGAGATCCTCGCCGAGCAGCACTTCTCCTCGATTCGGGAGATGCTGGGCGATTCCGAGGTTCGGATTCGCCTGCTCACCGGCTCGATCACCGGCTCCGAGCGGTCGGCGATCCTCTCCCAACTCGAGCGAGGCGAGATCGACATCCTCATCGGCACGCACGCGCTGCTCACCGAGCATGTCAGGTTTCAGAGCCTTGCGGTCGCGGTGATCGACGAACAACACCGATTCGGGGTGGAACAACGGGCGATGCTCCGGTCCAAAGGCGAAGATGGCGAGGGGACCACGCCGCACGTTGTGGTGATGACGGCGACACCCATCCCTCGGACGCTCTCGCTGACATTGTTCGGCGATCTTGATGTCTCGGTGATTGATGAGTTGCCGCCGGGACGCCAACCGATCGTGACGACGATCTCCCCGCCGGAGGACCGGGGCGCGGTGTACGAGATGATGCGTCGGCATGTCGAACGGGGCGAGCAGGCGTATGTGGTGGTGCCCGCAATCGAGAGCGAGGCCGGGGTGCTCGTGGGCGTGCGAGATGTCGCCCGAGAGCTTGAGAGCACCCTGCTCAGCGGGCTTCGGATCGCAGCGGTGCATGGCCAGCTCAAGCAGAAAACGCGGGATCACATCATGGAGCGGTTTCGTCGGGGGCTGATCGACGTGCTGGTGGCGACCACCGTGATCGAGGTGGGTGTGGATGTTCCCAATGCCACGGTGATGGTGATCGAACAGGCCGACCGTTTCGGACTAGCGCAGCTCCACCAACTTCGCGGGCGGGTCGGCCGGGGTGAAGGAGCATCGCGGTGCGTGCTGATTGCGGAGGGGGCTTCGACGCCGGAAAGCCAGCAGCGGCTTCGGGTGATGGCCGAGAGCAGCGACGGATTTTTCATCGCGGAGAAGGATTTCGAGATCCGGGGGCCGGGCGAGATATTCGGGTCGCGACAGTCGGGAATGCCACCATTCCGTGTGGCGGATCTATCCAGAGACACGGATCTGTTGAACATGGCCCGAAGGGACGCACAAGAGTGGATTCGCTTGTCCTCGGGGCTAAATCGGCCCGATGAAAGGGTACTCCGCCGGCGTGTCCTCAAGGCCCACGGGCCCTGGCTCGGGATTGGGGATGTTGGCTGAGCGGTGGATTCGTTGGTATATTGCTTGGATCTCGTCCGGCCTTTCAGCTCCCAGACAGAACGGAGATCATCCCGTGAACACGACACAAACCGAGTCACCGCTGCACGAACGCATGCTGGCAGCCGTAGGAGAACGCACCTACAGGCGGATCGGAGAGATCACCGGCACCCACCCCGAGACCGTCCGCCGATACCTCCAAGGACAATCCCCGAGTGTCGAGTTCATCTCATCCATGTGCACCGCGCTCGGCATCAACGGGCAATGGATGCTGACCGGCGAGGGCGCGATGCGGGTCGCCGACGCCACGACCCATGCACTCCAACACGCCGATCCGGGCGAGATTCTGGCGGCGATTGCTGGTACGCTGGACCGGTTGGGTGAGCGGATCGATCGGCTGGAATTGTTCGTCCAGCAGCTTGAAATCCGCGTTCGGGGGCAGAATCCAGCCGGGAAGGCATGCGATGGACAAGAAATCATTGATCGCGGAGGTGAAGCAATCAGCCGAGCCGGCAGCATCGGCCGAGCTCTCGCCCAGCGACCACGTTCGGATGTTGGTTGATCTGCTCCAGCCCACCGGGCCCGATCTCGCGCGGCGCTGGCTCGCCGCGCTCTCCATGGTGCCGAAGGACGAACGCGAGGATGTCATCCAATCTGTCGAAGCCGAGATTCTGAAGCAATACGGCGATCAGGATCAGACCGGCCTGTAGTCGCACAGCACCGGTCTACGATCTTCCATGAGCTTCAACGCCGATCTCGCCGACCGATTCAACACCATGGCGACCCTGCTCGAACTGACCGGTGCCAACCCGTTCCGAGTCAACGCGTATGCCAGGGCAGCCCGGGCGGTCGAGAACAATTCGCAAGAATTGAACAAGTTATCCACATCCGAACTCGTCGAAATCGAGGGAATCGGAAAGGGAATTGCGGCCCACATCCGCGAGGTCGCCGAAACCGGGGAGTTGGAGGAGTTGACCGAGCTCCAGCGGACGGTGCCTCCGGGGTTGGCCGAGGTGTTGGACATCCAGGGACTCGGGCCCAAGACGGTTCGGTTGCTGTGGAAGGAGCTCGGCATTACGGATCGGGCCAGCCTGAGCCAAGCCATCGAATCGGGCGAGATCCTGAAGCTGCCCCGGATGGGCAAAAAGACGGTCGAGAATATCGAACGGGCGCTCAGCTTTGCCTCCAAGTCCAAGGACCGCCTGCCTCTGGGCGTGGCCGCACCGATCGCGGATCGGCTGGTCGAACGCATGCGGCAGGTCAAGGGCGTGACCCGGGCCGAGGTCGCGGGCTCGATCCGGCGGGGACGCGACACGATCGGGGACATCGACATACTCGTCGTCGCCAACGACCCGGCCAAGGCCGAGGCTGCATTCTGTGAGCACGATGATGTCCTCGAGATCGTCGCCAGAGGGAAAACAAAGTGCTCGGTCCGGCTCGCGGTAGACATCGACACCGGCCGATGGACATCCGACGGCGACCAACGACACTCGATTGGTGTGGACCTTCGCATCATTGAGTCATCAAGCTTCGGCTCGGCGTGGCTCTATTTCACGGGCTCGAAGGCACACAACGTCCGGCTGCGCGAAATCGCGCAGAAGAAGAATCTGACGCTCAACGAGTATGGCCTGTTTCCGGATGACCCCAAGGCCAAGGGCTCGCCCCAAAGCCGGGGTGTCAAGCCGGTGGCGAGCAGAACAGAGAAGCAGATCTACACCAAGCTCGGCCTGGTGATGCCGCCGCCGGAGATCCGAGAGGACGCCGGCGAGCTTGATCTCAAGAACGAACCGAGGCTGATTGAAATTTCAGATATCAAGTCCGAACTGCATGCGCACACGACAGCCTCCGATGGCGTGATGAGCCTGGACGAACTGGTCGGCTGCGCCATCGACCGCGGGTTTCACACCATCGCAGTGACGGACCACAGCCGATCCAGTGCGCAGGCCAACGGTCTCAGCGTGGAACGCCTGCGCGCCCAGCGGGGCGAGATCGAGCAGGCCAAAGAGCGATTCTCCGATCGGATTCAGATCCTTGCGGGCAGCGAGGTGGACATCCTCGCCGACGGCTCGCTGGACTATGACGATGAAGTGCTCGCAGAATTGGACATCGTCGTCGCCAGCCCGCACATCGCGCTCTCTCAAGACACAGCAACTGCGACGAAACGCCTGATCCGGGCGATCGAGCACCCGATGGTCCACATCATCGGGCACCCGACGGGTCGGCTGATCGGTCGTCGGCCGGGGTTGTCACCGGCGATGGATGAAGTGATTGCGGCAGCCGTCGAGCACAACACCGCTCTGGAGATCAATTCCCACTGGATGCGTCTGGACCTGCGCGATGTGCATGTGCGGGCTGCGGTCGAGGCGGGATGCCTGATCGCCATCGACTGCGACGACCACGCGCCGGGTGACTTTGACAACCTGCGCTACGGCATCCAGACCGGTCGGCGAGGATGGCTGACCAGAGACCTGTGCATCAATACGTGGAGTAAGACGAAGCTAACGAAATGGCTTCGCAGCAAGCGGTCGTGATGATAAGCACCGTGGGATCATGCGCCTACGATCGGTCGGCTGCGGTCAGGCTGTGATACCAAGATGCAAGGAGAAGCCCTGCGAAATCAGGGTGCGCTGTGATGTTCAACCAACTCTCGGACGGGTTCAACTCGGTGTTCCGTAAGCTCTCCGGCAAGGCCGAGATCAGCGAGGCCAACGTCCGCGAAGCGATGGCGGATGTCGAGACGGCGCTGCTCGAGGCGGATGTCCACTACGACGTGGTCAAGAAGTTCTGCGCCGATGTCGTGCAGGACGCGATCGGTCGGGAGGTGACCAAGAGCCTCAAGCCGGGGCAGGAGATGATCGGGATCGTCCACGAGCGGCTGGTCGAGCTGCTCGGGGGCGAGGGTGAGAACCCGGGAATCATGAAGGTCTCGCCCGGGCCGACGGTCGTGATGATGTGCGGCCTGCAAGGCTCGGGTAAGACGACGACCTGCGGAAAACTCGCGGGCTGGCTGAAAAAACAGGGTCGAAGCGTGATGCTCTGCGCGGCCGACCTCCAAAGACCGGCGGCGGTCGAGCAGCTCGAAATCGTCACCAAACAGGCCAATGAGGAATTGCCCGGCAATGCCCCGGTGCTGTTCTACAGCGAGCCGGAGCGCGTCGCCGAGTACGGCCAAGCGGTCGGTGTCGCGGTGAAGGTCTGCCAGAATGCCCTCAAGCAGGCCAGGAAAGAGAATGTCGATGTGCTGATCCTCGACACCGCGGGTCGGCTGCACATCGACGACGATCTGATGCAGGAATTGCGACAGATCAATACACAGCTCCAGCCTCAACAGATTTTCCTCGTGGTTGACGCCATGACGGGACAGGATGCGGTCAACAGCGCCAAGGCTTTCCATGAACAACTTTCTGTTGATGGCGTGATTCTGAGTAAATTCGATTCGGACACCCGAGGCGGAGCGGCGATCTCGGTCAAGGAGGTGACCGGGGCTTCGATCCGATTCATCGGGACGGGCGAGAAGCTCGACGCGATCGAGCCGTTCGTCGCCGAGCGGGTCGCTGGGCGGATCCTCGGCATGGGCGACATGTTGAGCCTCGTCGAGAAGGCGCAGGAACAGGTCAGCGAAGAAGAAGCGATGAAACTTCAGGAGAAGATGGCCAAGGGCGAGATGACGATGGATGATTTCCTGAAACAGCTCAAAACCCTTCGGCGGATGGGGCCGATGAAACAGCTCCTCGGGATGCTCCCGGGCGTCGGGCAGGCGCTCAAGAACGTCGAGTTCGAGGAGAAGGAGCTGGACCGGGTCGAGGCGATCATCAACTCGATGACCAAGGACGAGCGCGCCAAGCCCAAGGTGATCGACAACTCTCGCCGGCGAAGAATCGCACGGGGCTCGGGCAGCCAGACGAGCCGGGTGAACCAGCTTGTCAAGCAGTTCGGAATGGTCAGCCAGATGACGAAGCAGATGGCCGGCCTCGGTGCGGGGGGCAAGGTCAAGGCCGTCAAGCAGCTTGCTGCGGGCGGCGGGCTCGAGGGGATGATGCCCGGTGTCTCCGGCATGCCGGGTCTTTCCAGCAAGGGCTCGACCAAATCCAGTGCCGCCGGGAAAAAACGGTTCAAACAGCGGAGAAAGCGTCGATAAGCAGGGTGCATCTTTGAAAGGAAATCTGATGGCCGGGCGCGTGCTGCTTTCGATCGGGTTGGTTGGTTCGATGCTTGTCGGCGGCTGGGGCATCTCGGCGGCGCTCGAACCGACCGATGCCGAGCGCATGCCGGAGGTGTCTCAGGACGATTTCAACGGGATCAATCGGGCGATCGAGATGCTCTACTCCTCGATCTCGGGCCCGGCGGGTGAGCAGCGCGATGTCGAGGGCTTTCGCAGCATCCTCGCAAAGGATGCGGTGCTGCTCTCGATGCGCCCCTCGGCATCAAGCGACGGCGGGTTCGAGCCGATGCGGATGACGCCTGATGTCTACATCGAACGGGCGATGCCGATGCTCGTACGGGCGGGCTTCACCGAAAAAGAGATTGGTCGCCGGCTCGAGGTCTACGGCACAATCGCTCATGCAATGAGCGCGTATCGGGGCAACTACTCCAACGCTGCGGGCGAGGCGCTCGTTGTGCGCGGCGTCAACAGCATCCAACTCGTCAAAGAGAATGGGCAGTGGAAGGTGATCTCGATCCTCTGGGACACCGAGTGGCCCGACGGGAGCAACCCCGTCCCGGACCGGTACATCTCGGCCGACGGAGAACAACAATAATCAAGAATCTCCATCGATCGGAAGAAAATCCTTCCGCCTGCCCGCGATCCAATCCTGAAAGCGGGGCCAGATGATCTCCTGAAGGATGATCTTCAGACACGCGGCCAGCGGGATCGCCAAGAGCAGGCCGTACACACCCATAAGCGATCCGCCGGCGAGCGTCGCGAAGAGGATCGTGGGCGTGTCCATGCCGGTGGATTTGCCCTGGATCAGCGGCGTCCATACGTAGTCATCCAGTGCCTGACCAACGAAGTACAGCACGACCGGAGCCCCGACCGTCCACCAGATCGCGCTCTGGTAGCCGGTGTGCGGCTCGATCCAGAGAAGCAGGATCGAAATCGGGATGCCGATAAGCGCGGCATAGGGCACGATCGAAAGCACCGCCACGCCGACGCCCAGAAGCACCGGCGCGGGCACACCGATGAACCAGTAGCCGAGTGTAAACACGATGGACTGGATGAATGCGATCGTGAGCCTGCCGCGCACAAAGCCCGAGATAACCGCATCGAACTTGTGCAGCAGATCAAGGGTTCGATCCCGGTGCGCATCGGGGATGAATTTGCTGCTGAACTCGAGGAACTGTCCATAGCCGGAGGCGATAAAGAAGAAAAAGAAGGCGGTAAGAAAGAGCGTGAACCCGATGTAAATAATCGAGGTGACGGTGCGGAAGAACGCATCGAAGGCGTTGGCGCCGGTTTGGAGCGCGCGCTGGGTGACGGCCTGGGCATTGTTCTCGATCCAAGTCAACACAACCTGGAGCGCGGTGCCGGTCTCCCCGGGCATTGGAATCCCGACCTCGGCATCCTGTTCGGCGCGGGCCTGCGCCCGGGCGTCGGCCTCGAGGATCTGATCGCGGATCCAAGTCGGGATTCGACCACGAACCCGGCCCTGCGCTGTTTCATTTTCAGGGTTGTCGACCGCGATCTTGATCGAGGTGGCGGTCTCGGCGACATCGCTGGCGAGTTGAACGCCCTGAATGGTGGCAAATGCGAGACCAATGACGATTGGTGCGAGAACCATGAGCACGGAGAGCCCGATGATCGCCGCGGCTGCCCCCTGCCGACTCATCCACGCAATCCGAGTCATCCGTCTGATCACCGGCTCGAAGAGGTACGCAGAGGTAATGGCCAGCAGCAGCGGCACCGTCACGATACTCAGCTTGTAGCCAAGCCAGAACAGTCCAACCAACGCGGCGATCATCAGCAGATCGCGCACCGGCTGGATCTGCCACAGATGGCGATCAAGCCATCGCGCGGGCGGCTGCGGCGATTCCGGATTCGGGGCATCCTCGCTCATGGGTCCGGCAAGGATACACGCTCACACGAGGCCGCGGATCAAGCCGCAGCGGTCAGATCATCTCGGTCTCGCCGAAGGCCTCATCAAAGTCGTACACGCCACAAAAGTCCTCGATGGAGTCATCCTCGGCCTGGCGCAAGAGCCCGATGTCGATCAGCGCGTACACGACCTTGCCAAAATCTTCGGTCGAGTGGATATTCCAGTGTTCGAGCACGGTTTTGGCAAGCGGGCCATAGCGCTGGATGGCCAAGTCGCGCAGCCCGAGACACAGGTCCTGCCCGGAAACGTGACGATCCTCGAGTTCCTGCGGATCAATCGAACCGAGTTTCAGCTCTGTGGCGTGCTGAAGCCCCTCGCGGATGAACTCGAAGACCTGTGGACTGAACCCGCCGGCACGACGAGCCAACGCATGCCAATCGATTGTCTGAGGGTCGCTCATGGCTCTTTCTCTCTCGGTCAGTGCGACGGGCTCGCTTGAGCCCCCCGACCTGTGCCTTATACGGATTCGTGTCCGCTGCGGATCGGCAGACACAAAAAGATCGGAAGCTTTGCGCCAAATCAACGCGATTATGAGTCTGTATTGCCCGTATCGAGGAGAAATTGCGGTGATGCACGGGATTCCAACACCCGAACCAGCGGGTCAGTCGGTTCCTGTTTGACGGGGATGGACACCACAGCCAGAGGGGAATCCCCTACACCAAGACTGAAATGAGATCGGTCCATGCCGAGTGTGTCCGCGCCATGCACCGTAGCCATCGCCAGCAGGGTGGTCGGATCGGTATGGTCGCGTTCATAGAGGAATCGAGCCTCGTCGAGCGTGCTCAGGCCGGAGCGTTCGACATCATCGGGCGGCAGGTTGACAACCGAATCAGTCCCGAGCGCCACGGTCAGGCCCCGGTCCAGCATGTCCCGATAGCGGTGCGGGCCGAAGTGGAGATCGGCACCGAAATATGCACTGGCCCGCGGGCAATAGACGAGCCGGGTGGTGGTGCGCTCGAGTAGGTCGAGGTCATCATCGGAGCATTGGTTGACGTGGACCGCGGTGAATGGGTATCGCTGAAGAACTCGGCCGAGGTGCTGGACCGGACTCAGGCCATGACCGAAGTCCGCAGCGGCTTCTGCCGACCATATCCCCAGGTTTTCCACAAGTTGGACCTGCGGACCGATGCCCTCGGCCACGAACAGCCGTTCTTCGATGGATTCGGCCAAGTGGGTCATGAGGGGCAGATGGTGCTGCTCGGCCAGCTCGCCGGCGTAGGCATACGCCCGGGGTGAGACGGTGTTGGGCGCATGAGGCTGGAGCCCGAGCCGAGTTCGCCCAAGCACCGTGGCGTCCAGAGCATCCACCATCGACCGGAGTGTCTCCAATCGCTGCTTTTCGGTGGTCCCGATGGCGAAGAATTCAAGGAATGACACACCCGCAAGTCCTGATTTGGAAAGAGTTTGCCATGGAACTAGGCTCGGGCGCCCCATCGGAGCACCGGCGATGTCCCCCACCGCGGCGACGCCGCCCCGGCGGAGCAGATCACACCCGAGATTGACCGCATCCCTGATGCCTGCCTCGTCCTGATGGCGGTGCTCACGGATGAAATCGACCCACGACACGAACCCATCTGCAGGAGAATGCGGCCTGGGGCCGATGTGGGACAGATCCAGATGGGTATGCGCGTTGACGAACGCAGGCAGGAGCACCTCGCCGGGGCGGTCGATCCTCTTGGCCGACCGTGCCAGCGGATGGGACCCGACCTCGGCGATTGGGCCAACCGCGAGGATGCGCTGATCTTGCGCTGACCGCTCAATCAGCAGGGCTGCGGGGTGGAGGGAATCGCCCACAACTGACAGGCTGGCGTCACAGACGGCATCTGCGGTGATGAGGAAAAAAGTTTTTCCGGTTGTGCTCACGAAGTTCGGTTCTCCGGTGACATGGGAGGGGTGTCATTGGTATCCTTGCCAATCAGTCGGCGTCGTGCGTTCCAAGGGATTGGGCTGGGCGTCGGCGGGACAATGGTGGATCAAAGCGAACCGGTGAAGGAGTGGTCGATGTTGACACGTACGAAGACGAAGTTGGTGCTGGTGGGAATCATCGGAGGCCTCGGCCTCGGGCTCGGTGGGTGCGTGTCCCAGCAGCACTATGACCAGCTTGAAATGCAGTACCGTGCCGCGGCCGACCGCAATGCGGCCCTGGCCCGGGAAAACGAGCAATATCTTGCTGCCCTCGAGCTCCAGAAGGGTGCCAGTGACGGCGCCACCTCGACACTCGACCAGCTGCGTGCTGAGAACGAGAGGCTCCGGAACCAGCTCGAGCAGACCAATGCCCTGCTTGCCGAGATCGACGGCCAGATGCGTGAACTGGACTTCATGGACCCGGCGACGGACCGCGCCCTGCGCGAGCTCGCCCAGCGGTTCCCGAACGTGGTCGTCTACGACTCGCATCGCGGCATGCTCCGCTTCGCCAGCGATCTGACATTCAACTCGGGATCGGATCAACTCCGGCAGGGCGCCAAGGACACGCTCAAGGCACTCGGCGAGGTGCTCAAGTCCAACGCCGGCGGTCAGTACGAGATCCAGATCATCGGGTACACCGATTCCCAGCCGATCTCATCAGGCACAGCCCAGCGCCATCCGACCAACACGCACCTTTCTGTGCATCGGGCGATCTCGGTGAAGCAGCTCCTGACCTCGCTGGGCATCCCGGCGGACCGGATTCTGGTCGCCGGCTGGGGCGAGAGCCACCCGGCGGTGCCCAACACACCCTCGGGCAACACGCCACAGAACCGCCGCGTCGAGATCTTCTTCCGCCCGGACAGCAGCGGATCGACCTCGATCTCGAGCGAGGCCGACACGCAGATGGCGCCTGCCCGTCCGGTCGACCCGACGAAGTGAGACTGGGTTTCGGTTCGGCATTGGTGTGAGTCGGAGGCCAAGCAGTCGCTGGCGGTGAGTCTGACAGCTCGGTGATCGCTTCATGGTTCGCGTGGCCTGCGGCGATCGGAGCGCGCGTCAGCGCGTTTCTAGCCGGGGTTGGAGGATTCTTTTCGTTCTCGGCATCCACCGCGGTCGGCCTGCTGACGCCTTGGACATGGATGCGGTGGAATCGGTTTGCCCGCCAGCTCTTTTTCATAGGCACGATGAGCCTGCCCATTCTCGCTATCACGGGCCTCTTCATCGGCATGATCCTCGCGATCGAGGGCTATCTCCAGTTCGCGGCGATCGGGCAGGAGATCCGGCTCGGCGGGGTGATCAACATCTCGCTCACCAAGCAGATCGGGCCGGTGCTGGCGGCTGTCATCCTCGCGGGGCGTGTCGGGTGTTCGCTGACGGCCGAGCTCGGCTCGATGCGCGTCACGGAGCAGCTCGATGCGATGCGCGCCATGGCGTCCGATCCGATCCGTGTGCTCGTCTGCCCGCGCGTCGCGGCGGCGGTGCTGATGATCCCGGCGCTCACGATCGTCTCCAACGCCTGCGGCGTCATGGGCGGATGGTGGATCACGACACAGGTCTACGACGCCAACAATGAGCAATTCTGGCAGTATTCCGCGGCATTGGTGACGTGGTTCGACCTGTTCAACGGCATCGCCAAGAGCCTCGTATTCGGATTTGCGATCGGGCTCATCAGTTGCTACAAGGGCTTCACCTGCAAGCCGGGCGCCGAGGGTGTCGGACGCGCCACCACCGATTCATTTGTCACAAGCTTTCTGGCCATTGTCGCGATCAATCTGGTGATGGCCAAGTTTCTCAATGAGATCGACCTCTGGCGCACCGGCGGCGTGCTGCGGGCGGTGTTCACCTGAGGTGAATTGCGGATCATTCCGTCCGCCGGGGCGGCGCGAAAAGAAAGGCAGCCGAGATCGCCAGGGCCAAGCCGGACACACCGGCCAGGCTGATCGCCCAGCCGAAGCGGAACGAGGCATCGCTCTCGAACTGGGGTTTCGGGCGGGACACCGGCGGGATGGACATCATCGCGGTGTCGTATTGCCAGGTGCCTTCGACCAGTTCTCCGGGCTTCGGCGGCTCGTTGCCTCGGCGTTTGGATGGGTACTTCAAGCGATCGTGCTGGATCGTCCCGTCTTCTTTGAGTTCGTACAGATCGAAGACCCAACCATCGGACCAGACCTCGCCCCATGTGCGTTGATCGGCCCCGGGCGGCGGTGTGCGCACGACGATCACGAGCCGATCCGGGATCTCGTCGCGCTCGATCGCCTGCAGGGCTTGCTCGGTGCTCATGCCGCTGACCATGACGAAGCGGTACACGCGGAGCCAGTCTTCATATCGTCGCAGGTCTGGAATCTCGTCGAGATCGTTCGGGATGGTCTCGTTCAGGCGGAGCGTCGTGTCGCCGAAGGTGACGACCACGGTGACGTTGTTGTCCTCGTCCCGTTCTTCGGAGAAGGAGACAGGCCTCCCGCCGAATGTGAATTGCTCCAACTCGACGGGCATGAAATGGGCGCGCGGCGGGAGCTTCTCCCTGTTGAACGCGACGATGTCGCTCGTGATTTTGATGACACTGAACGCGAAGGCGATGATGGAGATCGCCAATACCGACGCAACCACCGGTCTGCGTTTGATCATGATGCACGAGCCAATGCGGAATCAGTGTTCGGATTCATCACCGGCCGCTGCCTCCGTGTGTGGTTGCTCGCCGCCATGCTCATCCCCGGTGTTGAGTTCCGCCCATGGTCCCGAGTGGAAGAGCCCGGGCGTGAGCCCGTGCTTCGGGCGGGATGCCCACGCGGTGGATGTATCGGGCTCGTGATGGCCATGCTTGGCATGGTGGTGGGCCAGTTCTCGCTCGTAGGTTTCGAGGCCGTACTTGGCGATGTATTCCTCTTTGGGCGTGAGCCAGATCGGGCCGGTGACATCAGCCCTGCGGACGCCGACACCGGTGCCGCCGGGAACGATCTCGCCGGCTCGCCAGGACGTGATTCGGTCACGATTGCCGAGGTCGAGGGATGTGAAAAGGATGAAGAATCCGACCGCCATGAGTGTGAAGAGCAGGAGGATCCCATTGATGCTCTTGTCGTATTTGATCTGCATGAAGAAGAGAACAACCAGCGTGCCCTTAACCACCGCAATGCTCATTGCAATGACGATGTTGAGCCAGTACGGCAGGTCCCACCCCCATGTTCCCGAGATGTAGGTCTCCAGTCGCGCGGTGAAGACGGTCAGCACCGTGAGCGCCAGGAGGGCGAGCAGGACGGCGAGCAGGGTTTGCCACTTGACGATGACGTGGCCGTGATGCTCATGCCCGGCGTGGAATCCATGCGGATCGGCGGGGTCGAATGCGTGTTCGGCGGCGTGGTTCATGGGTTGTCTC
>DRKT01000073.1 GCA_011053195.1 Phycisphaerales bacterium | reverse complement strand
TGCACGCATCGTCGATGCACTCGTCGATGTATTCCTCGATGAGTTTCTTAACATCTCGGCTTTCGAGCACGCGCTGGCGGATGCCATAGAACCGCTGCCGCTGATGTTCCATCACCTCGTCATATTCGAGGATCTGTTTGCGTCCCTGGAAGTTGCGTTCCTCGACCTTGCGCTGCGCCCGCTCAACGCTCTTGGAGAGGATCGGGTGTTCGATCGCATCGCCCTCCTTCATCCCGAGCCTGGACAGCACGCGCATCGTCGTCTCGCCGGCAAAGAGTTTCATAAGATCATCTTCGAGCGACACAAAGAATCGGCTCGATCCTCGGTCACCCTGCCGCCCGCCGCGACCACGGAGCTGATTGTCAATGCGTCGGCTCTCGTGCCGCTCCGTGCCGATCACGTGCAGACCACCCAGCTGTTCGACCGATTCAAACCAGCGGATCCGGTGCAGCAAACACCGGCCCGTCGCGTCGAGCTGCTCGCGAAGCTCCTCTGCGCCGGCCCGTTCGATCTGTTTCGGGCTCATCCATGTCGATTGCTCCGCCCAATGGCGCAGGAGCTGCATCTCGAGCTCGCCGAAGTCCATGATCTCCGCATCGCGCTTTTTCAGCCCGAGCTCCTGAGCCGCGACCTTGCGGTACACATCCTCGCGCAGCTCGTCATCGGTCGCATCGACCTTCAGCTTTCGGCTGCAGATCCCGCGACGGAGCCAGTGGTCGAGCAGCTGCTCGCGCGTCAACGAACCCAGCTTGATGTCCGTACCACGACCCGCCATGTTCGTCGCGATCATGACCGCTCCGAGCTGGCCCGCGTTCTCGACGATATGGGCTTCGCGTTCATGCTGCTTGGCGTTCAGGACTTCGTGCTTGATGCCGTGCTTGCGCGTCAGCATCTTGCTGAGCATCTCGCTTTTCTCGACGCTTGTTGTGCCAACCAGGATCGGGTGTCCGACATCGTGGAAGTTCTTGATCTCATCGACGATCGCTTCCCACTTGTCCTTCCCGCGAAGGAACATCAGGTCCTCGTAATCCTCACGGATCACGGGCTTGTTTGTCGGGATCGACACGACATCGAGCTGATAGATGTCGTGAAACTCCTGCGCTTCCGTATCCGCGGTGCCCGTCATGCCGGCCAGGCGCTTATACATCTTGAAGAAGTTCTGGATCGTGATGGTCGCGACCGTCTGCGTCTCCTGCTTGATCGGCACCTTCTCCTTGCACTCGATCGCCTGGTGCAGACCGTCGGACCACTGACGACCGATCATCGGCCGGCCGGTGAACGTGTCCACGATCACGATTGTCGGCCCGGTCTTGCCCGTCTGCGGATCGGGCACGTTCATAATCACATAATCCCGATCGAGCTGATACACCGCATGGGCACGCAGTGCCTGCTCGAGCAGGTGCGGGATGTCCGTGTTCTCGCCGACATAGAACGACCCGACCCCGGCCTCCTTCTGCGCCTCCGAGATCCCCTCGTGCGTCAGATGAACCTGCTTGCGATCGAGTTGCGTCTCGAAATACTGCGTCTGCTTGTCACGCTCCGCTTCGAGCTTGGGCAGCTCCTTCTTGAGTGCCTCGATCTGGCGCGTCATGTCCGGCACCTTGGACTTGTCCTTCGCCTGCCGAATATCACCCTCGAAGCCCTTGATACGCTCCTCGCACGCCTGAACCTTGTCATCAAGCTCCTGCCAGGGCTTCTGCTTCTCCATCAACACCGCAGCCAGCCGGTCCGCAAGTTCGTACCTCGGCTGATCCTCGTGGGCAGCGCCGGAGATAATCAGTGGCGTACGGGCCTCGTCGATCAGCACGCTGTCAACCTCGTCAACGATCGCAAAGTCGCGCCGCCGCTGGACCTGCTGCGCCACATTGCGCTTCATGTTGTCGCGCAGATAGTCAAACCCGAACTCGCTCGTCGTCCCATACACAACATCGCACATGTACATCTGCCGCTTCACCGGCTCGGGCTGCATGTGCTGGGGATGGATCGCCCCCACCGTCAGCCCGGCACCGAGGAAAAACGGGAACGTCCAGTCCCGGTCACGCTGAACCAGATAATCGTTCACGGTGACGATATGAACCTTCTCGTTGTTCATCGCAGCCCAATACGCCGCCAGCGGAGCCACGATCGTCTTCCCCTCGCCCGTCTTCATCTCGGCGATCTTGCCCTGACCGAGCACCATCGAGCCGATCAACTGCACATCAAAGGGCCTGGACCGGAACGGCGGCTTCGACTCCGGATACACCTCGCGAACCGCCTCGTACAACTCGATCGGAAGATCAACAAACCTCCACGAAGGCACCGGCTCCGTGCACCCCTGGAAGCGCCCCTCCGGGGCCTCGGCCGGTGTGTTCTCGATCTCCTTCAGCGACTGCTCATACAGCCCCCGGGCCGACTCCGGCAGCACCGACGGGTCAAACCCGGCCTCCGGATTGAAAATATTTCGAATCCCGATGCACCTATCCATGACCTCGCGGGCAACCGCTGCCGCCTCGATCATCACCGTGTCCGGGTTCTCACCAGACGCCAGGCGGGACTTCAACTCGCCAAACATCTCGCGCAACTCGGGGTCGGACTTGCCCCGTATCGTCGGCTCAAGCGCGTTGATCCGCTCGACACGGGTCGTATACCGCTTCACAAATCGTTCGTTGCGCGTTCCGATGATCTTGTTCAGGATCGGGCCCACGATCGGGATGCCCTGTTCTTTGCTCAACATGGTTTTTTCTCTGTTGCTCTCGAGCGGCTCTCACACCGCGATGGTCATGCTGCCTCACACGCAAAGACGCCCCGAATCCGGGCGGTTCACGTATTGCTGTTTGGAAAGAATGGATGCGCGATCCATGTGCGCAAATACGAGTTCAGATCGTCGGCGGCGGAAGATCCACCAAACCCGATCGCGTCAGCACTAGTCGCCGAACCGCATCCGCAGCATCTGCCGTCGCAAAGGCGGGTGTTGAACGACCATCTCGGCGGCCGCCACGATCCCGATCACCCGAATAAAAACCGGCGGGCTTGGCGTCATGCCGAACCGACTCCGGAAAGACCGTCAACGCCAGACCGATGCTTGCCTGCCCAAGAAGCCGAACGGTCGAAAGCCCGCTGCTCGCAGCGACCAGCACCGCAACCATCGCCAGAAGCGACAGCCCGCCACCCGAAGCACACGGCCTCGCCGTCGGAACCGGATTGGTGCGAATGCAATCCCTCAACATCCAATCATCGGCCGCCCAACACCCCCGAGCAAGCGCCGCGAACCAAACTCTGCCCATTCTCCCATGCTATGAATTTCACGCCATGCCCGATTCCAATCCGATATCGCTTGCTGAACAGACGGTTGAAGAACCACGCGGACCAAACGGAAGCCAAACAATGATCGCATCAAGACGCGCCCTGCCCGATACCCGTGAGTCGGTCACCCACAAGTTCAGCATCGGCAACCACGAGGGCTACCTCACCATCGGCCTCTACGACGACCACACACCCGGCGAGATCTTCATCAAAATCTCCAAAGAGGGCACCGCGCTTTCCGGCATGTGCCAGGCATTCTGCCGAGCCTTCAGCCTTGCGATCCAGCACGGCCTGAGCACACGCGATGCGGTCATTCGATTCAAGGGCATGCGCTTCGAACCTCTCGGACGGACAAGCAACCCCGATATCCCCGAAGCCGAGTCCATCATCGACTACGTGGCCCGCTACCTCGAACTCCACTACTGCCAGGCCCCAGCCTCCCAAGACAATCGACTCGTCGGCGTGTGATCCACAGGCCGAAAGCGGAACTCACACAACCCGGTTCGGCGGCTCATGGCCCGCCAGTATCGCCGATGCGTTGCGCTCACACATTCGTGACATCTCGATCCGCCACCGACGCTCAGCGCTGCCGACGTGAGGCGTCAATACGACATGCTCAAGACCAACCAACCCCGGATGCACCCGAGGCTCATCCTCGAACACATCCAGCCCGGCGCCCCAGATCCGACGATCCCGCAACGCCTCGGCCAGCGCGGCCTCATCGACCGTCGGACCGCGCGAGGTGTTGACCACGATCGCCTCCGGCCCCAGCATGGCGATCCGTTCACGATTCAAAATATGGCGGGTCTCATCGGTCAAAGGCACATGGATGCTCACCACATCGGCAAGCTTCAAACCCGCTTCCAGCTCGACAGGCTCGCCACAGACCGGTGCCAACTCGAAGGACAGTTTCCTCCGGCGTGACGTGTAGATCACGTTCATACCGAAGGCCTTGGCCCGAAGCGCCACCGCGTATCCGATCCGCCCGGCCCCAACGATGTGCAGCGTCCGGCCGGCCAACTCCAGCCCGAGCATCTCATGCATTCCCAGCGAGCCGTGCTCCGCCCAGGCCCCACTGCGGGCAAACCGATCGCCCTCGATCACACGCCTCGCGCACGCCAGCATCAGCGTCACCGCCAGATTCGCGGTCCCCTCGGTGACAGCGTCCGGGGTATTCGTCACCGTAATCCCCCGCTGCCGACAGAGATCGAGGTCGATGTTGTTCACACCCACCGCAAAGTTGCACACGCCCCGGAGCTGCGGCCCGGCCGCATCCAGATATTCC
>DRKT01000072.1 GCA_011053195.1 Phycisphaerales bacterium | reverse complement strand
CGAGGCGTTGCGAGACGTCGGCAAGTATTTCAGTGTCAACATGATGATGTGCAAGGAAAGCGTGCGGAGCCGACTCGAGAGCCGTGAACAGGGGATTACGTACACCGAGTTCAGCTACATGATTCTTCAGGCGTATGACTTTGCGCACTTGTACAAGAATGAAGGCGTCACGGTTCAGTGTGGCGGGAGCGATCAGTATGGCAACATTGTTGCTGGGATCGATCTGATCCGCAGAAAGCTGGCGGTTGCATTTGGGTTGTCCGCACTTCAGGATCGGGAGAACCCGGATCTTTCACAGTTGAAAACGGCCATGGACATTGGTCGGTCGAACGTTGTGCCTGCCTTTGGATTGACGGCTCCGCTGGTCACCAAATCGGATGGTGGGAAATTCGGCAAGACGGAGACCGGTGCGATCTGGCTGACACCGGAGCGGACCAGTCCGTATGCCTATTACCAGTTCTGGCTCAACACGTCGGATGCCGATGTCGGCGGATATCTTCGGACATTCACGCTGCTGGACCGGGATGAGATCGAACGACTCGAGGCGGAGGTGCTGACCAATCCGGGCCGGCGCGAGGCGCAGCGGACGCTGGCCCGAGAGGCGACGACCTTGCTGCATGGAGAGGCGCAGGCCGAAGCGGCGGAGCAGGCGTCCAAGGTGTTGTTTTCCGGTCAGATCCGGGATCTCCCGGATGAGATGCTGATGGAGGTCTTCGCGGATGTCCCCTCGAGCGAGCATCCTCGATCCCAGCTTGAGAGCGGCGTGGGCGTGGTCGATGTGCTCGTGGATGTCGGCTTGGCCAAGAGCAAGCGGGAGGCGAAAGAGTTTCTGGGCAATGGATCTGTCCGTGTCAATGGTGATGTGGTCGGGTTGGAGGCCAGGATCACCCGAAGCGACCTGCTCGCGGATTCGGTTGTCGCGATCCGCAGAGGGAAGAAGAAGTGGCACCTGATGCGGTGGGTGTGACTCGTCAGGAATAGCCGAGCATGGCAAGAATTGTCGTGGGTGATTCCGGCTGACCGGTCCTGGCGCTGAGTACCGCGGCATGCGCAACGGCGAGTGTGGTCGGCATGTCGATCGGCGCGATCCGTATGCTCGGGTTGAGTGCGGCCCTGATCGCCTCGGCGATGATGGAGATCGCCGGGTCATGGCTGTGCCCGGGCTCGGCGGGCTGGTCTTCGGTGAGTCCGGTACGGTCGGGTTTGAGCCAGCGCAGGGCGTGGTCATTCGCTTCGATGCGACCCGACTTCCCGATAAGCGAAATTGAGCGAGACCATGCGGCGGCGGAATCGCTGACAAAGATCGAGGCGATCCTACCATCACGAAATCTTGCATTCGCGGAGAGGTGGCCGGTCAGGCCCCGAAGCGATTCGGGTGTGATGCCGGCATGGGCCGCATCGATGGACTGGGGTACGCCAAAGAGGGAAATCAGCATCTCGCACGAGCCAAAGAGTCGTGCCCCGAGCGAGCCTGCAGATCTGTCATCAAGCGAACGGATGGCGATGGCCTCGACAGGGCCGAATTGTTCGAGCAGTTCCTGGGCGTCGAAGAAAGCGGGGCTGCTTCTGGCGAGTGGGATGAAATGGAGCCGATTCCGTGTGGTGTCGGTGTGTTCACGCCAGATGGGCAGATCGAGCAGGAGCGGTGTGGCCGGGAATGGCTCGAAACTCAGGATCTGGATGCCTCGGTCGGCAGCATCAAGAATGGACGCCAGTTCCCGTTGTTCATCAGCCCTGACAGATCCTGAGGCATCGGCCAACAGGACAACGTCAGCCTCGGTTGTCGCCAGTAATGTTCGGAAGTCGTTGACCGGTTTGGCTGCGAGACGCTCGGCTGGATGGGGGCCATCCGGACTTCCGGCTTCAATGATGCGCAGTCCCGCAGATTCGGCGATCGACCTGATCAGTTCGGTCTGATCTGCTCGAAGCCAGCAGGCTGTTGTTTGGTCGCTCCCCTGCGTCATGGGGCCATGGTACGGCCGAACCGGGTGCGTTGTCGCGGCGTAGAGTGTGTCGGATCAGGTGTGGCAAGGCGGCCGCGGTGTTGGTCTTCGGATCGGCATTGAGGAAAGTCCGAGCACGGCAGGATGCGGTGGTGGGTAACGCCCACCCGCCCGGTGATTCGTTTCGCGTGATCGAGGGCGAGGGAAAGTGCCGCAGAGAGCAGACCGCCGATGGCGCCCTTCGGGGCGTACAGGCAAGGGTGAAAGGGTGCGGTAAGAGCGCACCGCTCGGTTGGTGACAGCCGGGGCATGGCAAACCCCACCGCGTGCAAGGTCAAGCAGCTCCCACTCGGTGCCTCGGCATCGGGTCCGGCTGGTCCGGTCGGAGTGGGGCGGGTGGACCGCTCGGGTCGAACGACCCGCATCACGTCGGCAACGGCGTGGGTAGAGAAATGGTCGCTTCTGATTGCATGCCCGAAAGGGAACGGCAATCAGGACAGAACTCGGCTTACCAGCTGCACCCGAACGCGAACGCGGGCCCCGGAGAGATCCGGGGCCCGCGGCCATTGGTGAGTGAGCTGTTCGACCGACGGATTCTCAAGTCAGTCGGCAAGCGCTGACATGGTGGGGAGCTTGGCCGGCATGAGGACAAAGTTCGTCTCAATCCGGAAGTTGCTCTCGCTGGTGTGCCTTTCGGCGAAGAAGAGCTTGAGCTCATACTCGCCGCCCGGTTCAAGCCCAAGGCGTTCGGCTTCCTGATCCAGATTGATCGAATCCGATTGCTGCGAGTGGACACCGCCGAGATCGACCGCGAGCTTGCCATTGATGAAGACCCAGACATCGTCATCACCGGTGAATCTGAATTCGAATGCGTCATCGCGGTCCTGAGGGTCTGTATACACGAACTTCGTTGACACCTCGTAGGTGAAGTGGAAGTTGTGCACGCCGGGTGATTCCCAGCGAAGACCATGCATCGACAGGCCATAGCCCTGGTCGTCAATCGGGAAGAAGTATTCCGGCCGCTCCTTGGCGAAGACGTACACATCGCCGCTGCTTCGGTGCTCTACCCGAAGTTCGATCGAGTGCTCGATGGGCGTGTTGACGCCCGGAACATCGCGGAACCACTGGTTGAATGATTCCTCCGAAGTGACCTGCGCCCGAGAACCCCAGCCAAGACTCTGGCACCGTTCGACATTGAGAACGGGCTTTCCGTCTTCGCCAAGGTCTTCCATGACCATGTTCTTGGTGCCACTACCGGGATACGACTCAAAGTCTGGATGTTCGACCTTGAAGTCACGGATCACACCGGTGAGCGTGATCGATTCGATGGTGTCGTTCTGAAGGTTTCCGCCTCGGCCTGTACCAGGTTGGAGGGCGCCGAGGCCGGCGAGTGCTGCTGCGATAAGATAAGTCGGTGTCATGTTCTCACTCCTGTACATGAAAGTCCGTACAGATGAACAGTGACAATTGATTCTGATCCAGGCCACTAATGTGTGTCAAGAGAAGCAGTTTGCGGATCACCGAAACGATGCAAAACGCAGAGGCGGAACAGTTATCCCAATCTGCCGGCGACACAGACGATGAAGTTGTCCCCGATCCATTCGGGATCGGTGATCGGCTCGGCATAGACGTTGCCTTGGTCATCGACCGCGTCCGGTAATTCGGCATAGACATCGCTCATATGAAAGCCGGACTCGGCCATGGCGTCTCTGAGTTCCGGCACCGACCAGAGCCGCCACTCATAGATAAACGCATCAGGAAAATCGGCAATGACCTCGTCCCCCTCGAAAACGCGAAAGTGCAGAACGTCCGTGACCCGGCCCGTGAGCGGGTCGGCATAGCGCTGCTCCCACTGGTATTTGCAAATCTGGCTACCAGGCAATGGCACCTCGCGGATCACCCGACCGATGGTGTAGGCCGTTTCCCCGCCGTAGGTGTCACACACAAAGGTTCCGCCCGGGTTGAGGCGTTCTCGGACGTGTTTGAGATACGCAAGCAGGGCCGGTCTGGAATGGTGGTACCCGATCGAAAAATTTCCCGCGAAGAGACAGTCAGCCTTTGCATTGGCCTGCATCACATCGGCCTGGACAATCTCGACACCCGAAGCCCCTTGAAGACGCGAGAGTGGTTCGGGGTTTCGATCGACCGCAATCGCCCGGCCTCCATCCACGTGCTCGGCCCAGTACCGGCACAGAGCGCCGGTACCCGAGAAATCCTCGGCGAGTATCTTCGGGTTGTTGCCATGGATCGCCCGGAGCAAGGCCGTCATCTCTGGCGGAGACTGAACGCAGGCTTCATACAACGAGTAGATGTCGTGGTCCATGCCGGGATTGTTAGGCCATCCGTATCCAGCGGACGAGCGTGCGGAAGTTCGGCGGTTTGCCGTACATCAGCAGCCCGACGCGGAAGATCTTGGCGGTGGCCCAAAGGATGGCATAGGTGGAGGCCAGACCGATCAGGAGCGAAGTCAGGATCTGCCACGTCGGCGGCGGCTCGGTCGAGGCGATCCGGACAATCATCATGAACGAGTTGACCGGTGGCACAAAGCTGCACACGGTCGCAAACGTGCCGCTGGGGTTCATCGCGACGGGAAGCCAGAGCATGTACGGGATCATCAGCACCGCCATGACCGGCGCCATGAGGCTTTGGGCCTCGCGCATCTCATTCACCGCGGACCCGATGGCCGCCATCATGGATGCGATCTGCACATAGGCGATCAGGAAGAACGCGACCATCCAGACAATGGTCATGGGATCGAGGACATCGGTGAGCGTGGCGAAGATCAATCCTGCGACACCGATGCTGCCATAGACCGCCATGATGAGCAGACCGACCCCGAGCTGGCCGAGGATTTTGCCGGTCATCAGCTGCATGGGCGAAACGGCTGACAACAGGACCTCGACCACGCGGCTTGCTTTTTCCTCAACGGTTGTGGTGAGCAGGTATTGGCCCCCAATAAAGACGGCCATCATCATCAGAATCAGAAATCCGCCGGGCAGCAGCATGTTCAGCCCGTCGATGGAATCACGCTCGCCCTCCTCGGTCACTTCCTTGGTTTGGCCGGCTTTGATGGTGGTCAGGGCGGCGACCTGTTCCGGACTGAGGCCGGCATGTTCTAGTCGGGCCTCGCGGATCGAGGCTTTGATGGCGCTGCGGATGGTGGCCTGAACGCTGTCCTTGAGCTTGGGTTTGATGAACAATTGATACCCGCCGAACTGCGGGACGCCGGTTTCAGTCTGGGAGACAACCGCATCCGGATCGATCACAGCCAAAGCCAATAATCCGCCCTCGTCGGCAGCCCCTTCGCGGAGTGGTTTCTTGGCCTGTTCGATATCAGTGTCCGGGTCGAGCGGGATGACGGTCAAATCAGGAACCGAGCCGTCGAGCACCGTGCTGATCACTGCAGCCGCATCCTGCGCATCAGGCGCTGTCCCAACCGGAACATTCGGCGGCACATGATCCTGCCGTTTGGATTGGAGTGTCTCCCGGCTGAGCCGATGCTGGATGTCTTTGCTCAACTCGCCGGTCTTGTCGATCACTGCGACGTCGCCGACAATGGCTGGGCCGGTGTCGTTCATCAGCATGGGCATGACCGCAAGCATGACAACCAGGATCACCGCCGGCACGATGAAGCCGCCGATGATGAACCCCTTGGTCAGTGCGGTTGACGCGAACTCCCGCATGGCGATATGCAGAATCCGATTCATGCAGTGACTCCCGCGGGCTGGGAGATCGATGCAGATTCATCGGCCTCGACAATCTTGATGAAGATGTCTTCCAGCGAAGGCTTCTTGATCGCGATCCGGTTCGTCTGGAAATTCGATGTGATTTCGGCAATGGCTTGACTTGGTTTGCAGCCATCGACCAGTGTCAATTCCCAAAGATCGTCGGATTTGTTCGCTTCGCACACACATCCGAGGGTGGTAATCTGAGCGGTCGATACCTCGCCATCGGCCGGCTCGAATACGATGACATTCGGATCGAAACGGTTTCGGATGGTTTCGAGTGGATCGTCGAGTACCTTTCGGCCGTTGTTGATCATCACGATGTTGTCGCAGAGTTGCTCCGCCTGGGCCATGACGTGCGTTGAGAAGATGATCGTCGTGCCGCCTGAGTTGAGTTCCTGGATCAGATCCCGCAGCAGCCTCATGTTGACCGGGTCCAGACCGCTGAATGGCTCGTCGAGAATGAGCAGCTCCGGCTCGTGGATGACCGCAGCAATAAACTGGATTTTCTGCTGCATGCCCTTGGAGAGTTCTTCGCATTTCTTACCGGCCACATCGCCGAGCTCGACCCGCTCGAGCCACTGTGAAGCGCGTTTGTGCAGCTCATTCGCAGGCACGCCCTTCAGTCTCGCCATGTATTTGAGGAAGGCGAGGACTTTCATTTTCTTGTAAACACCGCGCTCCTCTGGGAGATAGCCGATCTTGTCCTTGCTCTCGATGGCCGATGGTCTTCCGAGCACGCGAAGCTCGCCGCGGTCGGGGAAGATGATGGACATGATCATGCGGATGGTGGTGGTCTTCCCGGCACCATTGGGCCCGATGAAGCCGTGGAGTGAGCCTCGGGGGACGACCAAATCCAACGCCTCGACCGCCTGCTTTTCGCCGAAGCTCTTGTGAATGTCTTCGATCACGATGGCGTCGTTCACCTGTGTTCCTCTCACAATCCGATCCATCCCGTCCGGAAAGGCCGGGCGATGATATCCATCCGGGGTCGTGGCGGGTGTATTGTGGTGTATGGGCCGAGTTGCACACGAACTGGAATCGCTGCTCCCTCAGACCGTGGTGGAGAAACTGGTCGATCTCGATGGGCAGTTCGACGATCTGGACCGTCGGCTTGCCCTGCCGGAGACCATTACCGACCACAACGCGGTGCGGGATCTCTCGGTGAAGCGGTCAGCATTGGCGCCGGTGGTCGAGGCATGGCGGGAGTTCGGCCGCGTCAAAGCCGAGATCGAGGATCTTGAGGAGGCCGTCGAGGCGGGTGATGAAGACCTGGCCGAGCTTGCCCGGGATGAACTGCCGATTCTGACCTCGCGGGCCAGGACATTGGCCGAGACGGTCAAGTCCTCGCTGGTGACCGCTGATGACCGGAAATATGGCTCGGTCATCCTTGAGCTTCGTGCCGGGACGGGGGGCGATGAGGCCGGGCTCTGGTGCCGGGATCTGATGGAGATGTACGCCAAGTATGCGTCGAAAAAGGGGTGGTCATTCGATGAGATGAGTCTGACCGCAGATACCGGCGTTGGCGGCATCCGCCATGCGGTGATCTCGGTCAAAGGTGAGGGCGTCTTTGTCGAGCTGTCATTCGAGGCCGGCGTCCACTCGGTCAAGCGCGTGCCGGCGACAGAATCGCAGGGGCGGGTACATACTTCGACCGCCACCATCGCGGTGCTTCCCGAGCCAGAGGATGTCGATGTCGCGATCGACTGGGCCAATGACGTCGAGGAACATGTGACAACAGCCCAGGGGCCGGGGGGACAGAATGTCAACAAGGTGGCTACCGCGGTCCACCTGATCCACAAGCCGACGGGTGTCGAGGTGCGCATGCAGGAATCCAAGAGCCAGGCGCAGAATCGTGACAAGGCGCGTCGGCTCCTGCGGGCGAGGCTCTTTGAACTCGAGCGTGACCGGATCAACGCCGAGCGTGCTGCCGAACGCAAGGGGCAGATCGGCACGGGCGGTCGAAGCGAGAAAATCAGGGTCTACCGCTATCAGGACAACATCGTCGCGGACCAACGCCTTGATGTGAAGTTTCAGACCAACAAGATCGTGCAGGAGGCGGATCTTCAGCCGATGTTCGAGGCATTGATCGAACAGGAAACCGCCAGGAGGCTCGCTGAGCTATGAGAGCCCGAGTTTGCGTCCCGATTCACGTCGAAGATATCGACGCTGCCCTCGCCGATGCGAATCAAGCCAAGCTGCTGGGCGCAGATTGTGTCGAATTCCGAATTGACGGTTTCTTTCCGGGTTGTGAGAGCGATGCCGAGGATGCTCATCGCCTCGAACAACTCCGCAGGTTGCTTGCCGGGAGTTCGCTGCCCGTGATCCTGACCTGCCGAATCGCGGAGGAGGGCGGCAACTACGACGGTGATGAAGCCGACCGCGTGGCGTTGCTCCAGAAAATCTGCATTGAATCCGACCACCCGCCGGCGTACCTCGATTTCGAGCTTTCGAGCTACCAGAATTCTGCAAACATTCGCCAGAAGATCAACCTCTGTGTGGACCACCCCAATCAGCAGCGTGATGTCCGCACGCGACTGATTCTCTCGATGCACGATTTCCACGGCCGCCCCGCAAACCTCATGCGGCAGGTTGCAAACGCATGGGCCGAGCCCGCGGCAAGCATCGTCAAATTCGCATTCCGAGCGCGAAGTATCCGCGACAACCTCGAGATCTTCGAGATTCTTCGTGAAACGCCAAAACCGACCATCGGCCTTGGTATGGGCGAGTTCGGTCTGATGAGTCGTGTGCTGGCGACGAAGTTCGGTGGATTCCTGACCTTTGCGAGCCTGCGTGACACCTCGGCAACAGCACCCGGTCAGCCGACCATTGCTGAATTGTTCGGGCTGTATCGTTTCCGGTCGATAGGGAAAGAGAGCAAGGTTTGCGGCATCATGGGCTGGCCTGTGGCCCACTCGATGAGTCCGCTGATTCATAATGCAGGATTCGAGGCGAGAGGAGCCGACACGGTGTATCTCCCGATGCCTGTCGCGGATGGCTACGAATCGTTCAAGGCTTCCGCTTACGCGTTGCTTGATGCCCAGCACCTCGATCTCACGGGAGTCAGCGTCACCATCCCGCACAAAGAACATCTTGCACGCTTCGCAGCCGAGGCGGGTTGGAAGATCGACCCATCGGCGGCCGACTGCAACGCGGCGAATACCGCGTGCTTCGGGTCCCGGGTTTGCATCACCAACACCGACGGACCTGCAGCGTGTGATTGTTTGGAGGATCGGCTCAAATCCCTGGAAGGGCGGCTGATCTCTATTCTCGGTGCCGGCGGCGTGGCGAGGGCGATTGCATCATCGGTGAAGCAGCGTGGGGGCACAGTTCGTATTGTCAACAGAACACACGAACGAGCGATACAACTTGCATCGGATCTCGGCCCGGGTGTTGAAGCGATCGGCCTCGAACACCTGTCAGAACACACGTCGGATGCCTACATTAACTGCACCCCCGTCGGCATGACCGGCGGTCCTGACCCTGAAGGCCTCTCGATCCCCGTCCGTGAGCTCGCCGATACGCTCCCGCCGGAGACGCTCTTTTTCGATACCGTCTACAACCCCATCGAAACACCCATGATCAAAACCGCCAGGCACCACGGTTTCTGCACCATCGACGGCGTGGAAATGTTCGTCAAGCAGGCTGCAGCCCAGTTCGCGCTCTGGACCGGCGAACAGGCGCCCATTCAACTCTTCGATCGCCTTGTCCGTGAGAAGCTGAGCTAGGTCATCATCCGAGGCTCCTGTCCTTCTTCGAGTGGTACGGAACCGGAATCACAAAGCCGTGGTATCTCTGTGTTGGACCGTGAACCTGATCATGGACAAGGAGACACCGATGTTTCACCGCGAGGTCTTGTATCCGAAGCTCGAGCAGATTCTTGTATTCGTCGCGGCTCTCGATGTCATGCTGACCCACCTGATCCTCTGTCTCGGAGGTGTTGAAGCCAATCCGGTGGCCATGCGGATATTCGAGCACGGTGGAACACTTGGAATATCACTCTATAAGTTTGCGCTGCTGGCGTTGGTTGTGTTCCTTGTCGAGTCTATCGGTGCTCGGAGAGTCAACACCGGCAGGATGCTCGTCAAAGCGGCCATCGGGATCAACATGTTGCCGATTGTTGTGGCCCTGATGATTCTGCCTTCGCTCGTCGCGGCGTACTGGATAGCCTGACGTTAAGCGGGCGGTTCAATGCCGCTAGCCCTGAGCAGGTCTTTGAACTGATCGCCGAAAACGAAGTTGTGTTCCGGAAATTCGATTCCGGCACGGTTCCGGTCGATATGCGCAAACATCAGGTCGATGGTTCCGATCTTTCGATAGCCTTCATGGGCTTTGGCATGGTCGAAGATCTCAACGGTGCCGTGGGTCGAGGCGCCCTTTTCATCCATCTGAACGATCTCTGCGGTGTAGCGGAGTGTCGTGCCCGGAGCCGCATCTTCGTCGAGACTGGCATCGGAGACCTTGGCGAGGATGACCTTTTCACGGAAGTCCTCGGCATGTCCGACGAGCACGCCCGCGGTCTGCGCCATCCCTTCGATGATCAGCGACGCGGGCATGACCGCCTGGGCGGGTCTGGAATCGGTCGCAGCAAAGTGATCGTGCAGGTGATCCTCCGCGAGGGTCACGTTCTTGATGGCCACCATCCGCTCACGGGGTTCGAGCTCGATGACACGGTCGATCCACATCCATCTCACGGGCGAGCGCCTTTAGGCTGAGAGCTTGCGCTCGACAAAGTTCACAAGAGCGTCAACCGTAAAGATCTCGCCGACCTTCGAGATGTCCGGGTTGTCTTCGAGTGCGGAAAAGTCTGCGTGTGGCAGGCGTTCTTTCAGCATCTGCATCCCCTTTTCGGTGACGTGACCGTTCTCGACGAGCTCGGGGTCCTGCGCGACATTATCGGGGAAGAGTTCACCCTGTTCGATCTTGAAGCCGAAGGACTGTTCGAGCTTGAAGACAATGTCGAGAAAATCGATGGACTCCGCACCGAGATCCGCGGTGAGTGTCGCCGTGGGCGAAACCTCATCTTCATCAACCGCCAGAGCTTCCACAAGCACATCGCGGACTTTATCAAAAACTTCATCGTGCGTCATATTCATCGTGCCTCGTGTATGGACGGGTTATTCACAGGATGCACAGCTCGAGATCAACTGGTCATTGCACCCGGATATTGTGGATGGGCTGGGAAGTCTGATCGGTCTGAGTGTAAATCGCCCGACACAGGCGATCGCGGGGTCCCCCCGGCCTGAGGAACATTGGACAAAGGCCTTGCCGCGAAGATCGAGGGAACCGTCGTCGAGCTCCTTGAGTTTCTTGACCTCGATTTCGAGCACATCACCCGGACGGACAAATGATCCATATTTGAGCGCCCGAACGCGCCCCAAAACCATCGGCGGGTCATTCGGGTCGGTCAGTTCCCGGCCGGTCTGGACCATCGCTTCGAGCATGAGCACACCGGGCAGGACCGGAAAGGTCGGAAAGTGATCCTTCAGGTATTCCTCGGCAGCCGTGACCGCCTTGATCGCGGTGACACGCGTGTCGGTGCGTTCAAGAACGCGATCAATGAGTTGGAAGTGCATCAGGATCAAGCTCCGTCGGGTTCCGTCCCTGTCTAGGGTAGTCTCCCGTGGATGCACAGGTCGACATTGCGATCTGCCTCAGGCAGTGGGAGTTCTCAGAAACCAGCCAGACGGCCGTTCTCTTCGGCCGAAATCTGGGGCTCGTGCGGGTGCTCGGCAAGGGCACCAAGCGGGCTGACCCACGGTTCAGCGGCGGGCTTGAGATCGGGACGATGGGCGAAGCCGTCGTCATTCCCAAGGCCTCGGGCGGGCTGGTGACGCTGGCGGGGTGGGATCTGAAAGAGACCTTTCGGTCCGGACGCTCGGATCTGAAGGGCTACTACGCCTCGATGCTGGCGCTCGAGGTGACGCTGAACCTGCTGCCCGAGGGCGAGCCTCACAGCCCGGCCTTCGATGCCTTGGTTGCGGCCCTGTCTCGACCGGCCACTCGGCCTTGGCCACCTGTGATTGCGGAATTCTTGTGGGCCATGATTTCAGAAGCCGGCTTCCGCCCTCAGGTTGAGGGGCATTCGGATCAGGTTGTGGGTTTTGCCCCAAATCTTGGGGAACTCATTCCGGTGGATGCGGTTCCGGGGCCTCATCTTGTCTGGCAGATCCAGCCGACGACGGTTCGTGCCCTTCGAGAGCTGGCCCAAACGGGTTCGGCGGCACACCTCACCGAACAGGAGGCCGAGCGGGTCGGCAGGCTTCTGGCGTGGTATATCAGGGAAATCACCGAGAAGGAACTCACAACATTGCGGCCGTTGTTTGGTGAAGTGGTCCCAAAATCCGCAAACTCGGGTCAATAGAGCCTCCATTACACACAACTTGTTGAAGCTGGGCCTCCTGATGTCCGACATGGAAGACTGGTTCGGTAGGTAAAGAACAGATGACCGGGACCAGTCAGGTCCCCCAGGATCGTGATGGATCATGAACTCCTCGAAGAAGTGCTGAGTTGCCCAACGCTGCCGAGCTTGCCGGCGGTGGCGCTCGAAGTGATCGAATTGACACGCGATGCCAACGTGTCGATGGATCGTCTCGCCGAGACGATTCAGAACGATCAGGGATTGAGCGCCAAGGTTCTGCGCACGGTCAATTCAAGCTACTACGGCTTGCGTAAGAAGTGCGGCACGATCCGACAGGCGATCGTCGTGCTCGGGCTTTCGGCGGTTAAAAGCATCACACTCGGGTTCTCGCTTGTGTCGAGCATCGACATGAAGGGCCGTGATGACTTTGATCACAACGACTATTGGCGGCGTGGGTTGTTCACGGCCGTCGCTGCCAGGTCGATCGCCAAGGCCGCCTCATGTGAGTATCAGGATGAGGCCTTTCTGGGCGGATTGCTCCAGGACGTGGGCGTCGTGGCGTTGTACGAATCGCTCGGAAATCGGTATGTCCATGTTCTCGAACAGACCGGCGGCGATCACCGTAAGCTGTGCAAGTTCGAGATTGCGGATCTTGAACTCCAGCACCCGGACATCGGTGCCATGATGGCCAGTCGGTGGAAGTTGCCGGAGGAGTTGATCCAGCCGGTGAAGTACCACGAGCGCCCGAGTGCGGGGCCGGGTGGCGAGATCGGTCAGTTGGTCCGTGCGGTGGGCTTGGGGAACGTCGTGGCGGACGCCCTGACGGCGGAGGATGCGCAGCCGATCCTCCGCCGGTTCTACCAAAAGGCCAAGGAGTGGTTCGACCTGAACGAAGAGCAGTGCGATGCGATTCTGGAAGAGGTCGCCAAGGGCACGAAGGAGATGGCCAAGCTCTTTGACATCAAGGCCGGCGCCGTGCCGGACACGGATGAGTTGATCAAAGAGGCTCGCGATCAAGCCCTGAGGCTGACCATTGAAGCCCCTGCGGTTGAGGACTCGGGTGAGACGCCGGAGGATCTCCTGCTTGATTCGCCGAGATATGACCAAGAAACTGGTCTGTTCAATGCCGAATCATTCGGGAAGGTGATCGGCACGCTATTTGAAGCCTCGGGTCAGGGGGCCAACCCGCTGACGCTGGTACACATCCAGTTTGATCGTGAAGGCGATACGACGCCGATCCGCCCCTTGCAACTGCGTAAAATGGTTGCGGGTATCACCACGCTGCTGCGGAAGCACTTCGGAGATAGTGGGGGGCCGATCGGGCGTTTGGAGTCTGAGCATTTCGCCATCGCGGTGCCGAGCAACTCACGGCTCGTCGTGACGCGCACAGCCGAGGCCTTCCGACAGGAATTCGCACAAGCCAGCGAGGAATGGTCCATTCCCGGCAAGCTTAACGTCGGTATCGCGTACTACGACACCTCGACCGCCGGCGCGTACCAGCGGGTCGAGCAACTCTCGACCGCAGCGGCCCGAGCGATGAAGGCTTCGGGTTCGGCCGGCGGAAACTGCGTCAAGGTCTTCACACCGAAACGGGCGGCCTGAGCACGCCGACAGTCCGAGGCTGGAACGGAAACGCCTCGAACACCTCGCGGATGTCATTCAGCGAAACAGACCGGATTTTCTCGAGTTCTTCCTCGAGCGAACGATGATCGCCGAGCAGAGTCCAGCGCCGGCCGAGGCGCTGCATACGGTCTGCGGGACGTTCGGCGCCAATGGTGAAGCTCGTGGCGAACTTGCCACGAAGTCGTTCGAGGTCGTCCGGGTCGAGCGAATCGAGAAGCCCCGAAATCTCGGCGTTGATGACGCTTTCGATCTCTTCGATGCGGTCGGGATCGCCCGAGGCATAGACGTAGAACTCCCCCACGCCGTCGTTGGCCTCGAACCCGGCCTGGGCCTCCTCGGCGAGGCCCTGCTCGATCAACGCCCAGTGGAGCCGGCTGTTGTTGGGAGCGCCGAGGATCTGGGTCAGCAGTGTTGCGGCGTATCGGCGGTCGTCCTGTGCTGCCGGCCCGGGTGTCAGCATGAGCAGATACGCCCGGCCGAAGCGGTCATCATCGAGGGTGATCCGCGTATTTCGGGTTTGAGGCCGGGTGTTGTCACGTGTGACACCTGTGGGTTTCCATGAGCCACAGACTCGTTCGAGAAGGTCGCAGGATCGGTCGAAGTCGATCTTGCCACTGAGGGCAACGACGGTGTTGTCCGCCGAGTATCGGTTCTCGAAGTAGTTCTTCATCTGCCGGCAAGTCAGCGCTTTGATGGTTTCGTTGGTTCCGAGAACGCGGTGACCGAGCGGGTGGTCGCCAAAGCGAACCTCCGCAACGGCCTCGTAGAGCACCCAGAACGGATTGTCCTTGTACATGGCAATCTCTTCGAGAATCACGCCTTTTTCGGTCTCGAAATCATCTTCCCGCAGGGCCGGCCTCATCATGTCGCCGAGCAATTCGGTCGCGGTGTCGGCGTATTCAGGAAGCGTGTGCGCATAGAAGCACGTCAGCTCGTGCGAGGTGTAGGCATTGTTGCGGGCGCCGATGTTGTCGAAAGCCTGGTTCAATTCCTCGGCACTTCGAGTCGGCGAGCCCTTGAACATCATGTGCTCGAGGAAATGGCTGACACCCATGAGTTGGTGCGACTCGTCGCGGGCACCGGTCTTGACGAAGAACCCCATGGCGGCTGAGTGGGCGTTCTCGTCCGGTTCGGCGATGATGGTCAATCCGTTGTCCAGCGTGTGGTGTTTGAACATGGGCCCATGCTAGCCGGAGCGGTTCCCGGCTGCCATCGCGTTGCGCAGCTCCGCAGCGGCTTGGGCCGGGTCCTGAGATCGGCAGATCGCAGCAGAGACGGCGATCCCCCGGCATCCCGCACTAACCAGTTCTGACACATTCTCAGCGGTGATCCCGCTGATCGCCAGGTGGGGGAATGCCGAGAGCTCCGGTTCGTCCATATAGGCTTTGAAACCCGCCGGACCGAGGAGTGATGACTTCGGTTTGGTGCGGCTGGGAAAGATCGGTCCGATGCCAATCAGATCGGCACCAGCTCGGGCTGCAGCTTTGCCCTGCTCCGGGGAGCACGTCGAGACGCCGATCAGGCGGCCCTCGCCCAGAATTTTTCGGGCGATGGCGACCGGCAGATCGGTCTGGCCGAGATGGACACCACCGGCATCGGCACCGGCGGCGATGTCCGGCCGATCGTTGATAAAAACAGTGACGCCGTGGCGCTGGGCCAGTTCAACGAGTGAACATGCACGATGGAACAGGTCGCGGTCGGTGAGATCTTTCTCCCGGAGCTGGATTGCATCGACGCCCCCCTCGATGGCGAGTCTGGCGACTTCGAGCCAGTGGAAGTGCTCGCAGAGCGATTCGGTGATGAGCACGCAAAGGGTTGGCTGGGTTGGCGGTCGGGTGAGCCCGAGCAGAACCAAACGTTCGAGCTCATACGTCTCATACCTGAGCCGCTCGAATCGGACGGAACGCTCAGGTGTCGAGCAATGCTTGAGGCATTCTTCGATGACGCGCAGAGCCTCGGCAAGGCGTGACGCCGCACTTGATGCGAGGTCGACCAATGAGCTCCTGCGAGATTCTGAGTCGAGCGAGATGACGGTCCCCACATCGCCCGGTGTGTCACGCGAAGCAATGCGATCCAGAGGCGACACGTCGGCCAGTTCCTGCGTGATCTGGTGCCGGATGCGTTTGGTTCGTTTGGCAAGGTCGGCATCGTCGAGCACAAATCGCGCAAGGTCTTCGAGCAATCTGGCGGCTTCCCTGGCTCGGTTGGCGTTGGCGTCGATGATGCGGTCGGTGGGTGGCATGATGGATGGTATCTTGACCCGGGGCCCTGTGATCGGTCACAATGGCAGGTATGGCCGAGGTCTACGAACTGGCGCCGGAGTTGCCCCGACCCGAGCTGCCGGGTGATGTGATCGTTCGGCGGTCACCGGGCGAAGTGGCGGATGCTGTGGCAGCGGACCTGTTTCTTCAGGCTCAGAACTGCGTTCGTGCGTTCGGAGACTTCCACCTGGCGTTGTCTGGTGGGCAGTCCCCGCTGCCGGTGTATCACGCACTGATGCTGGACCCCGCCTACCGGGCGCTGCCATGGAAGCGGACGCACCTGTGGGTGGTCCACGAGCCGGGCCGAGGCCCCTCGGCATGTGAACTTATCGAAGAGTTGATCGTGACGCACGGGGATGTTCCGCGTGAGCAGTTTCACCCGATGGAGGCCAAGGAGAGCGATTTCGATGGTGCTGTGGCCGGGTATGAGCGCCAGATGCGCGAACATCTTGGGTGGCGTGAGCCGGGGCATGATCGGTTCGACTTTGTTCTGCTTGGTCTTGGGGAAGATGGGTCGACTGCGGGATATGGGATCGAGAGCCTGAGCCATGATGGCGACTCGGCGCTCGTCCGTCCATCGGAAAGCACCGGCGGACTGACACTAACGCTCCGATCGATCAATGCAGCCAGGCTGATCGCGGTCGTTGCCACCGGCGAGGCCAAGAGAGCCGGGATCAAGCTTGCGATGAAGCGGGGCCAATTCATGGATACGCCAATCGGCAGGATCAATCCCGTCGGTGGTCGATTGCGTTGGTATCTCGATGAGGCTGCCTGTCCGCTAGAGTAATCGCATGGGATTGACCATCGAACCAAACGAACGGGTGTCATTCAAGCTTGCCTACGAGGATGAGCACCTTGTGGTGGTGGACAAGCCCGCGGGGCTGGTTTCGACACCGGGCAAAGGACACGAGTCGGACACGCTCCAGAACGGTCTCTTCGCGATGTACGGGCATCGGCTTCAGAATATCGGTGCGGATCGCGATTTTGGGATGCTGCAACGTCTGGATCGGCATGCGAGCGGTCTGATTGTCGTGGCGCTTCGGCCCGATGTCTGGGAATCGATGCGCGAGATCTTTCGCAGCCGATCGATCCACAAGTATTACTGGGCCGTCACGCGCAAAGCGCCCAACCAGCCCACTGGGGTGATCCGCAGACCGATCGAGGAATATCTGGCCGGCCGGGATGACACATGGGCGAGCGATCCGAAACGGCGGAAATTCAACCGGGTCAAGCTCGGGCGGGTTTCCACCAGAGGCAAGCCTTCGATCACCGCCTATCGCACGCTTCAGCATGCACCGGCCGGGGCATTTGTCGAGTGCCGCGCGGTGACGGGTCGGCTGCACCAGGTCCGGGTCCATCTCGACTCGATCGGATGCTCAATCGTGGGGGATCGGTTCTATGGGCCGAGGGCCTCGCGACAATCGGCCCCGAGGCTCATGCTCCATGCGCACCGGCTGGTGCTTCCTCATCCGGTGAGTGGGGAATCGATCTCGATCCATTCGCCCTGTCCGAAAGATATGGGACGTGTACTCAGGCGGCTCGGCATGTCGAAGCCCGGCGTTTTTGTCGGCCGGGAACAGAACCTAGCCGACGGCAGCCATGAGGTCGGCAGCGATGCCATCGGCGAAGATGATGCCGGCGTCGGTCAATCGCCAACGGCCACCTGAACGCGAGAGCAAGCCGGAATTTTCCACGGTGATGGCTTCGGACTCGAGTGAATCAGCGGCTTCTGGGTCGAGCGTGGCGAGCTGGGCCAGCAGGTCGCCAGCGTCGATGCCTTCTGACAATCGCAGGCCAGTCATGATCTTCTCGCGGATCAATCGGCGTGGGTCGGGTGGTTCGTGGTCGATGATCGAGGCGAAACCGGTATCACTGGTTTCGAGGTACGTTTCGAGTCTCGGGATATTTTTGTAGCGATGGCCGCCAACGTGCGCCGAAGCCGAGGGACCCGCCGCGAGCCAGGAACCCTGCCTCCAGTAGACCATGTTGTGCCGGCACTCGGCACCGGGTAGGGCGTAGTTGCTGATCTCGTACCGGCCGAATCCGGCGCGGGTGAGCCGATCGGCGATCAGATTGAACATGTCGATCTCGAGATCTTCCGGACAGGGCGAGAATTGGCCCAAGTTGAGCCTATGCGTCATCGCGGTGTTGGGCTCGTAGGTGAGGTTGTAGCACGAAAGGTGTTCGACCGGCAGTGCGAGGGCGGCATCGAGATCCCTCTCGAGATCCGTCAGGGTTTGTCCCGGTATGGCGTAAATGAGATCGATCGAACGCCGTTGGATGCCCGCGTCGGCAGCAATATCGAGGGCCTCGGCGACCCGATCGGGGGTATGGAGCCGCTCGAGGGTTTGAAGATGGGCAGGCTTGAAACTTTGGGCACCCATGCTGACACGATCCACACCAGCGGAGCGGAGCAGATCCATCAGCTCCGGCGACACCGATTCGGGGTTGCACTCAACGGTGAACTCGCCCTGCCCGTTTCGGATGGCCGAGAGATCGAATGCCAGTTCGAGGGCATCGAGGATGGTCTTCCAGGCTGCGAGCGAGAGCAGGCTCGGGGTGCCGCCTCCGATGAAGATGGTGCTCAGTGGGAACCCGGCTGCAGCGGGTGCGATGGCTCGTAGCTCGTGAGCCAAACGTTTTGCGAAGATCGGTTGGCGATCTCTGGAATCGACGAAGCTGTAGAAATCACAATAGTGGCACTTGTGGGCGCAGAATGGAATGTGGATATAGAGCGACCGGGCCGCTGCACGCAGGCCCGCGGATGCGATAGACTCTGCCAGTGGCAGTCTGGCCGATTGATGGGGGTGGCGGGGGTATTGCCGAAATTGCTCGAGTGGGGTATGGTCAGCCAAGGCGGTCACTCATAGCGGGGAAGTCGTGTCGCGAAGGGCTCGCGGCGTCCCATCGCTCGTGGTCATTGAAAGAGGGTACGCAGACCGTGGATGCAAGCTTATTTGTCGTAAAGGAAGACGGTGGCTCCCAATCGGTGGTTCTGCGCAAATCGCGGGTTGTGGTCGGCCGGGACTCAGGATGCGAGTTGCGGATTCCGCTGGCCAGTGTTTCACGCCAACACTGCGAATTCCTGCTGGAAGATGGCAAAGTGACGGTTCGGGATCTGGGTTCGAGCAATGGGACCTTCGTCAATCGGGAGCGGATCGAGGAGGCCGAGCTATCGGTCGGCGATCTGGTTGCGGTCGGGCCTGCTGTGTTCGTGTTTATGGTCGATGGTCAGCCTGAGGGGCTCTCGCCGGCGGATGTCTACGCGCGAGGGAGTGTCGAGGTGAAGGCCAAGAAGCACGGCGGGGTGGCCGGCCCGGCAGCCAAGGCCGCGGCCGCGCTGGCCGGCGGCGTCGACGACTCCGATCTCGACATGCAATTCAGCGACGATCTGGACGACAGCAGCATGATCGATTTCGACTTTGATTTCGATGATGACGATGATGACGATCAGCCCGCGCTCTGAATCGGCCCCTGCGTGGTGAGACGAAAAAACAAGCCGCACTGTGGCGGCTCGCAAAGTCGGTTGCGTTGATATGTGTTTGGTTCAGGCCGCGTTGGCTGCGTCGAGCGAACGTTTCCAGTTCATCATGGCTTGGGTGAGTTGAACGGAAGCGGTTGAGAATTCGCCCCCCATGGCAACGGCCTTCTCGGCTTCGTCCCTCTTGCCGGCGAGTGCAAGTTCCAGCACGGCTGCAGCGGCGACGTGGAACCGGGCATGAAGCTCGATCACCTTTTTGCAGTGGTCGGTGGCCTTCACCTCGGGCGGCATGGCGTGGACCCACTTGCCAAACTCACACAAATTGTCGGGCTTGACCCCGGCAACGTCCCACTCGCTCTGCCCCGTGTCAATGGCTTGACGGAGCCGCTGCTTCCACTTGCTGTGGCCGGCGATGTGCTTGGTGATTTCTGCTTGCATATCTGGTTCCCCTGGTCAAACTGAATCAATGAATCGATGCGTTGGGCTCAGGCGGCCTTGGTGTCGCCGAGCGAACGTTTCCAGTTCATCATGGCCTGGGTGAGTTTGACGGATGCGGTGGCGAAGGTGCCGCCGAATTCGAGTGCTTTCTCGGCCTCGGCTTTCTTGCCGGCGAGCGCGAGCTCGAGGACGCTGGCTGCGATGCTGTGAAACTCGGCGTGGAACTGAAGGACTTCCTTGTAGTGCTCATTGGCCTTCATCGCGGGGGACATGGAATGCAGCCACTTGCCGAATTCGCACACGTTGTCCGGACGAACCCCAGCGACATCCCATTCACTCTGTCCCGTGTCGATGGCGGACTTGAGGCGCTGCTTCCACTTGCTGTGGCCGGCGATGTGCTTGCTGATCTGTTCCTGCATGATGATTCTCCGTTTCGAGGGATCGGTGATGATTCTTCCGTTGACAGGGTCGGCCGAACCGGGGACGAACTTCAGTCCGACAAATCTCGCGAGAGAGATAGATGCGGCTGTCTGGTTGCCGGACGTTTGGATAGGGGGATGCGGGGTCACGATTGCGCGGGTTGACCGCCGAAACCGGGTGGGATTACTCTCTCTGCATGCGATGTGCGATTGTCTGGCTGGTGTTGACGAGTCTGGCTTGGTCCCAGCCCGGGGCGGATACGCATGGCATCACGCTCGAACGGATCATGTCGGACCCGGAGTGGATCGGTCTCTTTCCGGAGGAAGCGTATTGGGCGGACGACAGCGGTGGCGTGTACTTCCAGCGCAAACGACAGGGCTCGGAGCTGCGGGATCTGGTGTACAAGGATGTGTCAACCGGTGAGGAGAGGGTCCTGGGTGATATCGAGCGAGCATTGGCTGATGCGCGGGGTGGGCGGTTCGATCCTGACAGAATACACAAGGTATTTGCCCGGAATGGTGACGTCTTCATCCACGATCTGATCTCTGACTTGACGATTCAACTGACCAGAACAAACGCGACCGAACGATCGCCGGCGTTCATGCTCGACACGTCGCAGATCATGTTCCGGCGATCGGGCGATTGGTTTGTTCTCGATACTGAGAACGGCTCGGTCGCACAGGTTGCGGATGTCCGATTCGAGGATGAGCCCGATGGAGATCAGAACGAGGAGGATGGGTACATTGATCTCCAGCAGGAAAAGTTATTTTCATCGATCCGACAGGAGCAGGAACAGCGCAAGGCACGTCGGGATCTACGCGAGGCGATCGAGCGGGCCGACCCGACGCGGGTGCCCGGCCCATTCTATATCGGGCGTGACCTGCATCTTGTGGATTCCGCCCTTTCTCCGAGCGGCGGCTGGCTCGCAGTGGTGGCTTCGGCCGATGAGGATGAGGCCAGACGCGATGTGCTGACACGATTCGTGACGGAAGACGGGTATGCCCAAACTCGATCGGTTCGACCAAAGGTGGGCGTCGGTGCCGCGTCAGGAAATCAACTCTTCATCATTGATCTCAGACGTGAGCGGGTGTTCAAGATTGACCTCCGAGATCTCCCGGGAATTGAAGCTGATCCGCTGTTCTTTCTCCGGGAAGATGATCGGCCGTTGGAAGCCCCCCGGCCGGTTCGGCTGCGGGATCTGAAGTGGGATGCGACCGGGCACCGGCTGATGTTTCAGGCCTGGAGCGTCGATCACAAGGACCGCTGGATCGCAGTGCTCGATGTTTCGGGTGGTGGGGTGGACCAATGGGAACCAAAACTCCGGTCGGTCCACAGAGACCACGACCCGGCATGGGTGAACTGGCGGGTCGGTGAGGCGGATTGGAATGTCAATGGCGAAGGCTTGTGGTTTTTGTCGGAGGAGTCCGGGTACTCGCATCTGTACTTATGGGACGGGTATGGATCGCAAGCCGATCAGGTGACGGATGGAAACTTTGAAATCTGGGATGTCGTCGAACTGAATGAAGGCGGGATCTTTCTCGCTCGGACCAATCGGACCGATCCCGCGGTCTATGAGGTGGATCGAGTCGATGTCGACGCAGACACCATAACCAGCGTGACGCATTTCGGAGCCGAGGTGGAGTCGTTCGCGGTGTCGGCGGATGGCACACGATTGCTGCTGGAGGTGTCCTCGTGGGATCATCCGGCGGAGCTGTTTATTGTTGACGTCGATGGCGCAAATGAAGCGACGCAAGTGACCCACTCGGTAAGTGAGGCATTTCAGTCATATCCTTGGATCGAGCCGGAGATCGTGGATATCCCGCTCCGAGGCGGCTTGTCGGCGCGCGCACGGGTGTATCAGTTTGGAAATGGAGCAGGCAGGCCCGGTGTGCTGTTTGTGCACGGAGCCGGATATCTTCAGAATGTTGACCGTGGATGGACGTATTACTTTCGTGAGGCCATGTTCCATTCGCTGCTTGCTTATGAGGGGTATGTCGTGGTCGATCTCGACTACCGCGCCTCGGCCGGGTATGGGCGAGGGTGGAGAACGGCGATCTACCGGCACATGGGCGGCCCGGAACTCGATGACATGGTCGATGCCGCCCGGTGGATGACCGAGCAGCGGGGCGTGGATGCCGATCGGATCGGCGTGTACGGCGGGTCGTACGGCGGGTTTCTCTCGATCATGGCGGTTTTCAAAGAGCCGGAAGTGTTCCGATGCGGAGCGGCCCTCCGGCCCGTCACCGATTGGGCGCACTACAACCACGGCTACACATCCGCGATCCTGAACACGCCGGATATCGACCCCGAGGCCTATGAGCGGAGTTCGCCGATCGAGTTCGCCGAGGGGTTTGTCGGTGGGCTTCTGATCTGCCACGGAATGCTGGATGACAACGTGCTGGTCGAGGATACGATCCGGCTCCAGCAACGGCTGATCGAGCTGAAGAAACAGGATTGGGATGTGGCCTTGTACCCGATGGAGTCGCACTCGTTCCACGATCCGGCGGCATGGCTCGATGAATACAGGCGGATCCATCGCCTTTTCGAGCGGTGGATCAGTCCAGCCGGATGAAAGTTGATCTTGCAAAGTTTCACTGGTCGATGAGATAGCCATGTCGGAGGGAGTTGATCCATTTCTGATACTGGATGGCGGGCTCGGGTCGCTCGTCGCGTTGTCGTGCTCGAGCGATGATGCGGTTTCGATCGGCTCGAAGCGGGCTTCGGGGCCGAGCGCCACGGTCTGGTTGCCCGGTGGGTATGGTGAGTCCGGTCGGCTTCGCCGCGATGCAGTCGCCCGACAGGCGGTGCTGCTCAATGCGAGAAATCTGACAGCTCAAACCGTCGATGGTCTGAACCAGACGACGACCGTGGGCGGTGGGGCGGGCGGCATCCATCCCCAGACTCGCCTGCTGCTCGACGCTGTGCTGCAGGCCCGCCGATGCGGGTGCACACGGATCGTCTGGCCGGCCCACCCGGGTTCCGGCATCGACAGCGAATCGATCGAGGTCGAGAAGGCAGCCTTGATCGTGGATCGGGCGCTGCTCGTCGAGCAGTTGGTCAATCTCGATGCTTCCTCGAACGCGACTCGGATCTCGATCGAGACTCCATACGCCGATCTCTCTGATAGGCAGTTGGCTGAACTGGCGGCTGATGTTTCGATTCCGCTCAAGACGCTGTGGTGGTGGGGGCGAGCCAGCGACGAGGCCCAGCGAGAGTTCGAGCGGTGGGAGATGCTGTTCCGCACGGTTGGTCTGATCCAAGGGTCCGAGCCGGAAGTGGTCAAACGCCGGTGATTCTGTGGCTGCCGTCTCGGCTCAATGATCCGGGTTGACTAAAGTTGTCGCCATGACACAGAAAACCATCTCAACTCGCCGGTTGGGAACCGTCCATCGCTGGTCGAATACCCTGATCCCGACACTTCGTGACGCACCGGCCGAGGCTGTCAATCCGAGCCATCGTCTGATGATCCGGGCTGGATGTATTCGGCAGGT
>DRKT01000071.1 GCA_011053195.1 Phycisphaerales bacterium | reverse complement strand
GTAAGACAAATCAACTTGAGCGGGGTAATGCCCCGGCTCGTACATCGGAACTCGGCGGCTGGTGCTGCCGAGCCGAGGAGATGGGGAATCGGCCATGGCAGATCTGAAAGACATGAAGGGCGTCAGCGCCAAAGACAGAAAAATTCTTGAAGAAGCCGAGCAACTCATCGGGCCCGAGCCCGAGGAGATGGGGTTCATCAAGAACATATTCTGGGGCCGATTCCGCGAGGACATGGTGTTGCCCTACCCGGAAACGCCGGCCGACGAGGCCGCCCGGTGTGACCAGCTTCTTGCGGAGCTTGAGCAGTATCTTCGGGATGAGCATCCCTCGATCCAGATTGACCAGGAAGAAGAGATTCCGGAGTGGGTTGTCGAGCGCCTTTTCAAGATGGGTGCGCTCGGGTGCACGGTGCCCAAGGAGTACGGCGGGCTCGGGTTCGGGATTACGAGCTACAACCGGGTACTGGAGATGATCGGGAAGTACTGCGGCTCGACGGCTGTGATGGTCAGTGCACACCAGTCGATCGGTTGCAAGGCCATCATGCTGTTCGGGACCGAGGAGCAGAAGAAGCGTTGGCTCCCGATCGTGGCGTGTGAGAAGCTCAGCGCGTTCTGCCTGAGCGAGCCCAACGCCGGCTGCGATGCGGGCGGCCAGGAAACACACTGCGAGAAGAGCGAGGATGGGTCGTACTACATCCTCAATGGTGAGAAAAAATGGTCCACATCCGGCGCTCTGGCCAGCATCTTCACGGTCATGTGCAAGCAGAAGATGCCCGACGGTAAGGAGAAAGTGACGGCTCTTGTCTGCACGCCGGACATGGAAGGCATCGACATCTTCGAAAAGAACCGCAGCAAGTGCGGCATCCGCGGAACGTGGCAGGCGCGAATCCGGCTGACCAATGTCAAGGTGCCCGCGGAAAATCTGCTGCACAAGGAGGGTCGGGGTCTGAATGTTGCGCTGACGTGTCTGAACTATGGTCGGTGCACGCTTTCGGCCGGGATGCTCGGCGGCGCGAAGCGCGCGATGGACCAGGGCATCAAGTGGGCCCAGACGCGGTACCAGTTCGGTGACCCGCTGAGCGACAAGCAGCTCGTGCGTGAACGCATCGCGCACATGGCCTCGCTTGTGTACGCGATGGATGCGGTGCTCTACATGACCACCGGGATGCTGGATCGGCACGATCCGGACATCATGGTCGAGACGGCGGTGTGCAAGTGCTTCTGCTCCGAGATGGGTTGGCAGGTTGTCAATGATGCGATGCAGATCATGGGCGGCGAGTCGTACATGGCCGAGAATGAGATCGAGCGCATCTTCCGCGACAGCCGGATCAACACCATTGTCGAAGGCTCGAATGACCTGATGTGGTCGTTCATCTTCGGCTACGGCGGGAAGCAGCTCGGCGAATGGATGCTGGGGCTGCGCCAGGCTGCGAGTAAGCAGTTCTACAAGCCGGCGTTTCTGAAGCAGGCGATCCCGGTCGGGATGGAGGTGTTTCTCGGTATCCGCAAGCGGGCGCCGGAGATTCGCAACGTGCATCCGTCGCTTCGACCTTACGCGGATCGGCTGCGCAAGCACATCAGCGAGTTCACGTATCAGTTCAAGCAGATCTCAAAGAAGCACGATGCGGAGATGTTCAACCGGCAGGTGCCTCAGTCGCGCCTGGCTCTGGCGGCGATCCAGCTCCATGCGTGGGTGTGCACGCTGAGCAAGCTGGACATGGACATACGGCGGCATGGAAACAACGGCGGCGCCGAGTTCGAGCGCGACAAGGCGGCGGCGATTCACTTCTTTAATCTCGCTGAGCTCGAGATCGAAAAACAGTTCCGGGATGGATATCGCAACCCGGATGACACGATGGAAATCGCGGCCCATGCGGCGATGAAGCACAACGACACGCTGCCCGCGAACCTGTTTATCATCCCCGAGAAGACACCGACGGAGTTCCGCGGCAAGGGTCGCAAGCCCCGCGCCGAGGCGATCAAGAAGTTCCCGGGCGACAAGCCGGTGCATTCCTGAGATTCTATTGGGGCCACGACGCAAAGGACGGACGTTCATGCCGAAGAAAACCGTGTATCAGGCGAGTATCGAGTATGTGAGCATTCTCGATGAGAACGCCGAGTTTGACGAATCGCTTGGAAAGGGATTGATCGCCGACGAGGTGGTGGTTGATTCGTACGAGCGTATGGCTGTGTGCCGACATCTTGACGAGGTGGCGTTCAAGCTGCAGCGGTCCGGGCGGATGGGTACGTATCCGCAGAACAAGGGGCAGGAGGCGGCTGCCGTGGGCACGGCCCTGTCGCTCCGGCCCGGCCGGGACTGGGTGGTGCCCTGCTACCGCGAGAACGCGGCGCTGTTCATGATGGGCCTTCCGATGCACTACATCCTGTTGTATTGGATGGGTGATGAGCGCGGGAGTCAGATCCCGGAGAATGTCAAGATGACGCCTTTGTCGGTCCCGATCGGGACGCACATGCTGCACGCGGCGGGGATCGGGTACGCGGAGAAGATCAGGAAGACGGACAACGTCGTGGCGACGTACTTCGGCGATGGCGCCACGAGCGAGGGTGACTTCCACGAGGCGATGAACTTCGCCAGCGTGCTGCAGACGCCGACCATTTTCGTCAACCAGAACAACTCCTGGGCGATCAGCGTGCCGAGGTCGAAGCAGATGCACTCGGAGACGGTGGCGCAGAAGGCGCTGGCGTATGGCATGCCGACGATCCGGTGCGACGGGAACGATATCTTCGCGGTGAAATACTGCATGGATGAGGCGGTCAAGCGGGCGCGATCGGGCGGCGGGCCGTCGTTCATCGAATGCGTGACGTATCGGCTGGGCGATCACACGACCGCGGATGATGCCCGGCGATACCGTGACCCGAAGGAGGTCGAGGCGTGGCTGGCGCGTGATCCGCTCATCCGCACGCGTAAGTATCTCGAAGCCCGCAAGCTCTGGGATGATGACAAGGAAACGACGCTCAAGGAGCGGGCGAAGAAGATCGTCAAGGAAGTGGTCGCGACGGCTGAGGGGATCGACAAGCCCGATGTCGCGAGCATCTTCGATGCGATGTATGCAAACATCCCGGAGGAGGTCAGGCTGCAACGCGACACGATGCGGACCAGCAGCCTCGGGAAGTACCCGGAGCAGGTCGGGCTCAAGGGAACGACGCAGAGGGTCTGAATCGCACCACATTCGGGGGCTGTGACCCTCGCGAACGGATGGAACTGAACCAATGGCAACACTCAACCTTGTTCAAGCAATTAATCTGGCGCTCCAGCAGGAGATGGCCAAGGACGAGCGCGTGATCGTGCTCGGCGAGGATGTCGGCCCCAATGGCGGGGTTTTCCGCGTCACCGAGGGGCTGCATGCCCAGTTTGGTGATGAGCGGGTGATCGACACGCCGCTTGCGGAATCGGGCATCATCGGGACCGCGATCGGGATGGCGATGAACGGGCTGAGGCCGGTGCCCGAGATTCAGTTTGACGGTTTTTTGGGGCCGGCGTACGACCAGATCGTGAACCATGCCGCGCGGAGCCGGAGCCGGAGTCGGGGCGCGGTGACGGTGCCCCTGACGATCCGCGTGCCGGTGGGTGGCGGGATTCATGCGCCGGAACTGCACTCGGATTCTCCCGAGGCGATCTATGCGCATTCACCTGGGATCAAGGTCGTGATGCCGACCACGCCCTACGACGCAAAGGGTCTGCTGACCAGCGCGATCCGTGATCCCGATCCTGTGATTTTCTTCGAGCCCAAGCGTGTGTATCGGAGCTTTCGCGAGGAGGTGCCGGAGGATGAATACACGATCCCGATCGGCGAGGCGAAGGTGGTCAGCGAGGGTGATGACCTTACGGTGGTGACGTGGGGCGCGAGTCTGTTCCAGTGCATCGAGGCGCTCGACAACGCACCGGATGATGTGAGTATCGAACTGATCGATCTGCGCACGACGTATCCGATCGACATGGACACGATCGCGGCGAGTGTCGAGAAGACGGGGCGGTGTGTGATTGTGCACGAGGCAGCCATGACCTGCGGGCTGGGCGCCGAGATCTCGTCGCGTGTGCAGGAGCGGTGTTTCCTGCATCTTGAGGCCCCGGTCCAGCGTGTGACGGGCTTTGATACGCTGATGCCTTACTACAAGCTGGAGAACGAGTATCTGGTCGATGCCAAGCGAGTCGGCATGGCGATCAGGGAAACGCTGGCGTATTGAGACCGGCGTCTGGTGAACGTGACGAAACGAACGAGATAGAATCCTCCAGAGCCGGGTGCCTGGATTCAAGTGAGAACGACTATGGCTGGTAAAGTCTCATCCGATCCCAACATCTTTCTGCTGCCGGACATCGGCGAGGGTCTGCAGGAGGCGGAGCTTGTCAAGTGGCTCGTCGAGGTCGGGCAGCATGTTGAGGATGGGCAGGACATCGCCGAGGTCGAGACGGACAAAGCCCTTGCTGAGATTCCCTCCCCCCGCGATGGCGTGATCAAGGAACTGCTCGGTGAGCCGGGACAGATGATCCAGGTTGGCGACCCGATGGTGGTTTTCGAGGGTGGTCCTGATTCGGCTCCGAAGAACGAGACGCCCGAGCCGGCGGCGCTAACCGATCCGGGAGCCCAGCCGGAAGCCGAGCAGGATCAGGGCACGGTTGTCGGCAAGGTGGGCGATGAGCTGGTGGGCGTCAGTGCGCCGGCCGGCAAGGCCCTGGCGACACCGGCGGTCCGGCGGTTCGCCCGGGACAAGGGTATCGACATCAACACGATCAAAGGAACAGGCCTCGGCGGACGGATCACGCGCAAGGATGTCGAGAACGCACTCGCCGGTCATCGGCCGATGGCCAAGCCGGCGCCGAGTGTCTCGACACCGATGCCGGCGCCCGCCGCTCGGCGCAAGGTCACACCGATCCCGGCCGGTCAGGAGACGATTACGGTTCCGTTCCACGGGATTCGCCGGAAGATCGCGGAGCGTCTGCGCGAATCGGTGGACCGGGCGGTTCACTTCACGGTGATGGACGAGGCGGACATCACGGAGTTGACGTCGCTGCGGAAGAAGCTTGCCGCGGCCTCGGGCGAGCGGGTCAGCCCGCTGCCCTTCATCGCCAGTGCGATCTGCAACGTGCTGAGCCGGGATGAGTTCCGTTCACTGAATGCGACGGTTGATGACGACAAGCACGAGATCACGCAGCACCGTGCGGTGCATCTCGGGATCGCGACCGATACGGACAATGGCTTGATGGTGCCGGTGATTCGGGATTGCGATGCACTGGGTGTGCTGGAGGTCGGTCGCGAGGTGACGCGCGTGGCGGCGAGTGCCCGGGACCGGAGCATTCCCCGCAATGAGCTGATGGGTTCAACGTTTACGCTGAGCAATGTCGGGAGTCATGCGGGTCGCTTTGCGACGCCGGTCATCAATTATCCGGAGGTCGGCATCCTTGCTGCGGGTCGGGCGCGGGAGGGCGTGGTTGTGAAGAACAGCACGTTCCGTGTCGGGCTGGTGCTGCCATTGAGCCTGGCGTGCGATCACCGGGTGGTGGATGGTGCGACGGCGGCTTTGGCGCTTTCCGAGATGATCAAGCTTCTTGAAAGCCCGGAGCAATTGCTCGAGCCGGCGCGGCGTTGATCGGACTCATCGCGAGGGCGTGAGGCCGGGACCGGGCTTGGCGAGCGCGACCTTGGTGTAGGCCAGTGAGAAACCGAGGCGCATGGCGTTTCGCTCGGTGGGGATGCCGGGCCTTGATCCGATGGTGACCAGTTCGGCGCCGTGCTTTGCTGCCAGTCCCATGCGGTGGGCGATCAGGGTTTGCTGGATGCCCCGCCGGCGGAATGGTTCGAGAACCGTTGTTCCAAAGAGTGACGCCACGGGACCGATTGAGCCGGCAAGTGGATACTCGGCGCCGGCGGCGGCCACGACCTCATCACCAAAGAGCGCGACGTAGCCTTCGCTGCGTTGGTGGTCGATGATGTTGCGCCCGAGCTGGATCTCGCCCTGAGTGAGGGGCTTGGGTTCGGGGAGAAAGCCCTTCATCGAGACCTCAGCGAAGGACATGAAGTGTGCATCCGCCGAGCTCGATACCGGCACGATACGCAGCTCCCGACCCGCTTCATCGACGGGCCAGCCTTGGACAACCAAGCTCCGCCAGTTGTCGGCGAGGTCCGGGCCGATCGGACGTGCGAGGATGTTGGCAAACTCGCGGAGCATGAAGCCCCGCGATTCGAGACCTTTGAGCAGCGACTCATCGACAAAGGGGCATATCTCGACACGCGGTTCGATGTTGTGCTCGGTGTAATAGGCAACGAGCCGATCAAGCTCGGTCTCGGTCGCCGGGCCATCGAGACCGATGCCGACGGCCTGATTGATCCATGATCCGGGTTCACCGAGCCCCATGACGCCGCCCATGATGGGCTCGTGGTTTGGCGCGATCTCGGCGATGGCCTGTGCTTCGCGACGCTCTTCGAGCCGGGCGACATCAACGGGTGGAGATGGGCTTTGTTTCATGGTGTGAATAATCCCGGTTGCTTGTCGGCATCCGGCTCGACCGGCCTGAGAAGCGATGGGTCATTGTTGGCAACAGCATTGACACGGGTGGAGACGGGCGTGAATTGTAGTTTGTGTGGAGAACTGATCTGGAGAAATGAAGCCGCCACCTTGGGATCGGCGTTCAACCAGCGATCGGCATCATCGAACCGAAGGATGACGGGTGTTCGCTGGTGGATATCCGCCATTGTGCCCTCGGCCGGCGCGGTGACGATGACAAATCGATCGGTGTTCTGAACGTGTTGCCAGAGGCCAGCCAATAGAAGGATGGGGGATTCCGCAGGGGTGATGGACCAGGGCTGCTTTCGGCCCGAGGTGGATTGCTGCCATTCATAAAACCCGCTGACCGGCACGATACATCGGCGTTGGTTGAATGCATCGCGGAAGGTCGGCCTGGTTCGCAGTGTTTCCGAGCGGGCATTGATCAGGTCGGGGCCCTTGCCGCTGATCCGCGGAAAGCCCCACGTCATGGCTTTGAGACCCGGTTTCCCTTCGGAGTTGTTGAGCACCACCGGCACCCGCTGGGAGGGCGCGACGTTGTAGTTTGGCGGCCAATCGTTGAGCTCGGTCCATTCGAGGCCCAGCAGAACCCGGATGTCGTCCCAGGTATAGAGACAAGTGAATCGGCCACACATGGTCAGCATGGTACCGGAGGATGCTACACTGGTGCGGTGAAATCACCCGAGACGCTCATCCCGGTGATCGATGCGGCCGGCCCGGCCGAGGCTCATGTGATCGCCTCGCTGCTGCGGGAGGAGGGGATCGAGGCCTTTGTGTTCGACACGGCGGCGCAGACGCTTCAGTGGGAGGCGCCACGGATCATCAATCCGTACTTTGTGCATGTGCAGCGCAAGGATGCCGAGCGTGCGCGGGCGATCATCCGATCCAACCGGGAGGAGTCGATCGACTTTGACTGGGACGAGATCAGTCTTGGGGAGCCGGTGGATGAGACAGCCCGGAAAATCGCGAATGAGCCGGGGCTCGATGAGCCGCTTGAGCCACCCAGGTCGATGTCCGGCCCTGTGTTTTTCTTTGTGATCGTGCCGATTGCTCTTGCACTGATCGTGTTGGCCTCGTGGGCGTTTGTCCGGTTCATGATGATCTGATCCGGAATCGGGCCGACCGCGGGCTCGGGAAATCGTGGCTACCCTGACACCATGCACCCGCACGTGCGATATGAGTGGACACTGCTCCGGGCCGGGCGATTCATGCTCGACGGCGGCGGGATGTTCGGGCTGATCCCCAAGACGGTCTGGTCCCGGTTCATCGAGACTGACGATCGGAACCGGATCACGCTCTGCCATAATGCGCTGCTGCTGCGTGGTGGCGGCCGGACGGTGCTGATCGAAGCGGGCACGGGTGACAAGCTCGATGCAAAGATGAGCGATATTTTCGGGCTGGACGGTCGGACGATCGAGACGGCGGTGATCGAGGCCGGCGTCGATCCGAACGAGGTGCACCAGACCGTGGTGAGCCATCTGCATTTCGATCACGCGGGGGGGCTGACACGGCGGGCGCGGGACGGCGAGACGCCGGACTGGGTGGCGACGGGGCGTCAGGCGTCGGGGGATCAGGCGGAGGTGTGCTTCACGTTTCCGAACGCTGAGGTGGTGGTACAGCGTCAAGAATGGCTCGATGCGCTGGCCAACGACTCGGTGATGACGCGGACGTACTTTGCGGATCATCTGCTGCCTCTGGAGATCCCGCTTGTGGGTGAACGGCCTCGGCTGAGGCTGGTTGAGAGCCCGATCCCGTTTCCCCACGACCAGAGGCCGCACAGGAAGGATCTGCCCAAGGCACCGGTTTCGAATCGGCGAACGGAGATCGCCCCTGGGATCTGGGTCTTTCTGGTGCCAGGGCACACGTGGGGTCAGCAGGCGGTCATGTTCGAGGATGTGGAGGGCCGGACTGTGGTGTTCACGCCGGACGTGATGCCGACGCATTTCCATGTCGGGGCGGCCTACAGCCTCGGGTATGACGTGGAGCCGTACACGAGCATGGTGACCAAGCGGTGGTTTTTGGGCGAAGCGGCCGATGCGGGGTGGCACCTGGTGCTGGATCACGAGCCGGGAGATGCGGTCCAGCGGGTCCACCGGAGCGACCGGGGCTGGTTCGAGCTTGAATCGACAGGGCTGACCGGCTGCAACTGGTGATGCCCCCTATGATTGCCGAGCATGAGTGAGCAAGCCTTGCCAACCGAATCGAGCCCACCCAAGCCCGGAGGCAAGCCGTCCAAGCATGGCCCGATCCGCGCGGGAGAAGCTGTGCCGGTGAAACAAACGCTGTATGGGCGGATCGAGGGGTTCATCAGCAAGCTCTCGACGAAGAACAATTTTTGGCATCGGTTCAGTTCTCTGGTGTTTTTGCCGTACGCGTTTCGCAGCGGGATCTCGATGAAGCGTGTGGACGACAGCACGTTTCAGGCGGTGTTGCCGTTTCGCAAGATCAACAAGAACTGGTACAACGCGATGGCGGGCGCGGCGCTTCTCGGCAACTCGGAAATCGCGGGCGGGATGTATGTCTTCGGGTTCTGCGGCGGGGACTACACGGTGGTCTGTAAGAATCTGGAGTATCGATTTTTGAGGCCCTGCCTTGGTCCTGCGGTGTACAAGATCCGGCCGGTGACGGACATCAAGCCCCTGGTCGAGAAGAACGAAGAGTTCGATGCGACGGTCCGGATGGATATCTATCAGGCGATCACCAAGCCGGGCAAGGCCGAGCTTGATGAGAACGGTCAGCCCGTCAAGAAAGAGAAGCGGATCGGCCGTGCGACCGCGATCTTCCACGCGACACCGAAACTCCATCAGAAAGCCAGGGGTCGGCTGCCCTGATCGGGACGGGTCTGAATAAAGCCGAAGGACCACGGCCCTCCTCCAAGCCATGGTCCTCCGGTGAAGATTGGCGCCGATTTATCGCCGGCGCCGGACGAGTGTCATCGCGCCGGTGGCGAGCAGAAGCACGCTGCCCGAAGGCATCGGGATGACAGTGTCGAGATATCCGGTCAGTTGTTCGAGTGTGAGTTCGGTGGCGAGGTTGGCATCGGCTTCGGGTGTGTCGATGCCGACGTGGATGTGCCCGGCGGCGAAGGATCGGAAGGCGGCATCGGGATTGCCATTGAGTATCTGATGGCGGAGCCCTTGCAGGCCGATGAATTCGGAGAGGAATCGCCCCCCGCCGGTGTCGTCGATGTAAGCGTCGATGCCGATGCCGGCGTTGTTGACGGCATCCATGATGCCCTGCATGGGCAGCGAGCTGTCGTACCACTGATCGGGCACGAGGGTATCGAAGATTGGCATGTCGAGCGTCGGTCTGGCCGGGGATGAGAAGTCTCGGAGCCAGTTGCTCGGGGCGTGCATCTGGAGCCGGCTTTCGATTTCCCAGTTGCTGCCGGAGCCGCCCCGGCTGAAGGTGATGATGGCTGCCGGGTTGATGGTTGGAACGATCCGCTCCCAGTCTGCCGAAGTGTCCTGGTAATCAACCTCGAAATCGCCGACGCCTTGGCCATAGTTTGGGCCGGTGCTGCCGGGGAATTCGGGGAAGAAGGCGTAGACGTTGTATCCGGAACCGTTCCAGTCCTCGCCGATCCAGCCGTCGGGGTTCTGGGCGGGATTGGTGCTGAATCGCCGGATCATGGAGTTGGTCGGTGGCCAGTATCCGGTGAGAAGGATGTTTTTTGTGTAGGACTGCGCATCGGTGGCACCGGAGCCCAGGAAAGCCAAGATCACAGCACCGGCAACTCTGGTCGTTCGTCCCACAGATCACTCCGAACTCGGGCTGACAAGGCCGACCGAACCGCCGGCGGGACCAAAATACCACATCCGGGGTTGAATGCAACCATTTCCGCCCCATTCGGGCTCCTAAAGTCGGCGGTGATGGACCAGAGCCCCTCGAAATCGCTTGGATCGGTCGGGTGGGCCGTCTTTCTGGGCTGCTCGTGGACGTGGTGTATCGGGATGTACCTGCCGGCGCTGATGATCCGGGATCTCGGACTCTGGGGATATGTGGTCTTTGCGGTACCCAACGTGATCGGGGCTGCGGCCATGGGCTGGGTTCTTCGTTCGCGCGAGGCCAGCGTGGACATGGTGCAGGCCCACAGGCCTGCGTGCCGGGCTTTTTCGATCGTGACCATCGCCTTCCACGCCTACTGGCTGGCGTGGATCGGAACGTGGACCGCAAGAAACATAATGCTGCCCTGGTGGACGATTGCGGTGGTCCTGGGCATGGCGGTGCTCGGGCTGGGTGTCCGGGCGTGTCTGAAGCATGATGAGCCGGCCAAGCGGATGGCGCTGGTGGTCTGGATCATCTCGGCGGGGTTGCTGGTGGCGCTGACCCTCTCGCCGGCAACGACGCCCAGCACGGTGAGCATCATCGCGGATCGGTCATTTTCAACCGATATGCTGTGGCTCGCGCCGGCGAGCATCTTCGGCTTTCTGCTGTGTCCCTATCTCGATCTCACGTTCCATCGTGCAAGGCAGGGCTGTGCAACGCGCACGGAATCAAAGATCGCGTTCGGGCTCGGGTTTGGGGTCTTTTTCTTTTCGATGATCGTTCTGACGTTTCTCTACGCCGGTCCGATCGTGGCGATGACGGATGGCGACCCTGAGACAACAGCCCACGTTGCTCCGTGGATCGGTGTGTATCTGGTGGCGCACCTGCTGATTCAACTGATCTTTACGGTCGGTGCGCACAGCCGGGAGCTCGCGCGGAAGCCGGTGCCGGACCGGTGGGTGTTTCGGGGTTCGGTGGTGTTTGCGCTGGCGTTCGGCGCGGCTGCGGTATGGGTGCCTCGGAGCTTCGACATGGCCGGTGGTGAGATCGGATATCGGCTCTTTCTCTCGTTCTACGGCCTGGTCTTTCCGACCTACGTTTGGCTGAACATGGTCGATCTTCGAGAGCGTCGGCTCGCCGAGCCGACAGCGATGAGTCTGCGCGTCACGTTCTGGACCATCATCATCGCCGCCCCGTTTTTCTTTGCCGGGTTCATACTCAGGCAGGAGATCATGCTTGTTCCGGGCGTGGCGATGATTCTTCTGGCGAAGGCCTTTGTTGGTCGGCCTGTTGCTTCAGAACCGCTCGTGCTGCCGATCTGACGATCTCCGGCTCGGCGGGATCGTCGGCGATGGCCCGAATGGCGAGGGCCAATTCCGGGAGGCCGCGTTGGTTGATGGCGTTGCCGGCGGCGATGACGGCGTTTCGGCGGAACTGGTCGAGTTTGATCCGTTTCAGGGCGCTGCCTTTGAGCGCGCTGGATCTGGCCTTGGTGTCCCAGCCGAGGATGTCGAGCAGGTCGAAGCCCTGCCGGGCCGGCTCGTGGTCCGGGTGGCGGTGACCGACATTCTTTCCCGGTCGAGGCGAGTTGTGCGGGCAGACTTCCTGACAGATATCGCACCCGGCAACCCAGTCTTGCATCTTCGAGAAAAAGGCTGGGTCGATTGACGAGCGGTGTTCGATGGTGAGGTAGCTGATGCAGCGTGAGCCGTTGATGCTGTAGGGTGTGATTGCGTTGGTCGGGCATGCGTCGATGCAGCGGGTGCATGTGCCGCAGTGGTCGGTGATGGTCGGGGTATCGCTCGGCAGGTCCATCGTGGTCAGGAGTCCGCCGATCGCGAGCCACGAGCCGATCTTCGGATGAATCAGCAGCGTGTGCTTACCGGCCCAGCCGAGACCCGCGCGGGCGGCGAACTCCCGTTCGGGAATGGGCGCGGTATCGACCACCGCGCGGAACTGCTCGTCGGGCCAACGTTCCCGGCAGCGATCGGCCAGCGTATGGAGCCGGGCTTTGATCGAGGTGTGGTAGTCCTTGCCGCGCGCATACCGCGCGATTCTGCCCTGACCGACGATCGGCGTCTCGGGCGGGTCG
>DRKT01000070.1 GCA_011053195.1 Phycisphaerales bacterium | reverse complement strand
CAGGGTCGTCAACGACACCCACGGCGACCTCACCTACCTCCGAATCTACTCCGGCATCCTCAAAAAGGGCGACCGTGTCCTCAACCCCGGAAACGGCAAAAAGGAAAACATCAGCCGCATCTTCGAGATGCACGCCAAGGATCGTCAGGCGTTGGATCAGGTCGGCGCCGGCAACATCGTCGCTGTCGTCGGTGTCAAGGACTCCATCACGGGCGATACGCTCTGCGACCCTGACAACCCGATCATCCTCGAACGCATGGACTTCCCGGATCCCGTGATCTCGATGTCCATCGAGCCCAATACCGCCGACGACAACCGCAAACTCGGCGAGGCCCTCGTGCTCATCCGTCGGGAAGACCCGTCGTTCCAGAGCCACTTCGACGAAGAAACGGGCCAGACCATCATCGCCGGCATGGGCGAGCTTCACCTCGAAATCATCAAGAACCGGCTTGTCCGTGACATGAAGATCGGTGTCGAGGTCGGTCGGCCCCGCGTCTCCTACCGCGAGGCGATCAAGGGATCTGCCGAGAATGTCCGAGGCCGATTCAAGAAGCAAACCGGCGGCCGCGGCCAGTTCGGCGATGTCGCCATCAATCTCATGCCCTACACCAAGGAGCAGGCCGAGGAGGATGGGCTCGAATTCAAGGACAACATCGCCTTCGAGAACAAGATCATCGGCGGCAAAATCCCCAAGGAATTCATCCCCTCCGTCGAGGTCGGTGTCCGTCAGACCGCGCTCAGCGGCATCACCGCCGGCTACCCCCTGATCAACATCAAGGTCGAACTGATCGACGGCTCGTTCCACGCGGTCGACTCGAGTCAGATCGCCTTCGAGCAGGCCGCCAGGCTCGCCCTGCGTGATGCGGTCCAGAAGGCCGGCAGCATCCTGCTCGAACCGATCATGAAGGTCGTCATCATCACGCCCGAGGAATACCTCGGCAACATCACGGGCGATCTGGCCAGCCGACGCGGCATGATCACCGACACCGAGGATCGAGGCCACGTCAAGGCCGTCAACGCCGAGGTCCCGCTCAGCGAGATGTTCGGCTACACCACAATCCTGCGCGGCATGTCCCAGGGCCGGGCCGCCAACTCGATGGAGTTCCTCGAGTACCGCCCGATGCCCCCCAGTCTCCAGGCCGAGATGGTCAAATCCGGGGCCTGATCAACCGCCCAATTGCGAAAAAGAAGCCCATCCGCCCATCCGGATGGGCTTTTTCCTGCGCAGGCGATACCGTTGTCCAAAACCCGGCGTTCCCTCGAACCGATAACACAGAGTCCAATCGAGTTCCTTCCACGGAGTCCAGCAATGAAAAGGTATCAGACGGTCCTGCTCTTTGGTGCCCCCGGGGCCGGCAAGGGAACACAAGGCGCCATCCTCGGACGCATTCCAGGTTTCTTCCATCTCTCCTGTGGCGAGGTCTTCCGCTCGCTTGACATCAACTCCGAGCTCGGTGCCACGTTCTATGAATACTCATCACGAGGCGAACTCGTGCCCGACGACATCACCGTGCGCATGTGGGCCGAAAACATGCACGCTCAGACCGTGCTCAGCCTGTACAAGCCGGCGGACGACCTGCTCCTGCTCGACGGCATCCCGAGGAATGTGACCCAAGCCGAGCTCATGGAAGAGTACATCAAGGTCCTCGGCATCATCCATCTCGTCTGCAAGGACAAGGAGGCCATGATCAAACGCCTCCGCAGGCGGGCCCTCAAGGACAATCGCGCCGATGACGCCAAAGAAGAGGTGATCCGCCGGCGATGGGAGATCTACGAGCAGGAAACCGCGCCCGTGCTGAACTACTACCCGCAGGAGATTATCCACGAGGTGGATGCCGCCGGCTCACCCGCAGCCGTCCTCCAGCACGTCCTCGAGGTCGTGGTCCCGATCCAGGATGCCCACTTCAACAATCCACTCTCGGGCGAACCGACCTGACGACGACCAGTTCACCGCCGAGCTCTCGCATTCACCGATCCTAAAGCACACAAGGAAGCCATATGCGGTAATGTGTGGCGTATGAAAACACGCTCCGCATTCACACTCATCGAACTGCTCGTGGTCATCGCGATCATCGCCCTGCTGATCGGGATCCTGCTCCCCGCCCTGTCCAAGGCCAGATTCTCCTCCAGAAATCTCGCCTGCGGCGCCAAGCTCAAGCAGATTGGGCTCGCGACGTCCATGTACCTCGACGACAACCGAAACGCCCTTCCCCAGGTGCTGGTCGAGGTCGCGCCGGGAGTTCGATCGCCGATCGGAGCGCTGTTCGGCGGCAAAAAGGGCCAACTCCCGTTTCTGGGCATCGACGAATATGGAGCCCAGCGCCGGCCGCTGAACTCGTATCTTATCTCGAGAACGGTCACACCAGACCGGTATGACCAAATTGTCGAGCTCGAGGAGTTCGAGTCGCCACTGGACCGAGGCGCCGGCGACACGGGAATACCCATCCCAGCCTTTTCAAGCACCGATTCGATGTACGACCTCATCGGCGCCAGCTACACCCTCAATGACCATGCGCCCGATACCGAGCCAACCTTCGACGCCATTCCAACACTCGTCCCGCCCACCGGCGGCGTCATGCCCGTCATCGCCAACACCGCCAAGGTCGTCCTCATCGCTTCGCACACCATCTACAACTACGACGACGGCTCAGATCGGAAAGAGCACTGGTACAGCCGACCCGGTTCCCCAAACGCTGAGATCGCAGCCAGTGTCCTCTACGCCGATTTTCATGTCACCATGCGCACCCCCGTGCCCGACGATCGTTCGGCCACGACACCGGACTACACGTTCCTGCCGACACCAAACTGGAACCCGACCGGCTCAAGGTAGCCCGCACAACGCTGGCTTATTGTCCGCGACGATTCCGCTGGTTGTCGCCCGGCCCGATCGCCGGCGATGTGGCGCTGAAGGCCAGAACCTGACGGACCGCATCCGGTGTGTTCGGCACCAGATTCCAACCCCAGAGCGCCGGCCTCGGCTTGCGACGGCTGGACATCCCGTATGCAATCGCGCCCATCCGGTGCGGATGCAGATGGAACGAGATCGGCAGAATCTCATTCAGTTGGTCATCCGAACCAAACCCCGGCCAGGGCTGATCCAAAGGACGACGGAACGCGCCCTCACCCCGAATACGCAGGATATTCACCGGCACCCATGTCAACTGCTGGTCCGGCCTCGGCTGGCTCTCGTCGTACAACGCCACCTCGACCCATGCGTACAACCCGACTTCCGGACGATCGAGCGCCCGAAAGGCTTCCTGATCCCCGCCGGCCCCACCGGCGACGTAGCCGATCACCACCCGCGATGGCAATCCAACCTCGTGGTACACCGCATCAAGCAGCAGCGGCAGGTCAAAGGGCGACCCCTTCCCTCGCTTGGCCGATTCCGCGGCTCCGACCACCTCGATCGCACTGATCGCCCCGATCGACTGGCCCGACTGGGTCCCCGTCGCAGGCACGGCATCGGCAACAATCCCGTTCCCCTGAGGCTGGAATGACTTGGCCAACTCACCCGCGATCCATTTCGCAACCACCATCGGGGGCTGGGTCTTGGTTTGACCATTGGTGAGCCGATCGGCAAGACGCGTCACAAACTTCTTGTCGTACGGGCCGTCATATCCCTCGTCGACGAACAACATCGGCTCAAACGTCGAAGCCGCGACCTTCGGCCATTCCCCCTTGGGCCACGGCACGCGCATCGCACTCGCCTCGTCAAACTCCGTATTCCAGCACCGCATCCGGGTTTCAACCGTGAACACCAACGCCAGAGGCATGGTTTCCAGATCCCCGAATGACCAGTCGCCATACGCAGCGCCCGAATGCAGCGGATCATCAGATGCATCCCGATCGATGATCGTCTGTTTCAAGCGCACAGGCTCACCCGCAATCAGGAGCTTCGCTGAGATCGACCGAGGATCAAGCTCGCTCGACCCGGTGTGCATCGCAAGCGGGAAGAAGATGCTGCCCTGCTCGACGCCGCGGACAGCATGGCCCGGGTCGTATGTCGTCGGATTCAGCGTGATGCTGCCGTTGGAACACGAATAGGCGCGCCGCTCTGTGATGGGGTACAACCCAACGGACGAGCGCAAAACCCAATCCTGCGGATCGGTCCGCTGCATGTAGGGGCTCACCCGCTCCCGAGCCTGCCCGAATGCGGCCCCGGCGACCAACGCAAGCCCGATCATTGCACATCGTTTCATCTGCTGCTCCTTGGTGATCCCCACCCGTGCCTGTGTATCATCCGCATATCCGATCCCCTTGGCTGCATCGGACTGCACAATTCATCTTCCCGGAGAACACCATGGCCCACGAGACCCGGATCGAAAAAGACTCCATGGGTGAGATGCCCGTCCCAGCCGATGTCCTGTATGGCGCCTCGACCCAGCGGGCGGTGATCAACTTTCCGATCTCCGGTCGGCCGGTGCCCGATGCGGTCATCCGGGCCTACGCCGTGCTCAAGGCCGCTGCTGCGACGGTCAACCACGACCTCGGCCGGCTGGATGACCGCCGGTGTGAGGATATCAGAAATGCCTGCGATCAGATCGGCCAAGGCCTGCCCGACCACGGCGGGATCGCCCGGCATTTCCCGATCGACATCTACCAGACCGGCTCGGGCACCTCGACCAACATGAACGTCAACGAGGTCGTCGCCAATCTCGTCTGTCTGGCGCACAGCCAGCCCATCGGGCGATCCAAGGACCCGGCATGGTTCAAGGATGCCCCGGAGGGCCAAGGGGGCGTCCATCCGAACGACCACGTCAACATGGGCCAGTCCTCGAACGACACATTCCCCACCGCCATGCACATCGCAGCGGCCAGCGAGATCCACAGGCTGCTGCTTCCCGCCTGCGAACGCCTCGCTGCCGAGCTGGACGCCAAAGCCAAAGCATGGGACAGCATCGTCAAAATCGGACGTACGCATCTTCAAGACGCGACGCCCATCCGCCTCGGGCAGGTTTTCTCCGGCTACGCAACCCAGATGAAAAACGCACACGCCCGAGCCACCCGGGCGCTTGACACCCTGAGCGAACTGGCCATCGGAGGCACCGCGGTTGGGACCGGAATCAACACACATCCTGAGTTTGGACGCCGAGTGGCGGCCGAAGTTTCAAAGACCACAGGAATCGCCTTCCGTGAAGCCCCAAACCACTTCGAGGCTCAGGCCGCCAAGGATGCCGTCGTCGAAGCCTCCGGGCAGCTCAAAGCCATCGCCGTGAGTCTGACCAAGATCGCCAACGACATCCGCTGGCTGGGTTCCGGCCCGCGTTGTGGATTGGGCGAGCTTAAGTTGCCGGCGGTCCAGCCGGGCTCATCCATCATGCCCGGCAAGGTCAATCCCGTGATCTGTGAAGCGGTGATGATGCTCGCGTGTCAGGTCATCGGCAACGATGCCGCCATCACCGCGGGCGGCCTCGGCGGGGTCGGGTCGCTGCTCGAGCTCAATGTGGCCATGCCCATGATGGCTGCCAACCTTCTCGATTCGATCACACTCCTGGCGCACGGGTGCGATGTCTTCCGCGAGCGTCTGATCGATGGTCTGGAGCCGGATGCCGACCGCTGCGCCGCCCTGATCGAGGGCAGCCTGGCGATGTGCACCTCGCTGGTTCCGGTGATCGGATACGACGCCTCGGCCAAGCTTGCCTACGAGGCCTACGACTCGGGCAAGACCATCCGGGAGCTTGCGCTCGAAAAGGGCATCCTCGATCCGAAACAACTCGACGAGCTCCTCGACCCGGCTTCCATGACCATGCCCCACTGATTGTCGGTCGACCGTCCGAGAAGATCGCCCCCATCACGGATTTCCTGAAAATGTTTGGGTTTCCGCCCGATTGGCCGTATCATCCGGGTATGAACAAAGCTCTTGCTGTCGGTTTCGTTTCAATCTGTTGTTCTGGTGGATCGGTTTCAGCTCAGCAGGCGGAATATGCCACCCGGGGCCGAATGCCGGTCCATGCTGTTTCGTTCGGGTCCAATCCGTTCCGGGCTTCGCTGCCACAGGCGTACATCCGGGTGAACAACGCGCCGCATGCGGTCCGTTTCGGATCTCAACCGCTTCGGGCCGACCTACCGAGGACTTTCGTACTGGTGACCAGCACCGGTCATGTGGTGCATCCCGAAGCGGACACGAGCAACTCCTCAGGCTCATCGCCGGAGAAAGCACCGACCAAAGCCTCCAAGCCGGTCCGGCGAGCGACTCGGCAGACTGAGCAATCGACAGCAAATGACAAGCCCAAGCCTCCGCCGCCCAGTCGATATGCGTTGCAGATCTACGCGATGATGCACAATAATCTCGATTGTCACCCTTAATCGGGTACACATCCGCAGAATCGGGTCCGTATCCTCTGGCGAAGTTCTCGTCGGGCGTGCTCTGCGTCGGAATCGGCAAAGATGCGCGTCCGCTTTGACGACAATCAATCGGTTGCCGACGATATCGGTCGGTGTGGAGTTTCGGACGTGATTCCATCGATGTCTTACCAGGGTGCCTTTGTCGATGGCCCCCGCCTGTTCGCCGCGCCGGAGGATGCCCTGATCGATCTCACGCTGGTCATCCCGGTTCACAACGAGGAGGAGAACGCGGTGCCGTTGTACCGCGAGATCCGTGAAGCGCTCGACAAGACCGACCTCGATTGGGAATGCATCATCGTCGATGATGGGAGCAAAGATAAAACCGTCGAGAACCTGTCGCGCGCGTTCGCGGGTGATGATCGGCTGTGTATTGTCTGTCTCCGTCGCAACTTCGGACAGACCGCCGGGCTGGCCGCCGGGTTTGATCGCGCGCGTGGTCGACTGATCGCCACGATGGATGGTGAT
>DRKT01000069.1 GCA_011053195.1 Phycisphaerales bacterium | reverse complement strand
CCTTCAGCGAAACCATCCCGTTTGCCGAGCCGGCCATCGACCCATCGGCGGATTCGGTCATGCTCAGCGGGCACATGAGCCTGTCCACTCAGGGCAGCGCCAGCAATATGAACATCAACGAGGCAAGCTTCGACGTCGAAGCCCCGGTCCGGTAAACACGAGGAGTCCGCCCGATGCGTCCACGCTCCATTGTATTTACGATCTCAGGCATTGCGGTGCTCGCATCGGTGGCTGCATGGGCCGCGACCGGCGCCAAACCGTTCACCCGTTTCGAGAACAAGGAGAACACCGAGGTCAACGAACAGAATGACCTCGGCGATCTGTTTGCCGACACCGAGCCCGAGGGCGAGGAGGTCGAACTCGGCACAATCGACAGCGGATTCGCCTTCGGCCTGCTCCCCGCGGGCCCGGGCAAGGCGAGCATGTCGGTCGCGGCTGTGGCGGGCCTGGCGGTGCTCGCTTCCGCTGCTGCATGGTTTCTGGACAGAAAGAAAGAAGGGGCGGTCCCGACCGCCGATCAAGGAGATTCCCATGGCTCGTAAATCCAACCCACCCAAGGCCCGTACCCTGTGGGCCGCCGGCGCTCTGATTGTCGCGGGCGCCGCCTTCCAAGCCTCGGCGCTCGTCGCGGGCCCGCCCTTTGCCAAGGCCACCGAGGACGGCAAGCACCTCATCGTCCCCGCCGAGCAGGCCTCGCTCGGCACCGTCTACCACGCCCTGACCGGCAAGGACCGCCAGATCTTCTTCGAGTCCGATGCACCACTCGAAGACATCAAGGGACAATCCAACCGCGTCATCGGGTACGCAGTCGCCGGGACCGACGGCTCGCTCGTCGCCGGCGAATGGCACCTGCCCGTCGAGTCGATCCGCACCGGCATCGAACTGCGCGACGAACACCTGGCCGGCAAGGACTGGCTCGACGCCAAGGCCCACCCGAACATCATCTTCCAGCTCGACCACACCGAGGATGTCGTGCTCAAAAAAGAAACCGAAGCCTACCGCACCTACTCGGTGACACTCGTCGGCGAGTTCACCATCCACGGCGTGACGAGGCCGATCACCATCCACAATGCCTCGGTCACCTACCTCAACGCCTCCGAACGCACTCGCACAATCGCCGATGGCGACCTGCTGGCGATCCGGGCGAAGTATTCGGTCCATCTGAGCGACTATGACGTCTCGCACCCTGTGCTCGGTAAGAAGGTCGCCGACGAGATCAAGATCAACACGGTCCTCTATCTCACGAACGCCGCGGCGGATTGACTACGGAATCGAAAATCCATTGTTGTGCGCCCGCTCGACCGGAATGCCGGTCGGCGGGCGCTTTTCCTCGGCGCTGCGTCCCGGGCGCCTTGTGCTGACGTCCGTATCACGATTTGATGGTTCACGTCCCCGCACAAGGAGTGAACCATGAAAGCAGTGGTGTGTGTCGTTGTCGGCGTGATGGGTGTCGGATGTGCGAGCGAACGGGCGATCTGGCAGGCGCAGGACAACATCATCCAGAACGACAACCGGATCGCCGAGGCCATCAGCGCCCAGCATGAAAGCCAGAGCACCGGCGACCTCGAACGTCTCCGGGCCGAGCTCGATCAACTCGCCGAACGGAATCGGCAGATCAACGATCGGACGGAGGAGATCGCCGAAGCCGCGACCAGCGCCCAATCAGTCGCAGCCGATGCGATGGCGGGCATCCAGGCCTACCTCGGGAGTCTTGGCGGCCCGCTCGGCGGGGTGGTTGGCGCCGCGATCGACGGCATCGGCCAAGGGCTCGAAGAACAGGACACGCGGCTCTTCGAGATCGAGACCGAGACCAGATCCACGGGGGTGCGCGTCGATTCCATCGAGTCAAACCTCGACAAGCGCATCGAGGCGCAACTCCTGGCGCATGGCATGACCCGCGACCAGATCAGACTCATCAAGAATCAACTCTCACCAACGGAGATCATGGCCCTGCTCGCGGTGGCCGGCATGGGCACGAGCAGCGGGTTGTTTGCCTCGCGTGTCGGCAAGAGCCGGAGCGCCGACGCCATCGCGGAGCTCAGGGCCAAGATTGAAAAAATCACGAACTAGGGCGTCTCTGAGTCCGTCTCGGCGTGCGCCGGGTCCTGGTTGTAAAACTCGGCAAGCTGGCGGTACAACTCCGGATGCCGATGGAGCATGGCCTTGGGTTTCTCGAAGAATGTTTCGGTGACGACAGCAAAGAATTCGGCCGGGTCGGTTGAGCCGTAGGGGTCGATGAGCGATCTGTGATTCTTGTGCACTTCCTCGATGAGCTTGTTGTAGTCATGTCCGAGCACCTGCGCCCAGTGCTGGTATCGGGTGGGAGATTCCAAATCCGGCGCGCCATTCATCGCGCCGGATTCGCCGTCGAGTTGGTGGGCGAACTCGTGGAAGACGACGTTGTGCCCGTCGCTCGGGTTGTGCGCACCCCGGAGGACATCGTCCCACGAGAGCACGAGCGAGCCGCGGAACCATGATTCGCCGAGTCTTGCCTCGGGTTGATCGGTGACCGTGCCATCGGGCAGGCGACGCTCGGCGGCCGAGAAGTAGGCGTGTGGATACACGAGGATGGATCTCAGTGTCGGATAGTAATCGGTCTTGCGGTGCAGCAGCAGGACCGCGGCCTGTGCGGCGATGGTCAGGCGAATCTCGTCGGTCATCTCCAGTCCGCCGCAACCCTCAAATCGTTTCTCATGCAGAAGAATCTGAATATGGCCGCCGAGTTCCTTCCGGTCTTCGTCCGTGAGCGACCTGATGTACGGCACATTGCGGTCGATGATCACCCACCACGCATCGGGCAGTGGTGTTTCGAAGAGGCGCCGGCGAACTTTCCTTTTGCGCCCGAACATGGCCGATGGTATCACGGCGATGCCTGGGCGGGGGAAGGAGTTGGTGTCCCAAAGCGGCGCGATATCCGAAGCTTCCACTCCTGCATCCAGCAGTAGAGGATCGGCACGACAAACCATGTGATCGAGGCCACGGTCATCCCGCCGAAGGTCGGAATCGCCATGGGGATCATGATGTCCGAGCCCCGGCCGGAGCTGGTCAACACGGGCAGCAGGGCGAGGATGGTCGTGGCGCTGGTCATGACCGCCGCCCGGATGCGCATGTTGCCGCCCCGGATCACCGTGTCCCGAATGGCTTGTATCGTGTTCGGCTTGCTCTCCCGCATGGACTGTTCAATTCGTGTGGCCATGATGACCCCATCATCGGTGGCAATCCCGAAGAGCGCAAGAAACCCGACCCAGACGGCAACACTCAGGTTGTATTCGCGGATCTGGAAGAGTTCGCGCAGGTTGGTGCCGAGGATGGTGACATCGAGGAACCAGGGCTGGGCATAGAGCCAGAGCATGAGGAACCCGCCGCCCCACGCGACGAATACGCCCGAGAAGACCATGAGTGTCACATCGACCTTCTTGAACTGGAAGTAGATCAACAGGAAGATGACCACGAGCGAGACCGGGAGCACGATGCTGAGTCTCTTGGCGGCCCGGATCTGGTTCTCGTACGAGCCGGCAAACTCATACCGGACGCCCGGCGGGATCGTGAGTTCTTTGGAATCGATTTTGCTCTGAATATAGTTCTGGGCATCGTGAACGACATCGACCTCGGCGTGTCCGGGCATTTTGTCGAAGAGCACGTAGGCCACCAGAAATGTGTCTTCGCTCTTGATGATCTGCGGGCCTCGGCGGTACTCGATCTCGGCGAGCTCGCCGAGCGGGACCTGCGTGCCGTTCGGTGCGGGGACGAGGATATCGCGCAGGGTTTCCGGCTGGTCGCGCAGCTCGCGGAGGTAACGCACGCGGATCGGGTAGCGCTCGCGTCCCTCGACGGACATGGAGAGCGGTTTGCCTCCGATGGCGACCTCGATGACCTGCTGGACGTCGGCGATCTGGATGCCGTAGCGTGCGATGCGCTCTCGGTCGATGTCGATCTCGATGTACGGCTTGCCGACGACGCGATCAGCGAAGACGGCGGAGGGTTCGATCGAGGGAACTTCTTTAAGAAGTTTCTCGAGCTCGAGGCCAAAGGATTCGATGCTTTCGAGCGTAGGGCCGAAGACCTTGACACCCATCGGGGCTCGGAAGCCGGACTGGAGCATGACGATGCGCGTCTGGATGGGCTGGAGCATCGGGGCGCTGGTGACGCCCGGGAGCTGGGCAGCCGCGACAATTTCATCCCAGATGTCGCGTTGTGTTTTGATCTCATCGCGCCACTGCCGGAATGGTGAGCCGTGCTCGTCCGGAATGAGCTCGCCCTGATCGTCGCGGACGAACGCTCCGGTTTTGGGATCGGTCTTGAAGGTGAGGCGGTTACCTTTGTCGTCTGTCTTGTATTCGCTCTTGTATTCGATGATGGTTTCAACCATCGAGATGGGCGCGGGGTCGAGCGGGCTGTCGATTCGGCCGATCTTCCCGACGGATTGCTCGACTTCCGGGATGGACAGGATTCGCCGGTCGAGCTCTTTGAGGATATCGGTGGATTCGCCGATCGAGGCGTGGGGCATGGTGGTGGGCATGTAGAGGAAGGCGCCCTCGTCCAGCGCGGGCATGAACTCGCTGCCGATGCCGGGGAAGGCTTCGGCAAGTCGCTGACCCGTGTCCGACTGCACGACACGATTCGGAAGCCAGGCGAAGGTGCGGTCGAACCCGAGCCATGCCGAGAAGCCGAGCAGGACGACGGTCAGCGCCGGCATCAGTGCGACGATCTTGTGCCGGAGCGCCCATCCGAGGACCAGCGGGAAAGCGAGCCGGATCATCCAGAAGGCGAGGAGCAATCCGCCGACGAGCACCGCGATGAAGAGCGCGTTGCCGAGCGTGCCCGCCTCGGGCCCGATGGGTTCCCACGATCGGGCCAGTACGACGAGCACCACGAGCACCGCGATGATGTTGGTGGACCACTGGATGGCTGTGGCGATCCGTTCTGGGAGCTTTGGTTGCAGGAGGTAGAACGCGCCGAAGCCGGCAATGAGCACCCCCGCGAGCGCATTGAACACAAACGCAATGACCAGCCCGAGCAGCACGAGCCCCGCCGAGGAGGTGGTGCGAAGGATGTTGGATCTGATGCGGAACCCGGTCAGCACGTGCGCGACAGCCGGGAGGATCGCCAGCGCGATGATGATCGAAGCAACCAGCGCAAAGGTCTTGGTGTACGCGAGGGGCTTGAAGAGCTTGCCCTCGGCGGCCTGCATGGTGAACACGGGCAGAAAGCCGACGATGGTCGTGGCAACCGCGGTCATCACCGCCCCGCCGACCTCCGCAGCGCCGCGGTAGACCACTTCGAGCCGGGATTCATCGGGGTCGGAGACCTGGATCTGGCGCAGGATATTCTCGCTGAGGACGATCCCGACATCGACGATCGTTCCGATGGCGATGGCGATGCCGGAGAGGGCGACGATGTTGGCATCGACGCGAAAGAGTTTCATCCCGATGAAGGTCATGAGGACCGCGATCGGGAGCATGGCACCGATGAGGATGCTACTGCGCAGGTGCATGACCATCAGCACGACGACGATGATGGTAATGAGGATCTGCTGCTGGATCGCGGAGTTGAGTGTCTGGAGGGTTTCGCGGATGAGTGTCGAACGGTCGTAGAAGGGAACGATGGTGACCCGGCTGAGTGTGCCGTCGTCGAGTGTCTTGCTCGGGAGTCCCGCGGAGATGGCGTCGATCTGGTCTTTGACGCGTTGGATGGTGGCCATCGGGTTCTCACCGTAGCGGGCGACGACAACCCCACCGACGGCTTCCTCTCCGGCCTTGGTGAGCACGCCCCGTCGGAGCGCGGGCCCGGTCGTGACCGAGGCGATATCCCCGATCAGGATCGGCTGGCCGTTGCGCGCGGTGATGGAGGTTTGTTCGAGATCGTGGACATCCTTGATAAAGCCGAGGCCTCGGACGATGTATTCGACACGGTTGACCTCGAGTGTGCGCGCACCGACATCGAGGTTGCTCTTGCGCACGGCTGCGATGATCTGCTTGAGTGTGACACCCGAGGCCCGCATCGCGTCCGGGTTGACGTCGATCTGGTATTCACGGACGAACCCGCCGATCGAGGCGACCTCGCTGACGCCCTTGACGCCGTTGAGACTGTACTTGACGATGAAGTCCTGGATGGATCGGAGCTCGTCCGGGTCCCAGCCTCCGGTCGGGTTGCCCTGCTCGTCTCGGCCTTCGAGTGTGTACCAGAATACTTGGCCGAGTGCGGTGGCGTCCGGCCCGAGCGCGGGGGAGACGCCATCGGGGAGTGTGCCCGCGGGGAGCGCGTTGAGTTTTTCGAGCACGCGCGACCGGGACCAGTAGAAGTCGATGCCATCCTCGAAAACGACGTAGATGCTGGAAAAACCGAAGACGGAGTAGCTGCGGATATCCTTCACGCCCGGGATACCGAGCAGGGCCACCGTCATCGGGTAGCTGATCTGGTCGTCGATATCCTGAGGCGAACGCCCGGGCCACTCGGTGAAGACGATCTGCTGGTTCTCGCCGATGTCGGGGATCGCATCGACGGGGACCGGATCGCGTGGCACATCGCCGATCTTCCAGTCAAAGGGCGCCACAAGCACGCCCCAGAGCATCAGCGTGATGACAAGAATCACGACGATGAGTTTCTGTTCGAGAAAGAATCGGATGATCCGATTCGTGATCGTGTTCGGCGGGGGCAGCGGTTGGTCAGTCATGGGTGTGCTCCCCGGTGGTGTCGGTCGTGGTGGGGGTCATGCTGGCGGGCATTGGTCGGCGCTCGTCCTGGAACTCGCCGCAGCGAGGCATGTTCATGTAGGGGTTCTTTACGGTGCTTCCGCGTTGGAGCCAGGAGGCGCCGGCATTGTCGAATGCCATTGGGCAGAAGGTGACGTTCCATGTCTCATCCCCGATGTGCCCGAATCGTCGTTCGATGGTGATGATCGCGGAACTGATCGGCTCGAAGCCTGTCCGCGCCTGTTCGAGTGTTTCCGGCTTCGACACGCCGAGGATCTGGTCGACGGATTCGTTCCAGAACGAACGGTCCGCATCGGACAGGCCGCCTGTATCGATGTTGTCTATGGCCGACCGGATCGCCTCGAAGGCCGGAAGATACGCCGAGACATCGCGGGCGGCCAAGGCGTCCTGCCCATCGAGATACGCCTCGTAGAGCGGCGAAAGACTCGCGGCAACGGCGTGGTTCATGGGCTCGGCTTGGGCCGACATATCCATATTCGGGTCCATGTCCTGATCTGAATCGGCATCTGGATTGTCGCCGGGCATCATCATGCTGGCCTTGGCCTGGATCTGCATGGCGCTGTCGATGCGGAAGGCGCCGCGGGTGACGACTTCTTCGCCCTCACGCAGACCCGAGCGGACGACGTACCACTCGCCGGCGCGCAGCCCGAGGACGACCTCTTTGGCTTCGTAGGTCGGCGAGTCGGCCTCTGGAAGGGCGACATACACCACAGAGCGTTTGCCCGTAAAGAGCACCGCCGATCGAGGAATCACCAGCGGGGCGACGGTGCTCGTGGGATCGCTGACCACGCCCAACGATTCGGCCCGCACGAGATCCATGCCGCAGATCTCGCACGATCCCGGTGCATCGCTGATGCTGGTCGGGTGCATCGGTCCGACCCATTTGCCCGCGAGCGAGTTGGACAGAATCACACCGTCGGCTGCCACCTTGGCGTGTACGACCGCCGAGGCAAACATGCCCGGCTTGAGGTGCCCGTCGGCGTTGTCCACCGCGACGCGCACAGCTGCGGTCCGAGTTTTCTCGTTGACAATCGGTTCAATGAATGAAATTCGACCGCTGAACACCTCGCCCGGATGGGCTTCGACGGTGAATGTCACATCCTGCCCCCAGCGCAAGAGCGGGAGCTGTGATTCGTACGCCTCCATATCGACCCAGAGTCTCGAAAGATCGGCGACGGTTGCGATGGGTTCGCCCGTGTTCAGGTAGTCGCCCTCGCGCGCCGAGAGCGTGGTGACCACGCCCCCGATCGGCGAATAGATCGTCAGCCGATCGCTCTGGAATGTACCATCTTCGATGGCCCGGATCTGTTCCGGGAGCAGGCCGAAGAGCCGGAGTTTCTCGCGGGCGGCTTCGAGTGTGTCCGTGGTGGTCTGGCGGACGAACTCGCTCGCGGCGTCGATGGCCTCCGCCGAACGCTTGGCCTGGCGCAGCTCCTCGAAGGCGGCCAGCAGTTCCGGGCTGAAGATCTCGGCGATGTGGTCGCCCTTGGCGATCGAGACACCCATGTAGTTGACGAACAGGCGGTCGATTCGTCCCGGGAAGTAGGCGGTGATCCGCGCGACGGATGTTTCGTCGTAGGTGACGCGGCCATAGAGCCTGACCTCGGCGGTCGGGAAGAAGCGCT
>DRKT01000068.1 GCA_011053195.1 Phycisphaerales bacterium | reverse complement strand
GAGTGCCTTGGTCTGTTCGTCGGGGAATGATCTGGCATCGGACTGCTCAACCGATTCGAGAAGCATCGTGGCGGCTTCTCGATACAACGCGGCGACTGAACGATCCTGGACGGGTCCGGTATCGCTTTCGCCCGCGGCCTCGCCCGCCTCTTTGGCGCGGTCCATCGCTCGAAGGCCTCGGATGTACTGGTTGATGAACCCGGTTTCACCGAGCGGCTCGGTGCCATAGGTCCGCACGAGTTCGAGCACATGCGCCACCTTGCCCTCGGCAATGAGATCCTGAAACCCGACATCCGCGAGTCTGCGGATGAGCTCTCGGCTCCGGCCCCGGCCATCGGGACCCTCGAGCGCATCAAGACAAGACACAACCAGCAGTCTCGCAGTCAACGGCGGGAGCGGGCCCGAAGTCGCCCGCGACCGACGGATATGAAGCTCCAGATCAGGCCAGAGATGAGCGGCTGAGAGCACCGTGATCCGGCGATCAAAGACCTGCTTGCGCACACCCTCGGACGTGTCGGTGCTTCGGTCGACCGAATCGAGCCATGCGATGGCTTCGGTGAATCGCCCCTGGATCACGCATGCCAGCGAAGCGCCGATGGCGGCCCGGGCAACGTGTTCATAGCGCAATAGGTCCGGCTGCAACCGGTCGAACGAGGCCTCATCTCCTTCGCGGGCATTCAGCAACCAACCGAAGTTCCGCAGTGCCTTGCCCGCTCGGCCTTTGTCGTTGGTGAGAAAAGCAAGGTAGTACTCGCTCCAGCCGGCATAGTAGAAGCCGAGGGATCGCTGTTGTCGCGCATGGCCGAGTTCCGCGGTGATGCGGTCCTCCTCGCTTTCGTCGAGTTGGGCGGTGAGTCTGTTCTCGAGCACGCGCGCCCGCTGATGCGCGTCCTGTGCCAGTTCGAGAAACGTCGAGGAAACATTCCGGAGAACGCGCTCGGCCTGGGCGAGCTCGGCGGGCGTGACCATGTGAAGCCGAGAGCGTTCGGCCACGGATTCGGCCCGCATGTAGGCCGCCTTGGCGAGGTTGATCCGCAAGTCGGGCGAGTCGGCCTCCGGGACGAGCCGGAGCAGGGTGGTCGCCAAGCCGGCCCATCGGGTGCGATCCTCATCCGTCGAAGCCTCATCGAGCAAACGGATGTAGAGGTTTCCGAGCTGTTGGGCGACCGCGATGCGTTCATCGCCCTGCACATGCCCGAGCTTGTCGACCAAATGCTCGGCGAGCAGGTCGTCCAAACCGCGGTCGGTGAGATACCGCTCGAGTTGGACATCCGTCGGCTGCGCGCACACAAACGGCGCGAAGAACGACGCCAGCAGAAAGACCGACAGGATTGTCTTACTTCGGAGTGACATAGGTCAGTTTCTCATACCCGGCATCGTGGCAGGCCTGTAGGGCAGCAGCCGCGGCCCAGACCGGTGCGTCATCATCAACCGTCAGAAAGACACCGGCCTCCTTCGGAAGTTTCTCGAGCAGTGCGGTCAGATCGGCCTGCGTGTGCAGCACCTGACCACCGATTTCGTACGCGGCCCCGCCCTGGCTGGCGTGGACCGTGACAAACTGCGGCTGGAGATCCGACGCCGAGGCATTTTCATTCTGTTGACGCAGGGCGGCTGCGAGTTCATCTTCGGGCGTGGCCAGCGAGGCCGTCACGATGAAATACACCAGCAGCAGGAAGAAGACATCGATCATCCCGATCAATGGAAGGCGGAAGGACTTGCGGGCCGAGCTGTCTGTTTTGGCAAAGTTCACGGCGTCTGCCTCCGAAGCGGCGAGGTGGCGATGCGGTACGCCCGGACACCCGTCTTGGAAAGCCTGGAGCAGAGTTGATTCAGATGGACAGCTTGGCCGGCACGATCAGGCCTGATGAGCACTTCGGTGTTCGGGTCGCCATGCAGGAGCTCAACGGAAACCATCGCCAGAAACGCATCCATCGAGAGCGGTTCCCCTTCGAGACGGATACTCCCGTCGGCCATGAGATCGACGACGATGTCGCCGGGATGAGGCTCGTCGTCCTGCTGCCCCTGCTGATGCGGCAACTCCAGAGGTGTGCGGATCGACTGCGAGAACTGGCTGGTGACCAGAAAGAAAATAATCAGCAGCATGACCACATCGATCATGGGCGTCATATCGAACCCGGAATCGGTGTGGGTGGACCACCTCATGCGCGTGGACCACCGGCGGCCGGCGCGGCGGCTTGCTGCCTCGGGTTGGCCTGAGCGGCCGGGGCGGCGTTGGCACCGACGGACTGATGACTCTCGATCAGGCCGAGCAGGTCCTCGGTCATCTCGCCCACATCGGTGGCCAGAGAATCAATCCTGTTTCTGAAGTAGACCAGGAACGCGGATGCGGGAATCGCCACGACGAGCCCGAGGACGGTGGTGATCAGGGCGACCGAGATGCTCGCTGCGAGTTCGTCGGGTTTGGCAAATCCGCCGGCGGAATTGCCGAGTGTGTTGAAGGCCTCGACCATACCGACCACGGTGCCGAGCAGTCCGAGCATCGGCGCGACAGTGGCGATGAGGGCGAGCCCCTCGGTGGCGCGATAGAGTCTGGCAACCTGATCCCGGCCGGACTCCTCGAGCGCTCCGCGAAACTCGAGCAGGCCGAAGGGCGATCGAGCGCACCGGGCCAGCGCCGAACCGACAACGCGCGTGAGAAAGCTATCGTGTTCCTCGTCGTCGCAGTACTCTCGGGCACCGTCCAGATCGCGTCGGTTGAGCAGGTCTTGAAGACGTTCAAACTGTTCGGGCGGCGCAAGCTTGTTCAGTCGAAACTGGATGGAATGGATGACGATCAGGGCGACGGCGGCAAAAGAGATCAGGATGATGAGAAACCCGATCGGGCCGCCCGAGGCGATGTGCTGCAACAAGGTCTTGCCGCCACCGCTTTCGGCTTCGGCCTGCGCCAGGAAGAGAAAAGTGTGGACATCAAATGACATTATTCAGGAACCTTCCTTTTTCGGGAGTGTCGGTGTTCTTTGTTCTCTCGCCAGTTCAACGAGTCGTCGGATGCCGGGGCGTTCCAGCGACGGATGCTGCGCGTATGTTCGTTCCAGTTCCAGTGCCAGCGTGCGAGCGGCGTCCTCTCGGCCCAATTCCGCGAGCTTGATGGCCGCTTCCGAAAGACAGACACCCGCGAGGTATGGTTCGGACTGGGCATAGACAGCCGGAACGTACAGCAACTCTACGATCCCAAGACGGGTTTCGTGTTCGTCGGGCTCTTGGATCAGCGAGAGCCCGAGCGAGGCGTGGATCCATGCCGATTGCCAGTCAGGCAGGCCCTTGGCTCCGAGGCGGTCTCCAAGTGCCGAGCGGGCCGAGAGTCGCTGCTCGGCATCACCGGCGCGCGCCAAGACAATCTCTTGCACAAACTTGACGCCGGCATCGACGGGCGTCACGGGGGCGAGCGTCGCGGGTGAGCCGAGCTCGAACTGTGCCGCGGCCGAGTACAGCCTCGCCAGTTGCTCGGCCTTGGTCTCTCTGCCCCAGATTGTGAAGTCTTCCCGAGAGATCGAACCAACCATCGAGGCCAGACCGGCGTCCGTCCCCCAGATCGGCGCCAACGACGAGCACAATCCAAACGTGGGATCCAACGGCTGGGCACCCTTGATGGTTGGAAGATCAGCAGTAGCCGAGTCGTTGGCCACCACGGTCAGCATCGGTTCGACCGCAATCGCCTGCGCTCCGCGGGCCAGCCGACACGCGAGCAGCCCCTGCGCCACCGCACTGGCAGTCGGATTGATCTGAGCGCTGAGTTGATCGAAGATGGTTTCAAGCTCGGCTTCGGAGGCCACACGGTCATCCCTCGCAAGCCGGGCCAACCCTCGCCAGGCCGACTCGGCAATCGGCAGATACACCTCGACCTGATCGGCCATCGGCCCTCGCACCAACGCGACCTCATGCCAACCGAATACCCGCAGCTCTCCATCAATGGTGCAGGTCAAGGCGCCGGCCTCGGCCACAATCTCGGATGCCTGAAACTCAGCGCCGCCCCGCAGCACAACAGTGCCCGGTTCTCCACAGGCACCTCGCGAGACCAACGCAACACAGCACAGCACCCAAACCAACCGCATCACGGGCCCCTTCCCTCTTGGTGCGTGTAGGTCCCGCCGGTCTCGCTGGCGATGCGCTTCATCACCGGCTCGGCCGAACGCGACATAAACGTGATGCAATGGATCGGGGTCGGATGCTCTCGGTTGCGCATGATGATCTGGTCGGCGATGCCCTCGGCAAACTCGCCATCGGTCATGAAGTAGATCGCGTCCGGCCTCGGCCTCATGTCAAACACCATCTCGAACGCAGGCATTGGCTTCGTCGCGCCGAGCGGGGAGATGTTGGCGATCGCCTTGCGAGCCCAGCGTTTGCCGGCGCCCGTGGCATCGGTCCAGCGACGCTTCCCGCCCAGCGGATGCGCATCATCGGAATACAGCACGATGAAGAAACTCACATAGTCCGGCATCGAACTGACCGAACGGGTGAGCTCCTCCTGCATCGCCTTGATCCGGCCGTCGCGCCCCATCGAGCCCGAAACATCCACGATGTAGGCGAAGCGGTTGCCTCGGGCTTCGATCCCGAAAAAGCTCGCCGAGCCGGTGCCGGCCCCTCCATCGGTCCCACCCCCATCCGCGGAGCTCAAATCTCCCCCACCGAGGTTCAGTTCGGCATCCAACGTCGCTTGCGTGTCGACAAGTTCTGCCAATGAATCGTCCAGCAAGGGGTCCGTGCTCGGATCGACCGGGTCTTCGAGGAGCTCCTGCGAGTTGGGCTCTTCGACTTCGAGCTCCTCGGCCTGCATCTCGTCGAGGTCGGACTGGCTCATCACCGCAAACTCGATCGCGGGCCCGACCTGTGGCGAGCCTCCGCCGGAGCCGAACTGGATCAGGGCGGCCACCAGCAGGATGACGATGTGAATGGTGAATGAGATGAGAAGCCCAGCGATCGAGGCGCGAAGAAACCACCGCCGGAACTTCTGGCCGAAGCTCTCGGGCACGGGCGCCTGGTCATCACTCTGGTGGGGCACATCCTGGGTCATGGTCGGCTGGTCGCTCGGTGCTCTTCTTGCGGGCACCTCGTCGGCACCAACGGGGGGGAGCACGCCCCGCTCATACTTCCTATTCGACACACGGGCCGGGTTCGGGTTCCATTTTGGCCACGTTCCCGCATCGGCAACCGTTCCGGGTGCATCCTACCATACAGGGTACCCGGTCAGAGGCTATGCTCGGAGCGATCCATGGCGAACCAATGCACTCCATCGACTCCCGCCCAGAAACCTCTGCGGATGCTGCTGAAACTCAGCGGCGAGGCCTTCTGCTCCTCCGACGGGTTCGGGATTGATCCGGGCAGCCTCAGTCACATTGCCGAGGAAATTCGTCTGGCCTATGAGTCCGGCGTCCAACTCGCGGTGGTCGTCGGCGGGGGCAACATCATCCGGGGCGCCGATCTCGCGGCCAGCGGGGACATCGAGCAGAGCACCGCGGACTACATGGGTATGTTGGGAACCGTGATCAACGGCTCGGCGCTGCGTGAGAAACTGGTTTCCAAGGGCATTGATTCCCGTGTGATGTCGGCCCTGGAGATCCGAGCCGTGGCCGAGCCGTTCATCCGCAACCGTGCAATCCGACACCTGGAAAAAGGCCGGGTGGTCATCCTCGTCGCCGGCACGGGCAATCCTTTCTTCACGACCGACACCTGTGCGGCCCTCCGGGCAACGGAGCTCGGGTGCTCGCTGCTGCTCAAGGCCACCAAAGTGGATGGTGTCTACTCTGCCGATCCGAACAGGGACAACTCGGCGACACGCTACGAAAGGCTGACCTTCGACGAGGCGCTGGCCAAGGGGCTCGAGATCATGGATCTGACTGCAATCGCCATGTGCCGGGAACGTAACATTCCGGTCCGAGTCTTCAAGTTTGAAGAGCCGGGCAACATCGCCCGAGTCATCGCCGGCGAATCAATCGGCACACTCATCGAACAACCTCGGGCCACCCAGTCGGTCCGAACGCACACCAGTTGAGGATCTCACCATGAAAACTCCAGATGCTATTTTGAATCACGCCGAAGAACAGATGAAGAAGGCCATCGACTATCTCAACCATGAGATGCTCGGGCTTCGCGGCGGACGAGCCTCGACGGCGCTTGTCGAATACATCAAGGTCAACTACTACGGCACGCCGACGGACATGAAGTCAATCGCCTCGATCAGCACGCCCGAATCGACCCAGATCCTGATCAAGCCATTCGATGCCAGTGCGATCAAGGACATCAGGCATGCACTGGAGGAATCCGACCTCGGACTCAATCCCCAGGTTGATGGCAAGCAGATCCGTTTGAACATCCCGCCGCTCTCGACCGAACGCCGAAAGCAACTGGTCGCCAAGGCCAAGAAGATGGCCGAGGAAGCCAAGATCGTCATCCGCAACGCCCGGCGGGAAAGCAACAAACAAGCCGATGCACTCGGCAAGGGGGAACACCACATCTCCGAAGACGAGGTGTCCACGCTGCACGACGAGATCCAGGACCTGCTGAAAAAATACGAGGCCCAGGTCGATACGATCATCACCGAAAAGTCCAAAGAGATCATGTCGGTCGATTGAGTCGAGCCCGCATCTCCCTCGCATATCGGCAGATTGACGGATCGTTTCGTCCGCACTCACTCGGCTCGATTCGGCCTAGTATTGGCTGATTCACGTCTCTTTCCACGTTGTTCAGGAGGCCAAACCGTGCCCGCATACCAGCCCGTCATCGTCGCAGCCAAACGCACCCCGATCGGTCGATTCCTCGGCGGTTTCAGCCGGACTCCTTCGCCCAAGCTGGGTACCTTTGCAATCAAGGCAGCGCTGGCTGAGGTTTCTTCGGCCGCCGATCATGTTGACGAGTGCATCATGGGTTGCGTGCTGCAGGCCGGGCTCGGGCAGAACCCGGCCCGTCAGGCCGGGCTCGGCGCGGGGCTGCCGAACACGCTTAGCGCCAAAACGATCAACAAGGTCTGTGGCTCAGGGCTCGAGGCCGTCATGCTCGCGGCCCAATCCATCAAGGCCGGGGACAACGAGTGTGTCATCGCGGGCGGGTTTGATAATATGACTCTCGCGCCGCACTTTGCCCACATCCGTCAGGGCATCAAGTTCGGCCCGGCCACGTTCGAGGACCACATGCAGTACGACGGTCTGCGCTGCCCGTTTGAAGAATGGGCCATGGGCAACGCTGCCGATCACATCGCCGAGAAGTATGACATCTCGCGAGAAGAGCAGGACCGCTACAGCGCCCAGAGCCACCAACGCGCCGCACACGCGACCGCCGAAGGATGGTTCAAGGACGAGATCGTCACGCTGACCGGCGAAGACCTCGGCAACAAACGCAAACCCGGGCCCGAAGGCGGTGTCCAAGCGGATGAGGGCATCCGAGGTGACTCAACAGCTGATGGACTGGCCAAACTCCGAGCGGTGTTCAACAAGGAGGGCACCGTCACCGCTGGCAACGCGAGCCAGATTTCCGACGGCGGGGCTGCCACGGTCGTCATGAGCGAAAAGAAAGCCGAGCAGCTCGGGATCAAACCCATGGCCAGGGTGCTGAGCTACGCGACCAGCGGCGTCGCCCCCAAGGACATCTTCGAGGCCCCCATCGAGGGCATCCGCTCGGCTCTGAAAAAAGCAGAGCTGGACATCGGCGATATCGACCTGTTCGAGATCAACGAGGCCTTCGCTGCACAACTGCTGTGCAACATCAAGGAACTCGGCATCCCGGAGGACAAACTCAACATCGCCGGTGGCGGGATCGCCCTCGGCCACCCGCTCGGCGCCTCGGGAACCCGCATCCTCGTCACGCTGCTGCACCAGATGAAGCGCACCGGCGCCAAGCGGGGCGTTGCGGGGCTGTGCCTCGGCGGGGGCAACTCCGTCGCGATGGTGGTCGAAGCCACCTGACCCTTCCATCTGGCTCAATTAAAAATAATTCAGATATGTACGCATCCTCCCTTGACAGCCGATAGGGGATGGGTATATTGGTCGCTGTGCTGTGGAATGAACCACAGCCGAGGCAGTCAGAGGCGGTCTTTCACAGAAAGACCGCCGATTCAAAAGGAGCCACACGATGATCAACAACGCTGACACACCCGTCACGATCGTGAAGGCTCTTGTTGCGGATAATTCGCTTTGGCAGCAGCACACAGAGCTTGCAACTCGCTGACGCCCCACCTTTCACAATCCCAACCTGTGTAATCCTTCGCTCGATGTGATCGTGCGCCCATCCTGCCGCGGCGCCCAAGTCACCTGAGTAGCTTTATTTCACCGTTTTGTCTCCTCGTGAATACACACAGCGCGATCGCTGCGCGCAGATCTGACCGGAGGCCCTCCGTGGTCGAGCACAGAGAAATGATGTCGGAAGTCGAAAGCCTCATGCACCGCGTCGGCCGGGGCCGCTCGCGGACCGAGCGTGAGGTCGATCGGCTTGCGGGGCTTGATCCGACACCGAGGCACCGCTTCACCGTGCGTCTGGTACGAATGGTCCGGTTGTGGCCACGTTCACGCAGGACACCCGGCGTTGAAGTTGACGATCCAGGCCGAGAAGTCTGAAGGATCGATCAGGCCGTCGCCATTCTGGTCCGCGGATGGATCGCCTGCGTTGAAGGCGGCGATCCACGCTGTAAAATCCGAGGAATCGAGCACGCCATCCCCATTCACATCCGGCAGACAGGCACCGGCACATCCCGGCGCGGGCTGGGTCCTGGCCCAACCGGCACCCCCAAAGGTGATGATCTCATTCAGATCGCGGTCATTGAGCGCGGCATAAGGCACGTAGCCCGCCGCCCGACATCGGTCGATGAAATCTGCAGAACGCACGGAGTTCGTTGCTGCGGATTGGTCGTTGGCGTCGATGACATAATCGGTGACAAGCACCGTCTTGCTGTGGGCGATGTATTCGTCCAGTTGGGCGATGCGATAGTTCGTTTCTGCCGGAGGCTGGGCGGTCAGTTCGTTGTAATAGAGATCCTCGATCCCGATGCCGCTGATGGCATTGAAATAGCGCGTGCTCAGGGCGTCGAGGTTGTCGTTGTCGTCGCGGATGATGTCCGCCGCGTTCTGTGGAAAAACGAGAAAGCCCGAGTTGCCGCGCGTTGTGCGCGCGTAGTTGGAGATCGTCTCGACCCATTCGATCATTTTCTGTCGGGCGTCGGCTCGGGTCAGTTCATTGCCGCCGGCGGGTGTGGACCAGAAGTCGTATGCATCAATGATGTCGAGATACACGCCGTCAAAGCCTTGATCGACGATTCGATCCAGCGGCGTCTCGTTCGGGCCGGTCAGGGTTCCGAGGATGAGTGCCTGCCAGTCGGGGTCCCAGTACCGGACCTTGTAGTTGCCGGCGAAGTCCGGATTCTGCGGCCCGAGCCACGCCGGCGCGACACCGGGGATCGGATTGCCCTGGGCATCGACCCACGAGCTGTCCCAATAACTCCGATAGTCCTCGGCCTCGCCGATGCTGAGATAGGCGAGCATGGTCTTGGTGCAGGCCGAACCAGTACGGATCTGCTCGACCTGGGCCGGTGTAAAATCTCCCGAGGCCTGCCCGTCGATCGTCGGTTCCAGCACGAGCCAGTCCACCTCCGCAGCGGTCAGTTCGCCGATGGTCACCGCGTCCGGCTGGAGGACGTACAACAGGTCCGGGTCCGGCCCGGCAGCCGAGACCGAAATCGGTAGACACACGAACAGTGAAAACAGAAAGCAAGGCTTGGTCATCGAATTCCGCTCCGTTGAAAGGGTGGCCTCGGTTCCATGTGGTTTCGTCTTGAGAGACGCCCGGCTTACCCTATAGTCCGCCCCGAGCCTCGGCTTCGGTCTGCACCGATCCCAGCGGCACACAACCGACCCGGAGACCAGCAATGCTCAAGCGTACGCATCACGCCAACCAACTACGCACCGAACACATCGGTCAGACCGTCACGCTCGCCGGGTGGGTCCATGCGTATCGCGACCATGGCACAGGTCTGGTCTTTATTGATATCCGCGACCGCGAAGGGCTCACGCAGTTGGTGTTTGACACCGAGGATGCTTCGCCTGAGCTCTTGGAGCGTGCCGGCCGTTTGCGCAATGAATACGTCATCGCAGCCGAGGGCGTTGTCCGCGCCCGCGAGGGCGGCCCGAACCCGAAGCTCGACACGGGCGAAATCGAGGTCGTGGTGTCGAAACTCGAGGTCTTGGCCGAGTCGGATTCGCCGCCTTTCCTGCCGCACGACGACAAGGGCGAACTGCCCCGCGAAGAGGTGCGTTTGAAACACCGCTACATCGACCTTCGTCGGCCGACGATGCAGCGGATTCTCAAGGCTCGTCACCGCGTCTCCAAGGTTGTGCGCGACTACTTCGACGAACAGGGGTTTCTTGAGATCGAAACACCGATCCTGTGTCGATCGACGCCGGAGGGCGCCCGGGATTTCATCGTGCCGAGTCGAAACCAGGCGGGCAACTGGTATGCCCTGCCTCAGTCGCCCCAGCTTTTTAAGCAGCTTCTGATGGTGGCCGGGTGCGATCGGTACCTCCAGATCTGCCGATGTTTCCGCGACGAAGACCCGCGCGCCGATCGACAGGCGGAGTTTACACAGATCGACTGCGAGATGTCCTTTGTCGATCGCAGCGATGTGATGGACATCATGGAGGGTATGGTCCGCCGCGTCTTTGGCGAGGTGCTGAATGTCAATGTCCCCACGCTGGACTGCATGACCTATCGCGAAGCCATGGAACGCTTCGGCATCGACCGACCCGATCGACGGTTCGGGCTGGAGCTTGTTGATGTCTCGGATATCTGCAAGCAAACCGACTTCAAGGTCTTCCTCAGTGCCCTCGACAAACGCCACGGTTGTGTCAAGTGCATCCGCGTCCCTGAGGGCGCCTCGAAACTCACGCGCAAGAAAACCGATGGCTACTCCGAGTTTGTCAAGCAGTTCGGGGCCGGCGGCATCCCCACGGTCAAGGTCAATGCCGAGGGACAACCCGAGACGGGCATCGCGCGGTTCATCGAAAGCGTCTGGCCTGAGATCACTGAGCGTACCGGTGCCCAGCCCGGCGACATGCTGCTCTTCGGAGCCGACAGTAGATCCGTCTGTCTCAAGGCGCTGGGTGAGCTGCGCCTGAAACTGGCGCACGATCTGGATCTCATTGACGAATCAAAGTGGGACTTCCTCTGGGTGGTTGACTTTCCGATGTTCGAGTACGACGAGCAGGCGGGCCGGTTCTATGCGATGCACCACCCGTTCACCGCGCCGAACGAGGACCAGGTCGAGGCCTTCCTCAAGGCCGAACCGGGCGATGTGGACACCATCGAGGGGATCGTCTCGGCCGGGTATGACATCATCTGCAACGGCTCGGAGATCGGGGGCGGGTCGATCCGTATCCATAACCAGCACGTCCAGCGCAAGGTCTTTGACCTGCTCGGCATGACGACGGAAGAGGCTCAGGACAAGTTCAGCTTCCTACTTGATGCGCTCAAACTCGGCGCCCCACCCCACGGCGGGATCGCCTTCGGACTGGATCGGCTTGTGATGCACCTGTGCGGCACCGACAACATCCGGGACGTGATCGCCTTCCCGAAAACGCAGATCGGTGCCGACCTGATGACCGAGGCCCCGGGCACGGTCAGCGAAGAGCAGCTCGAAGAGTT
>DRKT01000067.1 GCA_011053195.1 Phycisphaerales bacterium | reverse complement strand
CGCGGCCTTTGTTGGCTGTCGCCAGCGTGTGCTTGAGTTTGTTCTTTGCATCGGCCACCAGAAGGACCGTCCTCAGGTGGGAGGAGCGGGGCGGCTGATCGATATGGAGGTTGAGAGATCCCAGTCAGCTACTAGGCGAGATGATAGAGACGCGGACGCCGAGCCCGCTCTGGTTTCAATCTCAAATCTCGAAGAACTGGCGACGACCCTCAACGACAGCTTCTTGCCGGACCTTGCCGAGGCCATCGGGCAGCCGGCGGCGGGGGAGGCAGCCCAAGAGCCGCGGCACGAGCCCGAAGATCAGGTCTCATACGCACTGACCCAGAATGAGGCTCTCGTTCTCAAGACGCTCGGCCTTTTCGATTCGAGCATTCTTGTTTCCGCAGCAACAATTGAGCGTGAAATGGATCCTCGTGAGCGGATTTCAAATCGGACAATCAATACCGCTGTGCGACGGCTGATTGAGATCGGCCTTGCCGAGCGTCCTGAAGGGCCGCGGAGGGGGTGCCGCCTGACCAGGGCGGGAAGGGTCCAAATGCGCAAGATTGCCGATTGATTACCTCTTAGCTTCCTCCAATTTGCCGAATGCCCCGAGAGAGTTCGGGCATGAAGCAAAAAATGTATCCAACCGATCCGGTGCCGCTGAATATTGCGGCCCGCTGCCTCCGCATCCCGGCGCGGTGGCTGCGAGATGAAATCCAAGCCGGGCGTCTCCCCGCGTTGCAAGCGGGACGGGTTGTTCTGGTCCATGTGCCCACGCTGGCTGAGGCTTTGGCCGAGCGGGCCAAGATCGAGCGTGCGATCGGTGGTGACGCATGAGCGATCCCACTCCCGGAGTCTCATCTTCCCCAGCAGTGCTGCTGACAGTCGGTGATGTCGCCGAGCGGCTGAGCTGCTCGACGCGGACGGTGTACCGGCTCAGCGACAGCGGTCAGATGCCGCGGCCAATCAGGCTTGGCGCCCTTGTTCGCTGGGATGGTGCCGTGATCGATCGGTGGATTGCCGAGGGCTGTCCCAGAGTGGCGAAGGCGCCGGGGGGTGGATCATGAGTTCACCACTGGAAGACCTCTTGGAGTGTCTCCGCGGTGCCGGCTGCAAACCAAAGCGGAACGGATCTGAATGGACCGCCTGCTGCCCGGCGCACGATGACCACAATCCCAGTCTCTCGGTTGGTATCGGCGACGATGGTCGGGTGCTGCTGCACTGCTTCGCGGGGTGTTCGGCCGAGGCTGTGTGCTCGGCGCTGGGGCTTACGACCGCGAGCTTGTTTTCATCGGCAAATCCGCAGAACGGAGCTCTCTCGAAGGGGGTATTCGCGACATCCGATGAGGCGGTGGCTTCACTCGCCCGCACGCATGGGCAGCCGACCGGAATCTGGCGCTACACCGATGCCGATGGTGTAGAGGTTGGTCATGCTGTCCGCTTCGATGATCCGAACGATGCCGGCCGCAAGACCGTGCTGCCCGTCTCACTTCACACCGATGGCTGGAAGGTCAAGGCGATGCCGACGCCGCGCCCACTCTATCGGTTGCCCGAACTGACAGGACCCGGGCCCATCGTTGTCTGCGAGGGCGAGAAGGCCGCGGATGCCGCGGCCACGCTGGGCTACACCTCGACGACGAGCGCCGGCGGATGCCGGGCGGCGTCCAAGACCGACTGGTCGCCGCTGGCCGGCCAAGACGTCGTGCTCATCCCAGACAACGACGAATCGGGGCGTTTGTATGCCGAGCATGTGATCACACTGCTCGGCGGGCTCGACCCGAAGCCGACGATCCGGCTCGTTGAGCTGCCGGGTATCCCGGAGTCGGGCGACATGGTCGAGTTCATCGGGGCGCAAGTCGGCTGCGAAGAGCGGGCCCGGCGGGAGCTCGATGCGCTGATCGAGCAAGCCCAGCCAATGGCGGAAGTGGATCTGTCGCAGATGGTGACTTCGCAGGCAACGCGGGCGGAAGAAGCATCCCCCGATGACTGGCCCGAGCCGCTTCCGGTGCCATCGCCATTGCCGTCGGTTGCCGCGTTCGATCGTTCGCTGCTGCCCGAGGCGTTCGAGCCGTGGATTACCGACATCGCCGAGCGGATGCAGTGTCCTCCAGACTTCCCGGCCGTGGTGGCGATGATCGCGGCGGCGGGGGTCCTCGGGCGGAAAGTCTGTATCAGGCCGAAGAAATGCGATGACTGGCAGGTGGTCCCGAATCTCTGGGGCGTGCTGATCGGTCGCCCGAGCATGATGAAATCTCCCCCGCTGAAGGAGGTCATGCTCCCGGTCAAGGCGCTGATTCACAGCGCCGAGCTCAAGCACGACCAACTGCTCAGGGCGCACATCCAGAGCGGCCAGGAGCTTGATCTGCGTAAGGCGGCGCTCGAATCACGCATCAAATCGAAACTCCGTAAGTTGGAGGATGCCGAGGATGAAATGAAAGAACTCCGCGGCATCAGCAACGACTTGGCCGCGGCCGTGCCGACCCGGCGACGCCACGTCGTCAACGACGCGACCGTCCAGGCGCTCAGCGAGATCATGGCCGAGAATCCCAACGGCGTCACGCTCGTCCGCGACGAGTTGCTCGGATTTCTCAGATCCTTCGACATGGAGAGCCAGCAGGCGGCCCGAGCGTTCTACATCGAGGCGTGGGACGGCAGCGGCAGCTACGAGTCCGATCGCATCGGGCGAGGCAACACGCGCGTTGAAGCGGTCTGCCTCTCACTGATCGGGACCTGCCAGCCGGGGCCGTTGGGTGGGTACCTCGCCGAGGCGATCCGCGGCGGCACCGGCGACGACGGCCTGATGCAGAGATTCCAGCTCGCGGTCTGGCCGGACGATCCCGGGCCGTGGGTCAATGTTGATCGGCTTCCGGATTCCGATGCTCGCAGCACCGCCTACAGCGTGTTCACCCGGCTTGATACGCTCGATGCGTCTTCGGTCGGGGCCGAGCGCGACCAGCTTGATTTCGAGAGCATCCCGCATCTGAGGTTTGATGATGCCGCCTACGGACGATTCATCGAGTGGATGACCGAGCGGGAGAATCGGCTGCGGTCCGGCGTCGAGCCCCCGGCCATCGAGAGTCATCTGGCCAAGTACCGGAGCCTGATCCCGTCGATCGCGCTTATCGGCCATCTCGTTGATGGCGGCAGGGGGCCCGTGCCGCTCGACCCGCTCGAGCGCGCCATCAGATGGGGCACCTACCTTGAATCGCACGCTCGGCGGATCTACGCGCCGGGCATCGAGCCGGCGATCCCGGCGGCGCGGGCGCTGGCGGAGAAGATCCTCAAGGGCAAGCTCGAGACGGGCTTCGTGCTCCGCGATGTGTACCGCCCGCGGTGGTCGCTTCTTTCGGGCAAGGGCGAGGCCAACGAGGCGGTGGATTGCCTGCTCGAGCTCGACTGGCTCCGCGCGGAGCACATCCGCACAGGCGGCGCCCCCAAGACGGTCTATCACGTGAATCCCAAGGCTTTGGCCGAAGGATTCGAGCCATTTGCTCCGGATTGACCCCTTCTGTCAGTTCTGTCAGTTCTGTCAGCGCCCCCCTCCCGTTTTTTTTCGGCGCATTTCGGGATTCTGGCGTCATCCTCGGCCACATGACTTGAACTGACCACCGACCGGCCCCTCACTGTTGACCACGCCAAGACGCACACGAGGACCCCATGGGCACGATCTTCCGCAAAGCCTGGACCGCACCCCTGCCACCCGGAGCGGAGGTGGTCACGGTGCGCGGAACGCCCACCGCCCGATGGCGGCTGCGCAGCGGAAAGCTCCGGACCGCGGAGGTCTTCGAGGGGCGGGGCGGAGATCTGCGGATCCGTGGCCGGACCGCGGCCTACATCGCCAAGTACCGCGATGGCGCCGGGGTCTGGACCGAGGTCTCGACGGGGTGCAAGGACGAGACCGCCGCCCGCGCGATGCTCGGGAAGCTCGAGCGGAGGGCGGAGCTGATCCGTGCTGGTGTGATCAGCCCCACCGAGGATGCCGCCTCGCAGCACGCCAACGGTCCGCTGGGTGAGCACATCGAGGCCTACCTCGATCATCTCCGCGTCAAGGGCGGCTCGGCCCACCGGATCAAACAGGTGCAGAGCCGTCTGCGACGTGTGGCAGGCGACTGCGCCTTTGTGCGTTTGGCTGATCTGGCCGGCGGGGCTCTTGAGCGGTGGCTGGTGCATCAGCAGCAATCGGGCATGGCCGCCGGCACACGGAACGGGTACCGCGAGGTGTGTATCGGCTTCGGGAACTGGTGCCGCCGGACACATCGGCTGGTCGAGAATCCCTTTGCGGGGACTCCGCGAGCCGATGCCAAAGCGGATTGGAGGCGCAAACGCCGGGCGATGACCGAGCAAGAGATTCTCCGGCTGCTCGATGCGGCCCGCCGTCGTCCGCTCGCCGAAGCCATGACCGTCCGCCGCGGCAAGGACAAGGGCAAGCCGCTGGCCCGGGTATCCGAGCGGACACGAGCCCGCCTCGAACGAACGGGCCGAGAGCGTGCGCTGATTTACAAGACGCTTGTGCTCACCGGCCTGCGCAAGAGCGAATTGGCATCCGTGACCGTCGGCCAGGTCGATCTGGCCGGCAAGGTCGCGCACATCGTGCTCAACCCGGAAGATGAAAAGAACCGGATGGGCTCGCTGATCCCGCTCCGGGACGATCTGGCCGGGGCGATCCGGGATTGGCTCGGTGAGAAGCTGGACATGCTTCGAGACGAGGCCGGGCGCCGGGGTCAGCCGATCCCGGCTGCGCTGCCCGCCGGGGCAAAGCTATTCGATGTGCCCAGCGGCCTGATCCGCATCTTCGACCGCGACCTCGTCTTTGCCGGTCTTGCCCGAATCGAAATGCGGGGCGGCAAGGAGGTCATCATCAAGACCGACGATCGAGGCCGGACGCTTGACATCCACGCCCTCCGTCACACCTTTGGGACACATCTGTGCGCCGCGGGCGTGCCGCTGCGCACAGCCCAGGCCGCGATGCGTCACAGCGACCCGAGCCTCACAGCCAACGTCTACACCGACCCCAGACTGCTCGATGTCGCCGGCGCGATCCAGAAGCTGCCGAGGCTCGGATCCGAGGCCATCTGAAACGACCCGCCGATCGCGACGAACTCACAGCGGCTGCGCACCTTGCACAAGCGCTTGCACAGACGGGCGTCCTCATCTGGCAACGCGAGTCAACCCCGGGCACACGGGCGGAGTTTGAGGGTGCTGACTGCCGAGCGGAAAGATCCGCAGAATCCGGCCAAACGGGCGCAAAAAGCAACCGCTGACAACGGGTGTCAACGGCTGACAAGAAAGCGGGTGATCGGATTTGAACCGACGACATTCACGTTGGCAAGACTCTGTCAATAGTTCATAAACCGCGTATGGTACGACCGATACGGTATCGTATAGTTATCCTTGCACCGGTGCTTGCACAAGCAGTATCGTAAGGGAACAATAGAAAATAAATTTGAAATAGGCGGGTAGGGCGCTGACAGAACTGACAGAAGGTCTATGAGGCAACAGATCAACGGATCTGTTGGCATCAATTGGGATCAATGGATGGAATAGGTACTCCCGAGCGGAAAAAAGGCGGAACACCCCGCGGGAAGGTACCACCTTGGTCGGCCGACTTACTTCATCTTGTCCGGGCTATCGCAACCACGTTCCGCACAGGGCCGCGAGGATCGTCCGTGTGGCGTTTCGGCTGCGAAGTCGAGGTTGGATCGGGTTGGTACCCGAGACGCCACACGGGCCAACCAGGGCGCCCTGTGGCAAACACGCAAACTGGACACCATGTCCTCAGATTTCACCATGCAACGTTTCCAAATACACGGAGGTATTCACCATGAAAGTTGTCCAGAAGAACATCGCCGAGATTTCCCCCTACGAGAACAACCCGCGCCAGAACGATGAGGCGGTCGAAGCCGTGGCCGAGTCGATCCGGCAGTTCGGGTTCCGACAGCCGATCGTGGTTGATGAGGCGGGTGTCATCGTCTGCGGGCACACGCGATACAAGGCCGCCCAGATGCTTGAGCTCAAGCGGGTGCCGGCGCATGTGGCGACTGATCTGACGCCGGAGCAGATCAGGGCGTACCGGATCGCCGACAATAAGACCGGTGAGTTGGCGACCTGGGACATGGATTTGCTGCCGATCGAGATCGCCGAGTTGCAGGAGGCGGGGATCGATTGGTCGCTGCTGGGTTTTGACGAAGATGATCTGGCCCGGCTCATGGCGAGTGAAGGGGGCGTGTCGGCGGGGCTGACCGACCCCGATGATGTGCCTGATCCGCCGGACGATCCAATCACCCAGCCCGGCGATCTGTGGGTGCTCGGAAACCATCGGTTGCTGTGCGGTGATTCGTCGAGTGCTTCAGATCTGGATCAGCTGCTCGACGGCGCGTCGATTGATCTGGTCAATACCGATCCGCCCTACAACGTGAAGGTCGAGCCTCGGAGCAACAACGCGATCGCGGCGGGCAACTCGTCGTTCGCTGCAACCCCCAGCTCCAAGACAGCGAAGCACCACCAGAAATTCGACCTGGCCCGCCACCCCGAGAAGGCCAAGGCCACGCACAACAAGATGCGGGCCAAGGACCGGCCGCTCGAGAATGACTTCGTCACCGACGAGGCGTTCGACGAGATGCTGCTGGCGTGGTTCGGCAACATCAGCCGTGTACTCAAGCCGGGCGGGTCGTTCTACATCTGGGGCGGCTACGCGAACCTCGGCAACTACCCGGGGCCGCTGGAAGCCAATGGCCTCTACTTCAGCCAAGGGATCGTGTGGGACAAGCAGCACCCGGTGCTGACGCGTAAGGATTTCATGGGTGCGTTCGAGATCTGCTTCTACGGCTGGCGCGAGGGGGCGGGGCACAAGTTCTTCGGTCCGACCAACGCCACCGATCTCTGGCATGTCAAGAAGGTCAACCCGCAGTCGATGGTTCATCTGACCGAGAAGCCGGTCGAGCTGGCGGTGCGGGCGATCCAGTACTCGTCACGCCCCGGCGAGAATGTTCTCGACCTCTTCGGCGGCTCGGGCTCGACACTCATCGCCTGCGAGCAGACGGATCGCCACGCCTACCTCATGGAGATCGACCCGGCGTACTGCGATGTGATTGTGCAAAGGTGGGAGGCGTTCACCGGCGAGAAGGCGGAGCGGGTGGCTGGCATAGGAGCCGTTATCGATGCTTGATCGGTCAGACCAACTCAACGCCTGGCGGTGGCAGTTCTGCCAGTCCAAGGAGGAGCCATTCGACTGCTGCCGCTTCGTAATCGTCGAGTGGGAAGTCGATGGGTCTGTCATGTTCTACGCCACGAACATATTCCGCGAACAACGGAGTGATGGCAGGGTTCTGGCGAAACACACCACCGGCCCATGTGAGCACCGCCATGTACGAGAGCAGATCACACGACATGTTGTTCTTGGGACAGTGGGGATCCGCAAGAACATCCATCAATCGAGAGCGTTCCGCTTGGATGGGATGTTTCAACCAAGACCGCGACAAGACTCGCTG
>DRKT01000066.1 GCA_011053195.1 Phycisphaerales bacterium | reverse complement strand
CCGAAGTCTTCATTGTTTTGATAGGATTGTACTGGTAGTGCCCCGGAGCAGCCGGGCAGGCAAGGTTGTAGATCTCATCGACTTCAAGAAACATCGGACGAGTCACATCGTGTCGGATGAGCTCGAAGTTCGGCCTGTCGAGCAGGTGGACCACATTGGATTTCTGGCTGGTAAAGAAGTTGTCCAGACAGAGCACATCGTGGCCATCGCTCGTCAAGCGGTCGCACAGGTGCGACCCAAGAAACCCGGCGCCGCCCGTGACAAGAATTCGTTTGATCTGTGACATGCGACCTCTACCCCTCTGCTCACTCGACGCTCATTCCGTCCTCGGTATCGGCTATCCACCGGGCATAGCTTGCAATGGCCTCGACCGGATCATGCATGGGCTTGAACCCGAGCCCTGATGCTGCCAAAGACATATCCGCGCAGGTGTAGTCCTGATAAAATCGGCGGATCGAAGCGGGCATCGGGATGAACTCCGTCGGACGCTCCGCTTGGGCAATACCAAGACCCGACCGAACCGCACTCGCGACATCCTCGAAGCTCGTCACCTTTCCGGAACCCGCGTTGTAGATCCCGGGTTTCGGATCGCCCCGCTCGCCGAGCCCGGCCGAAGCAAGACAGATCCCCACAATGTCATCCACCGAGACCTGATCCCGTGCCTGCTCCCCGAACTCGAACAGTCGAGGTCGACCACCGGCCAGGATCTGCTTTGTCAGTTGATACGCCATGGACGCCATCGAGCCTTTATGCGACTCGCCCGGCCCGAAAACATTGAAAAAGCGCAGCCCAATGATCCAAGGCTGCTTTTCACCCAGAGATACGCGCTCGGCCGAGATTCGTCGGTGCACCTGCTCCATCAGCCACTTGCTGAAGCCATAGACATTGTTCGGTCGCCCGGCCGCATCCTCCGGGAATGGCTCCTTCCGTAGGGCCTGCCCCGGGGTGCCATAGGTCGCGGCACTCGAGGCATACACCAATGGTACATCGCGTTCGGCGCACGCCGAAACGATCACCCGCCACGCCAGCCCTGCGTTCTGTTCGATCATGACCGCTTCGTCATCAACCGTCGTATCCGTGATCGCGCCCAAATGAAACACAGCCCTTGGCTTGTGCTCCTTCAGAAGCCAGTCCCACAAAACCTCGCCGACCCCCTTGGCCAGCACCTCGCCACGGAAATGCTCCCCGCAGCGTTGGCACGCATCGACCAACGTCTGAAATGTCCCCGTGCGCATGGAATCGATCACGATGACATGGCACCCCGGAACACGCTGCTGAAGCTGCGCCACGAGGTTTGAGCCGACAAAGCCGCATCCCCCGGTGACAATGAAACTCGGAGCCAACTGGGTCGTTTCCATGGCCAAATCCTAGTCCGTTCCGCGATTGATCCCCGGCAGCGTTCCGATCGGTCTTGAGGGCGCCGATTCCACCTGCTCACGGCGTTCTGTCCGCTGATCAAAGGTAATGGCCGGCTCCGGACGCTGCCGCCAGTAGACATAAGCCGTAATGATGATCAGCGACGCCACGATCACATCCCTGCGGCGGTTGCGTCTTGACATGGCTCACTCGGATTCCTTGGCCTTCTCCAGCTTGGCTGTCCGGTCATGCTTTGCCGACCACACCATCGGTGCCGCCACGGCGACAGACGAATACGTCCCGACGAGCACACCGATCAAAAGTGTAAATGAGAATGCCCGAACGCCTTCGCCGCCGTCGATATACAAAATCAACACCGCGATCAGCGTGGTGCTGGAGGTGATGAGCGTTCGGCTGATTGTTTGATTGATCGAAAGATTCACAATCCGCCGGCTGGCATATTCCAGCTTGCCTCGGTTCTCACGGATACGATCCATAATAATAATAGTGTCATTCAATGAATATCCGATGATGGTCAGAAGCGCCGCGATGAGGCTCAGGTCAATCTTGAACGGCATGATATTGAGAGACTGAACAATCGGGCCAAAGGTTCCCGACCGATATAACATATCCGCCAGCGCGATCAGCCCCACGGCCGTCAACACGTCGTGCAGCAACGCCACAATCGCCGCCAGTGAATACCGGATCGAGCCAAATCGAACCCAGATATAGATCGTAATCAACAGGAAACTGATCGAGACGGCAGCGACCGCCTTACCTCGAAATGAGCGGGCAACCGCGGCATCGAAGGTGTCAACACCTGCGAGCGATTCGGAACGCTGCAGCGCCTGCGTCACAAGTTTCCACTCACGACCCGCGACCTCGGCCTCCCAACGGTCCCGACTTTGATATACCAACAACCCTTCATCGACCACGACCACCGCGGCAGAGACAACCTCTTCCGGCGTCCCCTCAAGAATGACCAAATCCCACTTACGCGTGATCAGATCGCTGAACTCCTGATCTCGACGCATAAAATCCAGACGTTCCCGAAGGTCCAACTCCGTCGTGTGGGGCGTGATGTTCTTCATGAGAATCACGACACCACCGTCATAATCCGAAACGTCGGCCGCGACCGTCGGCATCCCGATAAGCTCACCGAGTTTCGGGGAGATGATCGGATACACCGGCGCCGAGCGAGGATCAGTCGTCGATATCCCGTCAAAGCTCAATGTCGGCCTGGTCGGCAGGACATCGGCAAACTCCGTCTGGATGTGATCCGAAACCGATTCTGAATCCGTTGCAAGCGTCTTGATACGAAACGTGTCTGAGGTGACACCATCTCGCTGGGGATCGACCGGCAAGACTTCAGCCGTCGCCAGTTCGCTCAGCTGCGAGTTCGGAGCCGCTTCTTCACCGATCTCCTTGACGCGGTCGAGTACCTGCTGGCGAGTCATGACCATGCGCTCGCCATTCTCGTCGAGCTTGAGTTGCATCGTGACTGCCGTGCCACCTCGGAACTCGGTATCCAACAGGTTTGGTCCTTCATGAATGATCATGAAAATGCCCAAGCCAACATAAGCAATTGAGACCACAATAAAAATCACCCGGTACTTCAACCAATCGATCTTGGGCTCCAGCGCCCGCCCTAGCGCCGGCACCACCGTCGGCAACATGGGCAACGTCTTCATCCCAACCTTCTCGGTCAGGAGTCCGAAGATCAACCGACTGATCACAAGGGCACTGAACAGCGTACCAATCACGCCGATCCCAAGCGTGATCGCAAAGCCCTTGATCTCCTGCGTTCCGATGTTGGCAAGCACCAGAGTCACGATCAGGTTCGTCACATTGCCGTCAACAATCGACGAGAGCGCCTTGCTGTATCCGAGCTTGATTGCAGGCCTCAGGTCCAGACCCCGTTCCCGTTCTTCTCGAATACGCTCAAAGATCAGAACATTTGCATCCACCGCCATACCAAAGGTCAAGATAATGCCCGCGATGCCCGGCAGTGTCATCGCAACATTGCCGAGCGCCACCATCCCCAAAATCAAGATTGCATTGCAGACCAGGGCAATGACCGCGACCACACCGGCCGTGAAGTAGTAGAATATCATGAACAGGCTGACGACCACCAAGGCCACGATGCCGGCCTCAAGCCCCGCATTGAGGTTGTCCTGCCCGAGTTCAGGACCAAGAATCGATTGACTGATCGGCTGCGGGCTCAGCGTCGCCGTCAGTGTGCCCGCGTTGAGCGTCCGGATGATGTTGGATCGTTCCTCCGCCGAATCAACACCCGTGATGATGCCGCTGTTGGAAATCTTTGAGTTCAGATTCGGCGCTGTATAAACCTTATTGTCGAGCAGAACCGCCATGGGCTTGCCGACATTCCTCTCGGTCAGCCTGCCGAGAAGCACGCCGCCGTTGACGTCCATTCGAAACCCGATCGCGGGTCGGCCGTTCTGATCGGCCGTCTCGAACGCTCTGGCAACCCGCCAGTTCTGTTGCGCCGGGCTTTGCGTCAGCGTTTCATTGGGCGTATCCCAGAGCAGCATGTAGTAGGTGCCGTTGTACTCCTCGACAACAAAGTTCCGCGTCTCGAAGAACGCCGACGGATTCTCCGTCATGAACTGCGCCTGCTGGATCCTGTCCACCCACGAGGTCGGATCGGCCAGCGGAAACCACCGCGCATCGCGGGCTGTCGAAAGTTTCGGGCCGTTCTCACGGAGCTCCTGGCGGAGTCTCGCCTCCTCCGGGTGATCGTTAATCCCCGGCGCAATACGAAACTCGAGCACGCCCGAGCCCTGCAGCAACCGGATCAGGTCGGAAGGATCGCCAAGCGTCTTGCGATCCTTGCTGTACTCGTCATACTTCGCCTCGACCCGGTCGATCGTGGCAACCTCGTCCGGATGCTGCGCACGAAGCTTCTCAAGTGCCTTTTTTCGAGGGCTCGGGATCTTGAACGGCTCGTCCGACGTGTCATCGAGCACATACTTGTCAACGTCCGACAGCTCAAGCGCTCTACGCAACTCATCCGCCACAAGCACCGTGGAGAGCAATTCCTCTCGGGCCTTGTCCACCTCAATGCTTGCTGCAGCGATCTCCGCGACAATGGCATCGATCGCTTCGGGTGGCGCTCCAGCCTCCGTTGCCGCCCGAAGCCGGTCATTGGCATCCTGCTCCGCATCCAACGCCTTGGATGCCCGCATCAACAACTCAAGACGGCGTTCGTTCCCGTCGGCCAGCCTTTCAATCTCCGGAAGCCGGCTCTCCCGATCCATCGAAAGCACCCGATCCAGCATCCGACCTGTGATTTCCCGCTGCCGGATCTCATCCAGCATCGCCAGATACTCCGCCCGCAGCGCCTTCATCCGCTCGTTCGGCAGCGGCATCGTGATCTCGAGACGATCACGCCCCTGAGGCACAATCGAAAGATCAAGCGTGCCGTTCGGATCGACGCGGTCCTTGAGAACCGTAATCGTCGTATCCATCACCTCGCCGGCATTCTGCGATGGGTCAATCTGAAGCTGATACGTCAGGCTGAATCCCCCTCGCAGGTCTTTGCCCTGCCGGATCGATTCACTCAGAGGCCAGATGTACGCCGACAGCAGCACAAGCAAGGCCAAGACCAGACACGAATTTCGGACAAGATGTCGCATATTTCATTCCCGACGTGTTGTGTCAGCAGGTGGGCTGAAGAAGATGGTGATGTCAGTTGGCCGCCGTTGCGAGCTCCGGTTCCGAAGAATCTGAAGAGGCCCTGCTCGAACTCGAATCATGCGCCGGTCGCAGGACCTGCTGGATCGCACTCTTGGCAAATCGCATCTTCGCATTGGTTGCTTCGTCGATTTTTACAACAACCTCGTCGTCGCGGATCTCACAGACTGTGCCGATGATGCCGCCGATGGTCTGCACCCGATCGTGTTTGGAAAGCGAAGCGAGCAGTTCCGCCTTTTTCTTGCGTTCGGCGCGCTGCGCTCGGCCGCTCAGAAAGATCATCAGAATAAACATCGCTCCGAGCGCAAGAAGCATGAACATACCACTCCCACCCGGAGGAGGGGGGGCGGCCACGCCGGGACCGTTGGCGGCTCCATTGGCGCCGGTTGCCGGCTGGCCTGTCGCTGCGGGCTGTGTCCCCGCGGGCATCCCCGGCACTACAGCTTGGCCATCCTGAACAATCCAATGCGTCGTTGCAAGCGTCGAAGACAAGTCCGTCATCAAGTGAATCCCATTCTCAGATCACTGTACGATCTGCTTATTCTTGCCCGCCCCGACTCGATTCGCCGAGTCCGCGGCGCAGCCCGACCGGAAGCCCATCAACCGCGACGGGCCACCGGCGTGAAAACGCGAGCCAATCATCTTCCCGGATCGCCTGCCGGATGTCCAACATCAGACGCTGAAAGTGGCGAACATTGTGCAGGCTGATCAGAATCGGCCCCAGCATCTCGCCCGCCTGGAACAGGTGCCGAAGCGTCCCCCGGCTGAACCCCGAACCATCGCCCGGGTCTCCAACATACCGCCCCGGATCGCACGCGTGGCAGTCGCACCCCGGCTCGATCACCTCCCGATCCCTCGCAAATCGGTGATTCTTCAGCCGAATCTGCCCGGTCCGCGTGAATGCGTTGCCATTTCGTCCATTCCTCGTCGGGAGAACACAATCAAACATGTCGACACCGCTGAGCACCGCCGCCAGGATGTCGCGCTCATAGCCGACCCCCATCAGATACCTCGGCTTGTCCTCCGGCATCAATGGGGCCGTAAACGACACCACCCGGGCAATTTCCTCCGCAGATTCCCCCACCGCCACCCCACCGATCGCATAGCCGGGCAACTCAATATTGCACACATGCTCCACCGACCATGCCCGCTCATCCAGATCCGTTCCACCCTGGACAATCCCGAACAGCGCCTGCTCAGCCGGTCGAGCATGCGCCGATCGACAACGCTCCAACCATGTAACAGTCCGTTCGTTCGATGTTCGGATCCTCGCCCGATGGTCATATTCGGCGTTCTTGGCGGTATCGCGTGCGGTGGCCAGCCTGAGCCGGGTCTGGTTCACAGGGCCGGCCGACGGGTCGACCGAGGGGGGGCAGTCGTCAAACGCCATGATGATGTCCGCCCCGAGGGCATTCTGGACCGAGATCGCATCCTCGGGCCGAAGTCGGATCGTTGAGCCGTCCACGATGGATTTGAACGTCACGCCATCGTCATCAACCGCATTGAGCCCGGCCATGGAATAGGCCTGATACCCACCGGAATCGGTCAGGATCGGGCGATCCCATCCCATCATCGCGTGAAGCCCGCCGAGCGACTGGACGACCTCCGGCCCGGGCCTGAGCAGCAGGTGGTAGGTATTGGCCAGCAGCACGCCGCACCCTGACTCGGCGAGCATCCTTGGGTAAATGCCCTTGACCGTCGCCCGCGTTCCGACGGTCATGAACGCGGGCGTCTCGAATTCGCCATGCGGCGTGCGCACGACTCCACTCCGGGCCAGGCCCGATCGGTGACGAATCTCAAAGCGAATCGGCTCACTCACGCGCTGCCTCGCTGATCACGCGACGCCTGCTCCAGCAGTTTCTTCTCACGGTCGGTCAACGAGTGAATCCCCTGGGCGTGGACCTTGGCCAGCACCCGGTCGATCTCGCTTCGACTGACGGCCCGTTCACGCCGGCGATCCGATCTCCGAGACCCCCCACCGCCGTCGCGAGGCCGACCGATCGCAAAGAACTCGCGCAAGAGGTGGGCGTTGCGGATAAAGAAGAAACCACCGATGGCCCCGCCGATGTGCGCTGCATCACCGCCGGCGTTCTGCCCCCCGACGAGCAGGTTGTAGGCCGCGATCCCGACGTAGCCGTAGGCAAGGTACTTCATTTTGATCGGGATCGGCGGGAACAGAAGCATCAGCATCCGGTTCGGAGCAATGTGCGCGCAAGCCATAATGACGCCGAAAACACCGGCCGATGCCCCGACAAGCGATGTCGCGGGATCTCGCATCATCGCCAGAGAGCCGGGAAGATGCACACCGATTGTCGCCAGCAGGCTCAGCAGCAGGTACATGAGCGCCCCGCAGATCCCGCACACCAGATAGAACGCAAGATAACGCTTGCGTCCAAGATACTGCTCAACCATCCCGCCGAAGATGTACAACCCGAACATATTGAAGAACACATGCATGAAGTTTGCATGGATGAACTGGAACGTGATGACCCGCCAGACCTCCATCCTCGGCCAAAACCCCATGAACAGCGAGAAATGCCCAAACCCTTCGAGAAGCGGGTAGCTGCGCACCTGTTCGATCTTGACAAGCCTCCCCGTTTTCGGGTCGACCACGCGCTTGAACCATGGCTCGCCGGCCACAACTCCCGGTGGCCTTTGTTCGTGCGCATGGGCCAGCACATCGGGCGTCACGTTCGAAGCCGGGATGTATCCGTACACAAAGTCGTGTGGCACCGGGGCGATCTGGCCAAGGAAGAAAATGCCGAGGTTCACGATGATCAGCCACGTTGTCACCGACAGCGTGTTGAACCGGAAAGCGGGTCTCGGCATCCCCGCCTGACGTGGATCACGGTAGTAGTCTCGGTCGTATATGCCCATGGCGGTATTCGTAGCTCCACTGTGGGCACCGGACCGGATTCAGTCGCCCTGTTTGGCTGTGGTTGCCTTGTTCAGCTTCTTGCGCTCCCGGCGGGTCAGGCTCTT
>DRKT01000065.1 GCA_011053195.1 Phycisphaerales bacterium | reverse complement strand
GGGTTGAAGACGCCGCCCTCGCGGACGGTGCGCACGCTTGAGGAGGCGCTCGCCGCGGCACCGGAGCTCGGGCTGCCGATGATCGTGCGCCCGGCGTTCACACTCGGCGGGTTTGGTGGCGGGATCGCGTACAACATCGAGGAGTTCCGCGACCTGGTTCGGCGGGGCTTGGACGCCTCGATGATCGGGCAGGTGCAGATCGACACGAGCCTGGTCGGGTGGAAGGAGTTTGAGCTCGAGGTCATCCGCGATCGGAACGACAACTGCATCATCGTCTGCGGCATCGAGAACATCGACGCGATGGGTGTGCACACGGGCGACTCGATCACGGTCGCGCCGATCCTGACGCTGACGGACAAGGAGTACCAGAGGCTGCGCGATGCGGCGATCACGGTGATGCGCGCGGTCGGGGTCGAGACGGGCGGCTCGAATGTCCAGTTCGCGGTCAACCCGAACCCGGCCGACGGACAGTTCGAGTTCGTGGTGGTCGAGATGAACCCTCGCGTTTCGCGCAGCAGTGCGCTGGCATCAAAGGCGACCGGGTTTCCGATCGCCAAGATCGCGGCACAGCTTGCGGTCGGGTATTCGCTGGATGAGCTTCGCAACGACATCACGGGCACGACGAGCGCGTGCTTCGAGCCGACGATTGATTATGTGGTGACCAAGATCCCGCGATGGGCGTTCGAGAAGTTTCCGGATGCGGATGAGACGCTGACAACGCAGATGAAGTCGGTCGGCGAGGTGATGTCGATCGGTCGGACGTTCAAGGAGAGTTTCCAGAAGGGGATCCGCTCGCTGGATGTCAAGCGGTTCGGCTTCGGGCTGGACAAGAACGACACGTGGCTCATGGCACAGCGGGGATCGGGCGACCGGTGGCCGATCGCGGATGACAAACTCGTGCGCAAGCTGAGCGTGCCGAGCCAGGGGCGGATGTATTACCTTCGGTATGCGCTCAAAATGGGATGGAATGTGGAACGGATCTGCCGGCTGACGCGGATTGATCCGTTCTTTGTGGATCAGTTCGCGCAGTTGGTCGAGTTCGAGGATGAGCTGACGTCGAGCGAGACACTCGAAGCCTTGCCGGCGGAAACACTGGCCGAGGCGAAACGGCTTGGGTATTCCGATGCGCAGCTGGCGAACCTGTATCTCGGCGGGATCAACGACGAGACGATCCTGCGGGTGCGTCGGCACCGGGAATCGCTGGGGATTGTGCCTGTCTACAAGCTTGTCGACACGTGCGCCGCGGAGTTCGAGGCGGTCACGCCCTACTACTACTCGACATACGAATTCGGATCGCCATGCGAGTCCGAGCTGCGCGTCACGGATGACAAAAAAGTGGTCATCCTCGGCGGCGGTCCGAACCGGATCGGGCAGGGGATCGAGTTCGACTACTGCTGTGTGCACGCCTCGCTGGCGGCGAGGGATCTCGGGTTCGAGTCGGTGATGATCAACTGCAACCCGGAAACGGTGAGTACGGATTATGACACGAGCGATCTGCTTTTCTTCGAGCCTCTGACGTTCGAGGATGTGCTGAACGTGATCGAGGCGCTCAATGGGCCGGGAGGAAGGGTCGAGGGCGCGATTGTGCAGCTCGGCGGGCAGACGCCGTTGAATCTGGCGCACGGGCTGGATCTTGCGGGCGTGCCCCTGCTCGGGACGAAGCTGGATTCGATCGACCTTGCGGAGGATCGGGAGCGGTTTGATGCGCTGCTTGGTCGGCTTGGACTCGATCGGCCGGCGTCGGGGATTGCGCGGTCGATGGATGAGGCGGTGCGGATCGCGGAGATGATCGGGTATCCGGTGCTGGTCCGGCCGAGTTATGTGCTGGGCGGCCGGGGGATGGAGATCTGTTCGGATGAGCGGGCGCTTCGGCGGTACATGGCCGGGGCGGTGGATGTCTCGGGTCTGGATGATGCGCCGATTCTGATCGATCAGTTCCTGAACCACGCGACGGAGATCGATGTCGATGTCGTGGCGGACTTTGCGGATGGGTCGGGGCGGGCGGTGGTCTGCGGCGTGATGGAACATATCGAGCAGGCGGGCGTTCATTCAGGAGATAGCTCGTGCACGATCCCGCCGTGGTCGCTCGGATCGCACACGATCGAGCGAGTGCGCACGGTGGCTCGCCGGCTGGCCGAGGCGTTGGGTGTCAACGGGCTGATGAATGTGCAGATGGCGATCCGGGATGATCGGCTGTTTATTTTGGAGGTGAATCCGCGGGCGAGCCGGACGGTGCCGTTCGTAGGCAAGGCGATGGGTGTGCCCTGGGCCTCGATCGCTTCGCGTGTGATGATGGGTCGGTCGCTGGACGAGCTTGGCGCGATGGAGCGAGAGTTGTCCGGCGCGTACGCGGTGAAGCAGTCGGTGTTTCCGTTCAGCCGATTCCCGGGCGTTGATGTGGTGCTCGGTCCCGAGATGCACTCGACGGGCGAGGTGATGGGAATGGACATCTCGCTGCCGGTGGCGGTGCTGAAGGCATCGATGGCGGTGGGCGAAAGGCTACCGAGCGAGGGCGGGGTGTTTCTTTCGGTGCGTGCGGAGGACAAACGGGAGATCGTGCCTGTGGCGCGGAGCCTGATGGCGATGGGGTTCTCGGTGTATTCGACGCGGGGGACGGCGGCCGAGCTTGCCAAGCATGGATTGCACCCGACGGTGCTCGAAAAACTGTCGGCGGGTGCCCGGCCGAATGTGCTCGATCTGATGGCCAACGGACAGATCCAGCTCGTGATCAACACGCCGACCAAGACGGGGTTCGGGACGGATGAGGGGCGGATCCGCTCGGCGACAGTGAGGCTCGGGATTCCGATCCTGACCACCACGACCGGCGCGCAGGCGGCGGTTGAGGCGATTCAGGCCAAGCGGGCTGGGGATTGGAACGTGTCGGCACTTCAGGATTATTCGGCCGAGCGGGGCTTCTCGGTGGTGGATCAGCCGCAGGGGTAGCCGAGTTCTTTGAGGTTCAGCCCGGTCATGGCTGCGAGTCGGGCGTTGCTTGGTGCGAATCGGTCGGCGACGCGGTCGGCGATGGTCGCCTTCCAGCGGGCTTCAACTTTTTTGTGCATGGATCGCGGGATGATGGCGTCGAGTTTGTAGCAGATCCGCTGCGACCATCGCACGGGCCAGGGTTGTTTGGGGCCGAGGGGGTTGCGGACGGCGAATCGGCTGAGGCATCGGTAGAGCCCGAGTGTGCAGCCTCCCCAGCCGACATTTGAGGCGCCGGCTTGTCCGAGTGCGTCGGGCGGGGCGTCACTACCGGCGAAGGCGAGGATTTTTCGGAGGTAATCGGGTTCATCATCGCGGAGCAGTTCGAGTGGGAGGACGAGAACGTTGTCTTCGCCGAAGAGGTCTTGGTAGAGGCGGACGAATCGGTCGTAGTGGAAGAAGTCGAGCCGGCAGAGCGGCGACCAGCCGGGGGGTTCGTTCCCGGTGCCGATGAATTGCGTGAGGGAGTATGTGCCGCCGTTGCGAACGAACTGGCGGTAGAGGGAGAGGATCATTCCCTTTTGTTCCCGGATGCCGATGATGATTCGTGCTTCGGGGAAGACGTCGGCAAGCCGCTTGGCGACGGTCGGGGCGTAGTAGGTGCCCCGGACGGGTCGTGAGGAGAGGCCCTCGTGGGAGAGGACGGGGATGAGACCCCGGTCGCGGGCGGCTGTGATGTCGGGGGCGAGGCGTTCGTGAGTGGCCTTTGCGTCGAAAGCGAGCGGATCGACAAGCATGAACTCGGCGACCGCGGGCGAGGCCATCGGACCCCAGGGGGAATGGAAGCCGAGATCGTTGTTGGTGAAGACGCGATTCTGGAGCCAGGTCGTGCCCGTTTTGTGCAGGCCGACGTGGATGATCAGCGGGGCTGGGGATCGGGTGCTGGTTTGTTCATGGGTGCCGGTCATGGGTTGGGTGGTTCATCGGCATTTTGGGTGCCCGGGATGCGGCCTAGAGGTTGTTTGCGGTGAATGCGGTGGCGGTTTCTTCGCGTTTCCAGAGGTGCGATGGTCCCTGCTTGGTTTCGTAGTGGGCCCAGAGCTCGAACCAGTAGCTTTTGAACTTGAATGGGCCGAAGGGTTCGTAATGGGCGTTGAGTTGTGTGGTGATCTGTTGGTCTGAGCCGGTGAATCCGAGAACGGCTTTGCCGTGGCGGATGGTTTCGGTGTCGATGGCGAGTCGGGAGTATCGGCCGAGGAGCATGAGGATGTTGCCGGCGGCGTAGGGCCCGATGCCGGGCAGGGTTTTGAGGAAATCGAAGACGTCGTCATCGGGGGTGGCCGGGCTTTGGAGCCAGTGCTCGTCGATGTGGCCGGTGTGGAACAGGTTGGCCAGTTCGATGAGTCGCTGGTCGCGGTAGCCGACGCGGCATCGTCCTCTGAGCGTGCCGGGGCGAGTGCGGGCCAGGCGTACGGGCGTGGGGAAGCATCCCTTTCGACCGAGATGGCGCACGAGCTGGGTGTTCATGTTGACGGTGCCGGGCCATGTGACGTTGCAGCTGGTGACGGTTTTCACGATGTCTTCGAAGAGTGTTGGTGATCGGAAGAGTCTGGATCGGCCGGAGCGTTTCCAGCGTGGGTCGGCGCGGTGGAAGGCTTTGGTGTGGTCCTCGGCTTCATCGAGGCGGAGCATGCGGGCGATTTTGGCGCGGGCCTGGGCTTGTTCGGATCTGCTCAGTGGTCGGTCGAACCCGGCGCGGAGCCGGCCTTTGGCTGGCTGGGTGATGCTGGCCTTGGCGGGGCCGTCGTGAAGGTTCAGTGGACGGGTGAGGCTCTGGCTCTGGACATCCCAGCGGTTCGGCGCGAGCACGAAGTAGCCATAGGAGCAGACATCGCGGGGCAGGTCGAAATCGGCGGGTGTCGCGATGTTGAGAGTGGTGCCCATGTCGGGCTAGACGGCTGTGAGGGCGGTGAACGGAAAGGCATAGGTCGCGAGATTGACACAGAGGCGATCCGCGGCGCGGGCGAACATCTCGTAGTGCTCCAGCGCCTGGGCGCGAAAGACGGAGCTGGTGATCTCGGCTTGCTCCATGATCCGGGCATCGGTGTGCTCGAAATGGTCGAGCATGGCGGCATCAACCTCGAAGTGGTATTGGAATGAGAATGTGCGCTGGCCGATGCGCATGATCTGGTTGTTGCAGGATTCGCTGGAGGCGAGGATGGTGGCGCCGGGCGGTGGTGATGTCACTTCGTAGGTGTGGGATTCGAACTGTGGGCAATCCCAGGGGATGCCGGCGAGGAGGCTGTCGGTCTGGCCGGTGTGGTTGAGTGTGACGGTTTCAAAGCCCCATTCTGGTTTGGTCATGGGGGCGACCTCGCCGCCGAGGGCGCGGGCGATGAGTTGGTGGCCGAGGCAGATGCCGACGAGGGGAAGTTGTTGGTCGTTGGCCTGCCGGATGAGATTGAGTTCGGGCTCGATCCACGGGAGGTCGGCATCGGGAGCGGCGGGTCCGCCGAGGCAGATCAGGCCCTGGTAGCCATCGAGGCTTGTCGGGACGGAATCATGCCGGCCGTTGGGCTGGGCGTCGATCTTTTTGATATCGAGCTTGAATGCGTGGTCGCGGAGGGTGGCGCCGAGGCGGCCCGGTCCGACGGTGGAGTGCTGGAGGACGAGGATTGTGGCCATGCGATGATGATAGCTCGGGCCGGGTCGCGGCGCGGGATAGGCTTGGTGGTAGGATGCGGGGCCGGGTTGTGGCCCGGTTTTTGATTGAAGTGGAAGGACCCAGACTCATGCTTGGACGATTGCTGCTCGGTTTCTCCCTGTTGTTGGTTGCTGCCCCGAGCCTCGCGACGAGACCTGAGGACGAGGCGGACCGGGCGAGCGTGGTGAAAATCTTTACGACGGCGAGGATGCCGAACCTTTCGCAGCCCTGGACCCGGCGGGCGCCGACGGAGGCGACCGGCTCCGGGGTGGTGATCTCGGGCAACCGGATTTTGACCAACTCGCATGTGGTGAACTATGCCAAGCGGATTCTGGTCCAGCCGTACCAGAGCTCGGAGAAGTATGAGGGGCATGTGATCGCGATTGCCCGCGGGATCGACCTGGCGCTGATCGAGCTGGAGGATGAGAGTTTCTTTGACACGCACCCGGCAGCGGAGCTGAGCGACGAGTTTCCGAGGATTGGTTCGACGGTGCAGGCGATCGGGTACCCGATGGGCGGCGATGCGCTCTCGGTGACGGAGGGGATCGTCAGCCGGATCGAGTTCACGGACTACAACGGCGTGACGCGCGGGCTTCGGATGCAGGTGGACACCGCGTTGAATCCGGGCAACTCGGGCGGGCCGGTCTTTCTGGGCGACAAGGTGATCGGGCTGGTCTTCAGCGGGATTCCCTCGGCGGAGAACATCGGGTATGTGATCCCGACCGATGAGATCCTGATGTTCCTCGAAGACATCGAGGACGGGTCGTACGAGGGCAACCCGAGGATGTTCTCGAGGCTTCAGACGGCGGAGAATCCGGCGCTGCGCGAGCGTCTCGGGCTTTCGAGCGACCAGACGGGGCTGGTGGTGACCGATGCGGATGAGGACTCGGTTCTCAAGGAGTGGGATCTGATCGACCGGATCGGGGATCACGACATCGACAACCGCGGGATGGTGGATGTCGAGGGCGGGTTTCGGTTTCACTTCGGGTACTACGTTCCGAAACTGGCGCACGATGGCGTGGTGACGCTGACGGTGATCCGGGATGGCGAATCGGTGGAGCTGGATCTTCCGGTGAAGGTCCGGCCCGATCGCGTGATGGAACCTTTGGATGGGGCGTATCCGAGTTATCTGATTCATGGGCCGATGGTGTTTACGCCGGTGTATTCGGAATTGGCGCAGGCGGCGGCCCGCGTGGGTCCGGCGCTGGCCTTTCAGAAGAACCCGATTGTGGAACGGCTCTCGGACGAGCCGGCGTTCGAGGGCGAGCAGTTGGTGGTGCTTCCTTCGCCGTTCTTTCCTCACCGCACGACGAAGGGGTATCAGCTTGGTTTGCTGCCGGTGCTCGAGAGTGTCAATGGTGTGAAGGTGAAGAATCTGGCTCATCTGGCGGAGCTTTTGCGCGATGCCGAGGGCGAGTTCATCGAGTTCAAGTTTGCGGGGATGACCAACGAGACGCTGGTGTTTGATCGTGCGCAGCTCGAGGAAGCGACGGAGGACATCCTCGACGATGCGGGGATCCGCAGCGAGGCCTCGGACGATATTCTGCCGATTTTGAAGAAATAAGACCGTTCAGAGCTTGGATTCGCGGTCCAGTTCCTCGGCGACCGCCTCGGCGAGGTATCGGTACTGCTCGATCGTGTTGTAGACCTGTGCGCTCAGACGCAGACAGCGGGTTCGGCCCGACGTCCAGACCGGAATCTGGATGCTGTGGCGCTCGAGCAGGGCGTCCTGGAGGGCATCGTTGTAGCGTGTCGGCCGAGCGGCGAGGCGAGCGAGGCGTTCCGGCTCGACCTCGGGCAATGGAACACAGGCGAGCGGGCCGACCATCTCATCAGAGGCGGGTTTGGTCGTTCCGAGGCGTTCGAGCACGCAGTCCCGGGCGGCGAGCGCCAGATCGCGGTTGTGGGTGATGATGCCCGGCCAGTCTCGATTGGCGGCTTTGGGCACAAGGTCGATGGCGTCGGCGATGGTGAGCCTTGCGGTGACATCATCGGTGCCCATGTAGTCGAATTCGAGGTTGAACCTGCTTCGGCCTTTGGCGCCCTCGGGGGCGTTGGCATGGTTGGACAGGCAGAGCGGACGGAAGCGGGGCTGATGCTCGGGACGGACATGGAGGAAAGCGGCGCCCTTGGGCGTGCAAAGCCATTTGTGGCAGTTGGAGGTGGTAAATTCGGCGCCGAGGGTGTCGAGGTCGAGGTCGATGGCGCCGGGGCCATGGGCGGCATCGAGCAGTGTGGCGACGCCCCTTCGGCGGAGTTCGGCGATGAGGCGCCGGGCGGGCATGACCATACCGGTCGGGCTGGCGATCAGGCTGAGCAGGCACAGGCGGGTGCGGTTGGAGATACGGGCGATGATCTGCTCGTAGATGGAGCCGGGGGTGTGCTCGGCATCCTGCATCACCCACGGTATCTCGGCGCGGATGATGGTGGCGCCGGTGCGCTCGGCGAGGCGTTCGATATTGTTGAGGCAGGCCGGGTATTCGAGCGTGTTGACCAGGATCTCGTCGCCGGGGCCGAGGGGTTTGGCTTCGGCGAGTCCGACGCCCCGGGCGATGTTGTCCAGCACGGTGGCGACGGCTGTGGTGGCGTTGTTGAGAAAGACAAAGTCTTCGGGTTTGCCGCCGACGAGCGAGGCGATGGCGCGCCGGCTTCGATCGAGCCCCTCGAAGATGCCGTGGCAGTAGAACCGGACGGGCCTGGCCTCGACACTGTTGCGGTGGCTTTGCTGGGCTTGGAGGACGTTTTTGGGGCAAGCGCCGAATGAGCCGTGGTTCAGGAAAACCATGCTCGGATCGATGGACCAGTTGGAAAAGACATCGGAGTATGGGGGCAGTCTTGCTGGCGGGGTCACGGTCAAGGGTAGTCGCTAGGCGAGCACGTCGAGCGTTGACCCAGATGCGCCGAGCGTGGCGGCTGCGTTCTGGTCTGAAGGATTTGAATAGAACTTGATGGCGTGACTCGTGACCGAGGTCGGCCTGTCGAGCTTTTCAGGTGCGGCCGGCGAGGTGACGCGTCCGGCAAGGAGGCGATCCATGTTGGTCCCGGGTGTCGGTCTTGACGAGATGGAGGACAGCTCGACACGGTCTTCGCGATCTGCGAGCCGAAGCCTGGGTGTGTGGTCGATGGGTTTGCTTTGAGCGGGACGGACCGATGGCGCGCGTGTTGGACCGGCTTGGGGTGATGAGAACGAGATACGATCCATGCTGTGCTCCGTCGTGCGGGAGTTTAGCCGCATCGGGCCGGCGTGGGCGGGGCAGGGCCGGGAGGTCGCGAGTCCGGTTCAAGGTCCGAAAACATCGTTCATTTCGTGCCGGGAACGGGTGTCCGAGCAGAATACAAACCCCCGTCAGCCGATCGGCCTTCGGGGGCTGTGGTGATTGGTGTGTTGGTTCCGGGGTTAGTCGTCGTCTTGGTGGCCTTTGAACGCAGCGACGACCTCGGCTTGGATGTTGGGCGGGGTTCGTTCTTCGTGGCTGAAGTCGATGGTGTAGGAGCCCGCGCCGCCGGTCATGCTCTTGAGTTGGTTGGAGTAGTTCTGGAGTTCGCCGAGCGGCGCCTGGGCTTTGACGACAACAGTATCCGATCCGATCATCTCGGTGTCCTGGACCCGGCCGCGCTTGGTGGAGAGGTCGCTGGCGATGTCGCCCATGTATGAGTTCGGGGCTGTGACTTCGAGGTGGACATAGGGTTCGAGCAGAATCGGCTTGGCTTTCTGGACGGCATCGATGAACGCCTTTCGGCCGGCCTTGATGAATGCGATTTCCTTGGAATCGACGGCGTGGAACTTGCCGTCGTAGACCTCGACGCGGACACCGGTCATCGGGTAGCCGGCGATGGCGCCCTCTTGGAGCACACCGCGGATGCCTTTTTCGATGGCAGGCAGGAACTGCTTGGGGATTGAGCCGCCGACGGTGGCGTTGACGAACTCGAATGTGGGTTCGTCGTGGTTTTCGTGATCGACGGGCAGTGGTGAGACGCGGAGGTAGACCTCGCCGAACTCACCCGAGCCGCCGGATTGTTTTTTGTGCCTGTGGTGTCCTTCGGCGTTGGCCGCGATTGATTCGCGGAATGCGATCTTAGGCGTTTCGGTTTCGATCTCGATGCCGTATTGATCTTTGAGCTTTTCTTCGACAACGCGCAGGTGGAGTTCGCCGAGCCCTCGCATGACGGTTTGCTTGGTGGCCTCGACGCGCTCGAAGATCAGGCAGGGATCTTCTTCCATCATCTTGTGGGTTGCGGGTGCGAACTTTGATTCGTCCTTGCGGTTTTTGAGTTCGATGGCCAGGCCGAACATGGGCTTGGGAAGCGGGAGTTTTTTCAGGTGGACCTTGTCCGCATCATGGTCTGTGTGCAAGACTGAGCCAAAGTGCAGTTCGTCGATTTTTGCGACAGCCCCGATATCGCCGGCGCCGAGCGATTCGACCTCGACGTTGTCCTTGCCTTGCCGCTTGTAGAGATGGGCGATGCGGACGGGTTTTTTGTTGGCGCCGATGTAGACTTCATCCTTGACTTTGAGCCGGCCCTGATGCACACGGAAGACACCGAGCTTGCCGACGAACGGGTCGGCCGCGATCTTGAAGACATGGGCGAGCAGGGGTTTGTCGGGATCGACGCTGTATTCGTAGGGTGATTCGTTGCCATCTTCGTCTTCGTTGACGAACGGCCTGGGGTTGCCCTCGAGTGGGCTGGGGAGGTAGTCGACGATAACGTGCATGAGGTCATCGATGCCGGCCCCGGTCTTGGCGCTGACGAAGCAGATGGGGACGAGGTGCCCTTCGCGGAGACAGACCTCGAACGCCTTGTGAAGTTTGACAGGATCGAGTTCGCCACCCTCGAAGTAGGCTTCGGTAAGCGAGTCATCGACCTCGACGACCTGCTCCTGGATCTGCTGGTGGGCTTCTTCGACGGATGAGAACACGGGTTCAGCGCCGTCGGCGTGCTCGGCCTCGAAGACGTTGATGACGCTTTCGCCGCCGGCGGTCGGGAGGTTGATCGGGAGGCACTGATTCCCGAAGACATCGCGGATGCGTTCGACGAGGCCTTCGAGGTCGAGATCGTGCTCGTCGATTTTGTTGATCACGATGGCACGCGGGAGGTTGCGTTCTTGGGCGACGTTGTAGATTCGTCGGGTGACGGTCTCGATGCCCTTGCCGGCGTCGATGACCACCATGGCGGTCTCAACGGCCGGGAGGCTGGCGATGGCGTGACCGATGAAGTCGCCGAGACCCGGCGTATCGAGGAGGTTGACGAGAACAGACTTGTCGCTCATGTGGCTTTTGGCCTCGAAGTGGACCATGACCTGCCTGAGTGAGTGCTGGTGATGGTGTTCCTCTTCGGACCAATCGCTGACGGTGTTGTTCTCCTCGACGGAGCCCATGCGCTGGATCGCACCGGCAGAAAAGAGGAGCCTCTCGGTGAGTGTGGTTTTGCCGGACCCGCCGTGGCCGACGAGAGCGATGTTGCGGATATCGGCGGGTGCATGTTCAGTGGCCATAGCGTCGGCCCTCCTTTCGAGGTCGTTCTCCGCGGTTCATCTGGTGTTTAGAACAAAGCCCAAACACTCGCGAACAACAGAGTAGATCGAACTACCGGCCCGCTGCAATGCCCCCTGGAGGGCCTGAATTCACTGCCTGAGACCTGGATCGACAATCCGGACTGCGAGCCTTTCTCGGACCCAACAGTATATCAGGGTCAGTACCCTCGCGGCCCGCCGGGGAAAAGTTCGTTCCTACTCTGTAGCAATGAACCCGCCGATCACACGATTTGCGCCCTCGCCGACCGGCCACCTGCATATCGGTGGCGCTCGGACGGCTCTCTTCTGCGCCGCCTATGCCCGCGGAAGGAACGGGCGGTTTGTGCTTCGGATCGAGGACACGGACCAGAAACGTTCGAGCGATGCCGCGGCGGCGGGCATTCTTGACGATCTCGCCTGGCTCGGAATCTGCTGGGACGACGGGCCCGAGGCACTCGGCTGTGGCGGAGACCCGCGCGGGGTCGGGCCGTTCTATCAGTCGCAGCGTCGGGCGTTGTACGATGACTGCTTCCAAACCCTGCTCGAAGCGGAACTGGCGTATCCGGCGTTTGACTCACCCGAGCAGCTGCTGGCCCGGCGTAAAGAGGCGGAGAAGCGGAAGCAGACGTTCATCTACCGCCAGAGCGAGAACTATGACCATGCCGAGGCCCTCGAACGGGCGAGATCCGAGCCGCACGTGCTCCGGTTCAAGATGCCGAGCGAGCCGATCACCGTGCATGACGAGATCCTCGGCGAGGTGACGTTCGCCTACGAGGAGCTCGACGATCTGGTGATTCGCAAGCGCGACGGGTTTCCGACGTATCACTTCGCGGTTGTGGTTGATGATGAAGCGATGGGTGTGACGCACGTGGTGCGCGGGCAGGAGCACCTGAACAATACGCCGCGGCACGTGGCATTGATGCAAGCGCTCGGGTATCGCGTGCCGAGGTTTGCGCATCTTCCTCTGATCTTCAATCCGGACGGATCGAAGATGAGCAAGCGCGACAAGGACAAGGCGGTGCGCGTCGCGGTCCGGGCTGCGGGCAACATCACGGGCGCCGATGCGGGCGTGGATGAGGAGGTCTTTGCTCGGTGGATGAAGGACAAGACAGTCCAGTTGCCTCAGGAGAATCTGCTCGTGTTGTCGAAGAAACTCGGCGTCGATCTTCCGGAGATTGATGTTGAGGACTTCCGCCGCGCCGGGTATCTGCCCGAGGCGGTGGTCAACACGATTGCCCTCCTGGGCTGGAATCCCGGCGAGAAGGATGAGCAGGGCCGGGACATCGAGCGGTTCGACCGTGCGTATCTTGATCGGCACTTCTCGTTTGATCGGGTGGGCAAGTCGGCGAGCAAGTTTGACCGGGACAAGCTGCGGGCGTTCAACTTCGACCGGATCAAGGCGATGCCGGCGGCCGAGTTTGTCTCACGCTGGCGTCAGTGGTGCAGCCGATACGACTCGGATCTGCTCACGAAACTGGATGAACAGGCAATGCTGATGCTGGCGCCGGCGATTCAGCAGCGGGCGGCAACACTGGCCGAGGCGAAGGGTCCGGTCTCGTTTTTGTTCATGGATACCGGTTCGATTGAGTACGACGAAAAGGCGGTCCGCAAGCACGTGCTCAAGGGCGATCCGACTGGTTTGGAGTTGCTGCGCGAGTTTGCCGACGTGCTGCACCGGGTTGATCCGTTCGAGCCGGGGACGATCGAATCGGCGCTGGCGTCGTTCTGTGAGGCCCGTGAGATCAAGATGGGTCGACTCGCCCAGCCGATCCGTGTGGCTCTGACAGGCGGTGCGGTGAGCCCGCCCCTTGGCATCACGTGCGCCTCGCTCGGTCGGGAGTTGGTGCTGTCGCGTGTTGAACGGTGTTTGGCCGAGTTATCGAAACACTGACGTGATCTGTTTGCCGACACTGTTTCGGTGCAACACCCGCCGATAGAGCGGACATTGCATGGTAGAAGGGACCGTTCCCGCACCGGCACAACCTGTTGTTTGGTTTGTGTTTAATGCGGTACGCTGTTGCATACAGGAGGAAGAAATATGAAGTTGGTTCACACCTTGGCCATCGGGGCCGCGTTTGTGTTTTCAGGATGTGCTGTCGGCCAGACCACACATGATGTGATTGTGGGGCCGAACAACACTGTTTCGTTCTCGCCGAAGGACATCACCATTGCTGTCGGCGACACGGTGCACTGGATCTGGGAGGGCGGCGGTCACAACGTGGGCTCCGGCCTGCCGGGCGCTCCGACCTCGGCATTTCTTTCGGGCCCGCCCGCGCCGGCCGGGACCGAGTTCTCGGTGACGTTCGATCAGGCGTTCCTCGATGCCAACCCGATCGCCGGCAACCTGTACGACTACCACTGCCATCCGCACGGCGAGTTCGGGATGGTCGGATCGATCACGGTCACCGTCGGCCGGCTGTGCGCCGACCAGAACGACAACGGCACGCTCGAGCCGTCCGACTTTACCGCGTGGATCGCCAATTTCAACGCGGGCGACCTGAAGGCGGACACGAACCAGAACGGCACACTCGAGCCGTCCGATTTCACGGCCTGGATCGCGGCCTTCAACATGGGCAGCAGCGGCCCGATCTGCAATCCATAAAGCACCAGCCACACCCGAAGCGAGCCGGGAATGCACGCGACCTTTGGAGCGAACCGACCTGAGAAGGACGGAATCCCTCGGGTTGCCCGCGTTCCCGGCTCGGTTTTTTTGGATTCTTTGGATCGGTTGAATTGACCGGAATCCATTGCTTGGTCGGCGGGCCTACCATTGGGTACACCGCCGGTGGCCCCGGACCTGTCTCACATGCACGTGGGAAGAATCAGCGTCCGGGAATCTGCTGGCAGCACCTTCGGCGTGGTTCGTTGGTGTTTCCCAGGCAGGCCGCTCTTGTTCCAACAGAAATTGGGCGAGGTCGCCCAAACACACGCACCCTCGGCACATTGGCCGGGCCGGTGTCGGAGAATGTCTCTTTGTCTCAAAATCAGTTTTCATCGCTTCAACTTTGTCGTCCCCTACTCAAGGCCATCGCCGACGAGGGCTACGACACCCCCACACCGATCCAGGCCCAGTCGATCCCGCCGGTGCTTGCGGGGCGCGACCTGCTCGGCTGCGCGCAGACGGGGACGGGCAAGACGGCTGCCTTTGCGCTGCCGATTCTTGATCGTCTTCATCGCGCCAAGCCGGACAAGAGCCGGCGCGGCCCGGTCAGGCCCCGCGTGCTGGTGCTTTCACCGACACGGGAGCTTGCTTCGCAGATCGACGAGAGTTTCAATACGTACGGCCGAAATATCGGCCTGCGGCATGTCGTCATTTTCGGGGGCGTCAATCAATACCATCAGGTGCGCAAGCTCGAACGAGGCGTGGACATCATCGTGGCCACGCCCGGACGGCTGATGGACCTGATGAACCAGGGGCACGTCGATCTTCGCTGCATTGAAGCCTTTGTGCTCGATGAGGCGGACCGGATGCTCGACATGGGCTTCATCCAGCCCATCCGCCAGATTGCCAAGGAATTGCCCGAAGATCGGCAGACGCTGCTGTTCTCGGCGACGATGCCGAAGAACATCAGGCATCTCGCCGAATCGTTGTTGCGAGACCCGGTCAAGGTGACCGTCGCGCCGGTGTCTTCGACCGCGGAGTTGATCGAGCAATCGGTGTACCATGTTTCGCGGAGCATCAAGCCCGTGCTGCTCAAGCATCTCCTGAAGGATCGGGATGTGAAGCGGGCGCTGGTCTTTACGCGCACGAAGCGCGGCGCCGACAAACTGACGCACACGCTCAATGTCGCGGGCGTCAAGGCGGCATCCATCCACGGCAACAAATCACAGAACCAACGCGAACGCGCGCTGGACAGTTTCCGAGGCGGGCGGGCGCGCGTGCTGGTCGCCACGGATGTCGCGGCCCGCGGGCTCGATGTCGATGGGATCACCCATGTCTACAACTTCGACCTGCCCAACGAGCCCGAGGCGTATGTTCACCGCATCGGTCGGACCGGCCGGGCCGGGGCTGCGGGGTTGGCTGTTTCGTTCTGCAGCCGGGATGAGCGGGTTCATCTTCGGGCGATCGAACGGTTGACGGATTCTCGCATCGAACTTGCCGAGGCGCCGGGACATCTCGCGCCGGAGCCACGGGCTGAAACTTCGGCAATACCCAGGCGAGAAGAACCCGCGACATCCAAGCCTCGCGGCAGGCGGTCCAGTGGTGGAAACCGCCGGGCCAGCAGGCCATCCAACGATGCCCGCTCGAATACAGCCAAGCCGACGGCCAAGCGACGCCGACGCGAATCCGGAACACGCTGATTCCTCCGCGTGGTGTTCTCGCTAGCAACCACTGTCCGGCTGAAACACCGCTCGCAGGATGGCCAGTGTTGGTGGGATGGTGTGGTGTGACGACGTGAATGCGTGAACGTCGTTGCACGAAACCCAGCGGACATCGGTGTATTCCCAGTCGAAACCATCGAGGGGATGCTGCTTCGGCAGGTCCAGCCGGATGACAACATCCGTGCTCATGGCAATCGGATCGGTCACGAGACCCAGCAGGGTGTGATTGTGAACATCGGGCTGGAATCCGAGTTCCTCGCTGCATTCGCGCTGGAGCTGTTCGAGGATCTGAGGCATACCAAAGTTCGTGAGGTTGACCGGCGGGTCGATCCCGCCCGAGGGCGCCAGCTCCCACATGGATTGGTAGATTCTGGTCTGGTCCGATCGCTTGCCGAGGAGAACCGTCGGCAAGCCCGAGGCATCGGGCGCGATCAGCACCCCCGTCACCGAGAGCTGCATCACCGGCGGGTCAACGAGCGAACGATCCTTGATCTGAACCGAAAGGCGTTGGTACGTGTCGCGTCGGATGGCGAGGGCGCCATGGCCATCGACGGCGACGCTCAGGATCGGGCCGGTGTGCAGCCGGGGGTTTTCGGATTGCATCCGACTCCAGCATGCGTTCACCTCCGGCGTCGCGGGTGGCGGCTCTGATGGATCGATC
>DRKT01000064.1 GCA_011053195.1 Phycisphaerales bacterium | reverse complement strand
TTTCTGGTTCTCCTGAATCGCGGAATACGACCCGATGATGCAGATCGGACCGAGCAGCACCGTCAGCGCAATCAGCAGCAGCGAGACCGAATCCACCCCGATTGCAAACCGCAGGCCGAGTTGAGGCACCCAGTCCGCCGAGACCACCATCTGCGACGTGCCGGGCGATGACCAGTCAAACACGGCCAGCGCGATCACACCGAGTACCGCAGCGATCAGCGAGCCGCCGGTCGCGATGTACCGAGCCTGCTCGCGGGGGTTGAACACGATCAATCCCGCACAGATCAGCGGCACCACAATGAGCAAGATCAACAGCATCAGTGCGTCACCACCACAATGATCAGAAGAAGAACACCAAGACCGCCCGCCATCGACAACGCATAGCTGTGCAGTATGCCGCTCTGCGCCGGCTGCGCCCCACGCCCCAGAAGCCTCGGCAGGACCCCGAACAGATTCACAAGCCCATCGACCAGCAGCCGGTCGATCGCGTGGAAGAGATGCCCGAGCACCCATAGCGGCCGGACGAGGATGAAGTTGTAGAACTCATCGACATACCACTTGTTCTCCGCCCATCGTGGGATCGGACCGAAGCGTTTGGCGATGGTGTCCATTCGGCAGTGCGCCGCATCGGTGCGGTTGCCGAGGAAGCCGCTGGCGATACCCCTGGGCCCGTGCGCCCAAGCCGCGATGGCGATCCCGAGCAAGCCGAAGATCGCGGAGACGTAGAACATGACCTCGTGCGGGTTGTAGCCGAGGAACGAGCCGTGCGCTGCTTCGCCGGCGTGCGCCTCGCCGTGGGATGCCGGGGCGTGCTCCTGGATTGTGAACATCGCCACCGCGGGGCCATGCTCGCCGGCGGCCTCGCTGTGGATGGTCGCTGCGGTCGAGCTTTCGAGCATCGAACCGACCCAGCCATGTTTCTCGGGAGAGACGAAGTACAGCAAAGCCGCCACGATCGCCAGCACACTGAGCGTGGCCAGCACGGTGTTGATCGCGATGCCCGGCGCGTGCGGGTGGAAGTGCCCGCCGGTGGCGTGCTCGTGTTCGAGTTCTTCCTCGTGCGCTTCTTCTTCCTCGGCGCTGTGCAGTTCATCGCCCGGCTCGTAGACCACGGGCCCGACAAACACGCGGTAGAAGACGCGGAAGGTGTAGTACGCGGTCATCCCGGCGGTGATCAGCAGCACCCACCCGAGCAGGCTGAAGCCATAGCCGGGGGTGACAAAGCTCTCGGCGATGATCATGTCCTTGGAAAAGAAGCCGGAGGTGAATGGCACGCCGGAAAGATTCAGGCAGCCCACGAGCATCCCGACGGCGACGATGCGCCAGCCCTTGATGTGCCAGAGCCCGCTGAGGCGTCGCAGGTCGAGCTGACCCGCGAAGCCGTGCATCACCGCACCGCAGCAGAGGAACAGCAGCGCCTTGAAGAAGGCATGCGTGATGACGTGAAAGACCGCACCGGTGGATGCAAGCATCCCGAGGCCGGCAAACATGTAGCCGAGCTGGCTGACCGTCGAATACGCCATGATGCGCTTGATGTCGAACTGCGCCATACCGATGGTCGCTGCGAGCAGGGCCGTGATCGTCCCGATCCACGCCACCACGGGCAGCGCCCAGGCGCTGACGAGGAAGACGGGGTACATGCGCGCGATGAGGTAGACGCCGGCGGTGACCATGGTCGCGGCGTGGATGAGCGCGCTGACCGGCGTCGGGCCCTCCATCGCGTCGGGGAGCCAGACATACAGCGGGAACTGCGCACTCTTGCCGAATGCCCCGATCATCAGGAAAACCGGGATGAGCTGCGCCATCAGGGGCACCTCGCCGGCGTGGCCCGTCTGGACCGCTTCGATGTAGCCTTGAAGCTGGGCCGAGTTGAACAGCTCGGCGTATTCAACCGTGCCGAAATGCACAAACGTCAGCATCACACCGATGGCCAGCCCGAGGTCGCCGATGCGATTGACGATGAACGCCTTTTTCGCCGCGGCCACCGCGGCCGGTTTCTTATAGAAATACCCGATCAGCAGGTACGAACAGAGGCCCACGCCCTCCCAGCCGAGATAGAGCAGCAGAAGGTTGTCGCCCATGACGAGGCACGCCATCGAGAAGACAAAGAGGCAGAACGCCATGAAGAACCGGGAATAACCGGCGCCGACATCGTGCGCCATGTACTCGCTGGCGTAGAGCGCGATCAGCGTGGCCAGGCCCGTGACGAAGAGCATCCAGATGAGCGTCAGGTTGTCGATGTAGAACCCGAAGTTGGCGAGCAGGTGCTGCCCCTGCCCATCGCCCCATGAGAGATCGAACCAGTCCCACGCGACCACGCCGGTGGTTTCGCCGCGGAGTGTCATGTAGGCCATGACGGTGAGCACGAAGCTGGCTGCGAGCGAGAAAACGGTGATCCATGCCGGGAGCTTGGTCTTGACCTTGAAGATCGCGGTGAGCGTGTTGAGGGCGGCTGCGAGCAGCGGGAGCATCGGGATCGCGATCACCCACATCGGGGCAGCGCCAACCGCCCGCGCGGCATCCGCTGCAGCGATCGTCGGACTCAGCACCAAAGATTCCAGCAGCATGCGTTGCCCCACTCAGCCTTTCAGCACCGACCACACCGACCCGTCAAGCGTTTCGTGCCGACGGAACAACAGCACCACGAGCGCCAGCGCCATCGCGGCCTCGGCCGCGGCCACCGTCAGCACGAAAATCACGAACACCTGCCCCGTCGTCTCAAGATAGAACCGGCTGAACGCCACCAGCGCGATCCCGGAGGCCTGGAACATCATCTCGGTGCAAAGGAACATCACGATCAGGTTTCGCCTCGTGACGAACCCGATCAGCCCGAGACAGAACATCACCGCCGAGACCATCAGATAGTGGTAGAGCGTGAGCCCGCCCATCACCTCGGGGAAACCGCTCTGCGCCAGAACCAGCATCACGCGCCCTCCCCGTTGGCTGCCGGCGGGTTCATGCCAAGGGCCTGATCCCGCTTGGCATCCTCATCGATCTGCATCTGCTTGCGAGCCAGGACGACCGCCCCGAGCATCGCCATGAGCAGGATCACGCCGGCCATCTCGATCGCGCCGGGATGCTCCTTGATCAATTCCCACCCGACGCTCTCGGTGTTGGTCAGTTCCAGATCCGCGGGCCACGCGACCGTCCGCCGGGCGCCGCCCTCGGTCTGGACCTGCACGACCGCGGTCCTCGCGTCGGGATCGATCAGGTATGGCCCCGGCGAGCCGTCCCCATTGACCGAACGCGCCAGCGCCTCATTCGGCAGGATGCCCTCGCCGCTGCCAAGCAGGTGTTCCTCGTGCAGTGCCCGCTCGATCCGCAGGGGCAACTGAGCCAATATCCGATCAGAATCCGGCGTCCCGCCCGAGCTCAGCGTCCCGACACCCTGTCCGAACTCTGTCGTCAGCACCGCAAGCAGAATAAACCCGGTCAGCGTCGCCACCACCGGCTCGCGGGCCACGCGCTCATACACCGGCTCGGCCTCGCTGAGCTGCTGCACCGGCGCCTGCGTCGCCAGCATGATCACAAACAGATAGGTAATCAGGATCGCGCCGGCGTAGATGATGATCAGGGCAAAGGCCATAAACTCCGCCGAGAGAATCAGGAACAGGCCGCTGGTCGCCAGAATCGTCAGAATAAAGTACAATGCCGAATAGACGGGTTTCGGATGTGTGATGACCCGCAGCGCCGCCGCCAGGGCGATGAACGAGAAGATGTAGAAATACAGGTTGACCGATAGACCTGTCTGCGCGAGCCTGACCCCGAGCGCCGCGAGGACAACGCCGCCCGCGATCGCGCCGAGCGCAAAGCCGGGCAGCGCCAGGTTCACCCGGTCGCGCGGCATCGCCATCAGCACACCGAGCCCGCCAAGGGCGACCATCGCGTACAACAGAATCGGGCTGATCACGGTTTCCACGCTGATGCTGCCCCCTGCCAAAGCCACAAAACCGACCGAGCGACAACCGCGGGGCCGAGTGTTGCTGAGGATAGGGACCGCCAACTAGGCCTTCAACCATGATCCGCCATCTGCCTGCCGTAGGATCCCGTCCACATGGCCCACGCTCCCACCACAGATCGCGCCACGGGTTGGAGGCTCCACACCCCAAACACACTTGTGGGTGTTCGGATTGTCCTGTCGGTTGTGATCTTCGTGCTGCTGTCCGGCTCGGTCTACCCGGATGACCGCACCACCCTGCTGGTCGCTGCCGTTCTGTTCATCGCGGCTGCCATCACCGACGCCCTCGATGGCCACCTCGCTCGAAAATGGCACGCCATCACCCGTTTCGGCCGGATCATGGACCCGCTGGCCGACAAGATCCTGACCCTCGGATGCTTTGTCCTCCTCGCCGGCCCGAACTTCGCAAACCCTGATCCCGTCGCGGGTTTCACCGGCTGGATGGTCATCGTCATCATCTCGCGCGAGCTGCTCGTCACGAGCCTGCGCGGCATGCTCGAGGGCGAGGGCGTCGATGCCTCGGCCAACTGGCTCGGCAAGCTCAAGATGATCCTCCAATCCATCGCCATCCCGGCCATCCTGCTCACGCTCGCCCTGGCCGACCCGCTCACGCCGAGTCTCGAGCGGGCCATCAGCGTACTGGCTTGGACCACCACCCTTGTCACCGCGGCCAGCGCCTGGCTTTACATCACCAAAGCCATCACCCACGCGAAAGCCGACCGCCCATGAAAACGCCAACGCTTCCGTTTCTGACCACGTTCGGACTGGGTCGGCTCCGGCCGGCACCGGGGACCTGGGGCTCGCTCCCGCCGCCAGCGATTGCGTATCTCCTGATTCTGACAGGAGTAACGCCGAGCTCGCCCATTTTCATCGGCGTCTTTGTCGGCATTCTGGTGTTCTTCAGTGCCGCGTGCGTGCTTCAGGGCGATGTCGCCGAGGCTGTTTTTGGAAAAAAAGACCACGGCTCGATCGTCGCCGACGAAACCGCAGGCCAGTGCCTCCCGCTGCTCGCCCTCTGGCTCATGCCCTGTTCGACGACCGCGCCCTGGCTGCCCGCGATGCTGACGCTCGGCGGGGCGTTCCTGGCCTTCCGGCTGATGGACATCGTCAAGCCGCCACCGGCCGGTTCCATCCAGCGCCTGCCCGCGGGCTGGGGTGTGCTGATCGACGACCTCGTCGCCGGGGTCTATGCCGCGATCCTGATGGTGGCCATCGGCCGGATCGCCTTCGGCTGAGCCGGCGCCGGGCGATCAGTTCGATGAGCTCTTGGTCTTCGACCTTGTGCTCGGTACGTTGCGCGGATCCCGTTCGTCGAGGTCCTCCTGCTCCGAATCCCCATCATCCCACTCATCATCGACCTCGAAATCCTCATTTTCGTAGACATTGTTGTCCCTGTCGATATCGGGCAGCACATGGTCGGGATCGATCTCGATGCGCACGATCGTGCGCCCGCCCGAGTCCCAACTGACCGGGAACTCGTCCGCACGGGCCCAGGCCTCGACGGGCAGCTCGCGGCGCTCCTCGGTCCCGTCGTCATACTCGATCGCCATGACCACCGGCATCACCAGCCGCTCGTTGTTGGACACGACCACGTTCACAACGCCCCGCCTCGGTTCGGCGTGGACACGCCCGATCGCCTGATCGAGCACACCGTTTTCATAAAACCAACCTCTCCAGAACCATGCCAGATCATACCCGGCCGCATCTTCCATCGTGCGGAAGAAGTCCTCGGGCGTCGGGCTCTTGAACGCCCACCGACGAACGTACTCGCGGAACGCCTCGTCGAACCGCTCCGGCCCAAGGATGTAGTCCCGCAGGAGCTGCATGCCATATCCCGGCTTGCCATAGGCGAGAAACCCGAGCTCGTTGTTGCGGATCCGATCCGGGAAGGTCATGATCGGCTGGGGTCTCGGGTCCGCATTCATCTGGCGGGCGATGCCCATGGCGCCGCCCCGGCTTCTCGCGTTGCCCCTGCCGAAGAACGCTTCGCCGCTGTAATGGTTGATGAACGTGTTGAACCCCTCATCCATCCAGGCGTGGCGTCGCTCGTCACTATTGACCATCATCGGGAACCACTCGTGCCCGAACTCGTGGTCCGTCACACCGAAGAGCCCTCGGCGGTTGCGCTGTTCGGAGCAGAACACGATCGTCGGATATTCCATCCCCCCGACGATGCCGTTGACGTTGGTTGCGGTGCTCCACGGATATTCATGAATCCATTCCGAATAGAAATTGATCGTGTGCCGGGCGAACTGCACCGCCTCATCCGACCACAGGGGCATCGCCTCACGCGGATAAAACGCCTGGCACAGCACCGGCCGATCCTCGCCGGCGATCGCTGCATCCCACGCAAACGCCCGGCTCGTGGCGAACGCGAACGTGCGCACGTTCTCCGCCCGGAACTTCCACGTCTTGGTCCCCTCCGGCCGATCTTCGCCGATCTCGTCCACACTGCGGATCGAGATCGTTTCCGTGCTGTGACGGGCCTTCTCGAGCAACTCGAGCTGTTGATCCGTCAGCACCTCATCCGGATTCTGCAACTCGCCGGCGCCGGCCACGATGTGATCCGCCGGCACGGTGATGCTCACGTCGTAATCGCCGAAGTTCGTGTAGAACTCGCCATCGCCCTGGTGCGGCAAGATGTTCCAGCCATGCACATCGTCGTACACCGCGACATTCGGGAACCAGTGCGCCAGCTCGAAAACCGTCCCGTCCTCGCCCTCGTACATCCCGAGACGACCCCGAGGCGGGATCACCATCGAGAACTCCATAGAAAGATCGAGCGACTCACCCGGACCCAGAGGCTCGGGCAGGTTGATCTTGCCGACCGCGTCGTACACCAGCACATCAACATCCTGCCCATCGACCTGCGCTTGGCCGAGATCGAACCCTCCCTCGAAGTCCGGCGGCACGCGCCACCAGACATTCGGCAGCATCGCCCGCGTCCCGATCGACTCCGGCTTGAACGCGTTCTGCTCAAGGTTCAGCCAGATGTACCGCAGCGGGTCCTTCGAGTTGTTCGTGTACGTGCAGTGCAAACTCCCCGAGAGACTCGTGTTCTCCTCGTCCAGCGTCACATTGATCGTGTAATCCGCACGCTGCTGCCAGTACGCCGAACCAGGCGCCCCCGACGCCAGACGCACCTCGTCATGGCTCGCCCACGGGATGGGTGCAAAGATGGACTCGCTGCCCGCGTAGTCCGGCTGGGCAGAGACGGAAAGAGCAAGCACCGCGCCCGCCACAGCGAACGCCCGACGGGAAGTCAAATTCAGCACTTCTGTATCCTCAATCTGATGGTGACCTATCGGCCGAACCCCGGCCGACAACAGGATAGCGGCTCATCCGCCCCGGGTTGCCGGCGCCGACGGGCTACAGCTTCCGATCCAGAAGCCGATACCCGATCGCCTCGGCGACATGCTCCGGCAACAGCTCATCCGCGCCCGCAAGATCCGCGATGCTCCGGCTGACCCGGCGGATCTTGTCATACGCCCGGGCGCTCAGACCCAGCGACCGGATCGCCTCGCCGAGCAGCCCCATCGCTGCATCCGTCATCGGCGCCAGCTCGTCCAGTTGCTTGCCCGAAAGGTTCGCGTTGATCAGCGATCCCTGCCGACGCGACTGCCTCGCCCGTGCTCCGGCGACCGCCTCGCGCATGGCCGAGGTCCCCGTGCCCTTCGGCGCTTTGGAAAGCTCATCCCAAGGCACCCGCGGCGCCTCGGCGTGGATGTCGATCCGCTCGAGCATCGGGCCCGAGATCCGACCCATGTACCGCTCCATCTCACGCCGACCCACCTCGCCCGGCGACACATCGCCCCGGGGCGTCGGATTCATCGCAGCCACCAGCATGAAGTCCGTCGGGTACGTCACCGACCCGTGCGCCCGCGCGATCGTCACATGCCGATCCTCGATCGGCTGGCGGAGCGTCTCGAGCACCGTCCGCGGAAACTCGGGCAGTTCATCGAGAAACAGCACGCCGAGATGCGAGAGCGAAATCTCTCCCGGCCTCGGGATCACACCGCCCCCCACGATCGCAGCCGACGACGCGGTGTGGTGCGGCGAGCGCACGGGCCTCTGGCGGATCAGCCCCTCGCCCGGCGGCAATCGGCCGGCGGCAGAGTAGATCCGTGTCACATCAAGCGCTTCGCGCGCGCTCATCGGCGGCATGATCCCCGGCAGCGCCCGAGCCATCATCGTCTTGCCGGTGCCCGCGGGTCCGAGCATGAGGATGTTGTGCCCGCCAGCCGCCGCTACGGTCAGCGCCCGCTTGACCGCCTCCTGACCCTTGACCTCGGCAAAGTCGATCGGAGCCGGTGCCGAGGCGATCAGCGAATCGACATCCACCGGCGGCAAAGGGTCCGGCTCGAGATGACCCGTCAGCAGCCCCACCACCT
>DRKT01000063.1 GCA_011053195.1 Phycisphaerales bacterium | reverse complement strand
TTGTCCGGCATCACCACGATGTTCGACAGATTCTGCGTGCGCAGCACCAGCCTCGGGAGCTGCTCGACCACCAGATCATCAACCCATGCCCCGCCGGAGAAATCCTCCTTCCAGATCTGGTGCTCGCCGAGCTCCGGATTCCGGTACAACTCGGGCTGGATCAGTTCGACATCAATTTGCATGAACGCGGCGCCCGGCGTCTGCCCTCCGGGGACAATCAGCTCCACCCGCTGCCAATCCGGGCCCGGAAAAATCGGGTCTGTTGCCAATTCAGAATCTTCAATTGCCTGCCCCGTGGTATCCAGAAATCGGCACACAAGCCGGAACCTGGCGTGCTCCAGACCATCGCCTTTGACGAAGCAGCTCACGCTGTAGTCGGCATCGACAAAGACGGGCAGCACGCCGGGGCGGAGCCGGAGCGAGACGCTGCCGCGCCGGATCGGGAGATAGACCGAAGCCTCGCCGCTGTGCGCGGTGGTGAAGTCGAACCGGGCCTTGTTGAAGATCGGATAGCCGGGACGATCGATCCCGGTGCTCGGGTCGCTCTGGGCTCTGAAGAATGATGCGGGCAGGTCGAAGGGGTTGTCCGGCTCCTCAAAGTCAAATCTGGCCACCACGCGGTGCGCCCCGGCCAAGACCTGATTCTGAGCCCACGCCCCGCGACAACCCAGACACAGCAGTGCCGCCACACCGGCCCGGATAGAACATCGGATGGCCCATTTCAGGCGATTCATGGACCTTTTCATCGGCCCAAACCATGCCCATCCTGCACAGACCGGGCCTGCGGGCTCAGGGGAGCCGGTGCCGCTCGACCGCCCCCGGATGTTCATCCGGGCCTCGCTGGGGCATGGGAGGCGCCTCCCGAAGCTGGATCAGCAAAAACACGATCAGCACCACCAGAATCGAAACCACCACAACTGAAGCGCCGATCAGCCAGCGGGTCAGCAACTTCGCCCGGACCTCGGAAAGGAAGGCCGAATCGCTTGGAACCGGAATCCTGTCGCCGGCATACGCCTGCTCCAGCATCTCGATCATGTCCCGGTGCTCGTTCAGATCACCCATGGCTGACCTCTCCCAGGATGCCCGTTCCCGATTCCTCTTCGAGTTCTTCAAGACCCAAGGCCTCACGCAACTTCTTCAGCGCCCGCTCGTGCCGACACGCCACGGTTGATCTGGGCAGGCCAACCAACTCGCCGATTTCCCCGAACGTCAGCCCGGCGACGTAGCGCAGGGTCACAATCTCGGCATCCTCGGGTTCCAGCGCTTCGACCGAACGACGAACCAGCTCGTGCGATGACGGCGGCATGGGTTCGTTCAGCGCCTCTGCCGGCCTGAAGTGCTTTCGCCGGCTGAACTCGCGTCTCTCGCCCCGCAGGTGGTTCAACGCGACCGACCGCGAGACCGCAAAGAGCCAGGCATCCACCGATTTGATCTGTCGAAGCCGAAACGTCTGAACCTTCAAGACTTTGCACATGACGCCCTGAAGCACATCCTCCGCCTGAGACTGGGCATTCTGCGATGCGAGCAGCGCGCGGATGTACGCCAGCAGCCTCGGTGCGTACATCGCCCAGAACGCCCGAGCCGAGGCATTGTGCCCGCGTGCGGTGCGGATCAGCAGCCGATGTTCGTTGCTCAACCTGTTCAGACTTCGCCTCCATCATGTCACCGCTTCGAGCCTGTGGCGGAGCTGTGACAACTCCGAGACCGCCTTGGTGACGCTCGCCTTCATTCGGGAAACGCCCGGGATCATAGCTTTGGCGAACGGACCATACCGATCCGCCCTGAGCTGTTCACCTATCCGAGCGATTTCCGCCTGCGGATCCCCGGCATCCCATGCCGCGATCAGGTCGTCATACGCATCCCGGGCGCGGTCGATCTGCGCAGCCAGTTCCTCGCCATTCATCCCCTGAAGCTGCTTCACCTCGGTGACGGGCCCAAAGTCGAGAAAGAGCCGGGCAAATCGGAGCCCCGCCATGTCGCCGGTGAAGTTGGTCTTGACCCATGCCGACATGACATCGCGCTCATCCACGATCGCTGCCCGCGCATGGAACGGATCATCGTCCAGCAGTGCATCGATCGCCTTGGTCAACACAGCCGCGTGCCCCGGCGTGAGAAAGCCCTGATCCACGAGATGTGCCGTATGCTCGCTCGCCAGGTTGGCCATGGCCACACCGACGAGCGAGCCGATCAGGAAGCCGTCCTGAGAAGCCTGATCAGCCATGCGATAGACCGCGCTGATCCGCTGGACCGCGCCGTCAATGTCACCAAGCCCTTCGAGGCGGATCGCATCGTCGATCAGGATCATCGCGCTTGTGCGCATGAGCCTGAGCCAGGGCATCACCGCGTTGATCCCGCGATCTCGCGCCAGGCCGAAGTCACAGCGTTCGAGTGCCGAAGCCTCGATGAGCCTTTGGATGGACTCCTGATTCATTTCGAGCAGGCCGGTGTATTCCGGCATGGCCTGCGGTTTGTAGACTTCGCTGATCTCCCGTTTGGCGTCGATGAGATCGCGCATGGTGATCCATTCGCTGTAA
>DRKT01000062.1 GCA_011053195.1 Phycisphaerales bacterium | reverse complement strand
TCCGATCGATGAATCGCAGGATATTTCCCAATCCTCGGAATTCGCGCTTGACAAGTTTCGGGACGTCGATCATGCTATGGGCTCATGGGCAGCGGACATTCGCGTCTGCTGTGGAGTTCGAGAGAGTGTGATTGCCCGTCCATCGGCCTGAGACACCTGCTGGCGAGGCAACAGAGGAGAGATAAGACATGATCGATTTCATCTGCAAGCGTGGCGCCGTGCTCGCGCTGGTTGCCGGGTCGGCAATGGTTGGAACGGCATCGGCCGACATCTCGGCTGTTGTGTTCAACATCACGGCCACGACGCCCAGCGGCTCGTATCCCTTTGAAGTCATGCTCGATCCGGGCGATGTCGACGCCAATGGTAACTACCACTGGGCGTTGGACGGTCCCGTCTCCGTCAATGACGAAACCGGCCAGCAGGTCTTCGAACTACAGGGGGCCGACATCACAATCTTTGCCGATCCCTCCGTCAGCCTGAACTTCAACGTGCTTGCCAGCCAGCAGAACACGGTCTTCTCCGTGAACTCGGCCGTTCTGAGCTTCGCTGCTCTTCCGAACGCGATCGGCCGCGCCACCGCTGCCGTGTCGGTCACCGATTTGAATGGTGATGGGGCCACCTTCACACCGACCGGCGCCGGGGCGTACTCGTCGTTCTACAACGGCGCCACCCCGTTCCAGGACCTGATCGGCAATGTGATCACGGCCCCGGCTTTCGGTAGCAACGCCGACAGTGCGGTCTTCCCCAATGCCGGGTATGCCAACATCGGTGCAACGCTCACCGACATCAGCTCGACTTGGAACTTCACACTCTCTGCCGGCGACCTCGCCAGCGGCACGAGCGAGTTTGAGGTCATCCCGGCTCCGGCCAGCACCGTCCTCGGCCTGATCGCCTTGGCGGGCCTGCGTCGCCGTCGCTGATCCCAAACGTCAGCCAAACACCAATTGCCGTCCCCAGTCGGGGGCGGCAATTTTTTTCGAGATTTTCCTGGCATTCTCAGAAGTACCCCATTGACAGCGGGAGCATCGGGTCCGATACTGGACCACTGAGAGAGAACCCGGTCTTGGGGATTTTCCCGGATCGGTCCATAGAGCGAGGAGAGGAGAGACTCCATGACTCACAAGACTGTGCTTTCTGTTGCTGCAGCGGCTGTGGCGGCTTCGGCGTTTGCGACTTCGGCGCAAGTGACTGATCCACTCGTGACGGTTTCCGTTTCGAGCGCACTCGGCAGTGGCAGTGTCAGCTTCAACATTGCAGACGGCGCGATTGTTCAGCCCAATGGCGCCATTGCGTTCATCCTGTTCAATACGCCGCTGGACATCGTTGATCCGAACAACAACAACGTCATCGCCACGATCACGCAGCTCATCAGCATCAACAACGCCGATGACACAACGACGACGACCTCGGACCCGAGCAGTGCGATCTCGTTCGCCATGTTTGCCGGTGGCGCCGATACCGATGTCACCATCACGGCGAGCCACATCTTCACCGGTTCGATCGTCAACGCAGCGCTGCGTGCGACCGCTGGCATCACCGTCACCGACAACGACGGCGACGGTGCCACGCTCATCGGGACCGGCCCCGGCGGGACCATGCACAACACCGTGTACAACGGTGGCACAACGTTTACCGATCTGATTACCGGCCCGTTGATTGCCGGCAATACCGGCTCCAACAGCAGCTCACAGGACTTGCCTGCTGCTCCGGGCGTCTTCATGCCGATCGCCAATCCGCTGACGGACATGCAAGCCCAGTACAACTTCAACCTCTCGGCCAACGACTCGGCCAGCGGAACAAGCGGCTACTTCGCGATTCCAGCGCCGGCCTCGGTCGTGCTGCTCGGCTTTGCCGGGATGACCATCACCCGTCGCCGCCGCTGATCGCCTAGACCCACACCAACACGCGCCCCGCACGCCGGCGTCTTTCACGCTGGCGTGTTTTTTTCTATCGGCACCCGTCGAGCCGGAGTGCCCGGGCCGGGCGGACTGGCCCGATGAGTTCGAGCGGGTCGTCGATATGAAAGCAGGCCGCCTCACCCGTGCGCAGGCACGCGGTCCTCGCCCCGATCCCGCCGGCGAGCATGGAAGCCAGATCCGACATCGGCGGGTTGTGCCCCACCACCACAAGCCGATCACGGGTGGCCCGGGCCTCGATCTCACCCAAGGCCTCGCTCGTCAGCCGACCAAGCATGAGCCCGGGGGCAAACTCGATCCGCGAATCCAGAGCTTCTGCGATTTTCTCGGACGTCTGTCGAGTCCGAATCGCCGGGCTTGAGATCAGATGGGCTCTCGCGAACCCGGCATTTTTCAGAATGGCCCCGATCCATGCGGCTTGACGCTCTCCCAGGGGGGTCAGCCGCCGATCTTCGTCCTTTCCAGACTCCGAAACCGGCTCGGCCTGCCCGTGTCTGACGAGGACCAACTCCATGACCGATAGAATATCAGGTTCTTCCGGGAACCGAAGCCGGGCCCGTGCGTCTTAATCATATAGAATACGACCGGATCGGTGCGGGTTCGGCTTGGTAGCCGCCCGCGGGGACCTCGAGGAGGCCATGACATGGCACGCCGCAGTTCACACATCGCACTTTCTGTCCTATCGCTCACGCTGGCAGCCGGGGTGGCTCCGGGGATGTTCGGCCCGCTGGTTGGCGCAGTGCATGCGCAGGATCAAGGTGATGTGCAGGCCAAGCGGCACAACCTTGCCCTGATGCTCCGACCGGTAAGTATCGACCTTGAAGATCAGCGCCTCGAAGATGTCATGAGTTTCATCATGGACTTCACCGGCGCCCAGATCGAGCCGCACTACATCGACGAACGCAATCCTGACGGCCTCGACCCCGAAGTCCTGATCACGATCAACGCCAAGAACATGTCGGCGCTGAGGCTGCTCGAGTTGGTGCTCGATCAGGCCGCCCGTGATTCGTTCTCCGAGAACACCTGGCAGATGACACCCTGGGGCTCGATCGAGGTTGGCCCGAAGTCGCTGCTCAATCGGCGCCAGCGCGTGCAGATCTATGACATCTCGGATCTGCTGCTCGACCTGCCGGACTACGAGGATGCGCCGCAGATCGATCTCCAGAACGTCCTCCAATCCAGCGGCGGCGGAGGTGGAGGCGGCGGAGGCGGGCGCAGCCCCTTCTCGGGAAACCTCAACAACACCAACGACACCGAACGGGACCTCGACGCCAAACGCGATGAGATCATCGGCCTCATCGAATCCATCGTCGAACCGGATCAGTGGCAGGACAACGGCGGCGACGGGGCCTCGGTCTCCATCTTCCAGAACACACTCGTCATCCGAGGCGCTGATTACATCCACCGCCAGATCGACGGCTACTCATGGTGGCCCAACCAGGCGACATCCATCGCCGGCGTCGGGGGCGGCCGCTATGTCAGCTTCAACCTTGACACCGGCATCGGCACCGTCGACGGCTTTGCCACCCAGGAAGTCACCGCTGTCACCGGCGGCGGCAACGGAAACGGCGGAGGCGGAGGTAACGGTGGCGGTGGAAATGGTGGCGGCGGCGGGGGTGGCGGCGGGGGCTGATCGCTACTCCGCCAGATCATCGACACAGGGGCACGAACACATCAGGTTCCGGTCCCCATAGGGATTGTCGATCCGGCCAACAGCCGGCCAGAACTTGCGTGTGTGAAGCCACCGCGCGGGCCATGCGGCACGCTGCCGGCTGTAGGGCCGGTCCCACGTGTCCGAACCGACGACCTCCACCGTGTGCGGCGAGCCCTTGAGGACGTTGATTTCCCGATCCGCATCCCCACGCTCGATCTCGGCGATCTCTTGCCGAATCGAGATCATCGCATCGCAGAACCGATCGAGCTCGGCCTTGGATTCCGATTCCGTCGGCTCGACCATGAGCGTTCCCGCGACGGGCCAGCTCATGGTGGGCGCATGGAAGCCGTAGTCCATCAGACGTTTGGCCAAGTCATCGACCCTGATGCCCGCGGATTTTTCGAAAGGTCGGCAATCCAGAATAAACTCGTGCGCGACACGATCGTCGTTGCCGGTGTAGACCAGGTCGTAGTACTCGCCGAGCCGGCGCGCCATGTAGTTGGCGTTGAGAATGGCAACCTGTGACGCCCTCTTGAGACCCGCAGCGCCCATCATCGCGATGTAGACCCAGCTGATAGGCAGAATGCCCGCCGAGCCCTCGGGAGCAGCCGAGACGGGGCCGATCGCCGATGCACCCGCCGAGCCCGGATTTGTTACAGGATGTCCGGGCAGGAACGGCGCGAGATGCTCAGCCACTGCGATGGGCCCGACACCCGGCCCGCCCCCGCCATGCGGAATGCAGAACGTTTTGTGAAGATTCAGGTGGCAGACATCGGCGCCGATCTCGCCCGGTCGGCAGACACCGACCTGCGCGTTCATGTTCGCGCCGTCCATGTAGACCTGCCCGCCGAACTCGTGGACGATGTCGCAGATTTCGCGGATGGGTGCCTCGAACACGCCGTGGGTCGAGGGGTAGGTGACCATCAGGGCCGCGAGGTCGTCCTTGTGCATCTCGGCCATCTCGCGCAGGTGGGCAACATCGATCTCGCCTCGCTCGTTGCTGCGCACAGCAACCACCTTCATGCCGGCGATGATGGCGGACGCCGGGTTCGTGCCGTGCGAACTGACCGGGATCAGACACACATTGCGATGGCCCTGCCCCTGCATATTCAGATAGGACCGGATCACCAACAGCCCGGCATACTCCCCCTGCGCGCCGGAGTTGGGTTGCAGGCTCACCGCGGGCAGGCCCGTGATCTCGGCGAGCTGCGCCTCGAGCAATCGGCAAAGCTCCCGACTGCCCCGCGTCTGCTCCTTTGGCGCGAATGGATGCAGATTGGCGAACTTCGGCCAGGTCACCGGAAGCATCTCGCTCGTCGCGTTGAGTTTCATGGTGCACGAGCCGAGCGGGATCATCGAGTGCGCCAGCGACAGATCCTTGTTCTCAAGCTGCTTGAGATACCGGAGCATCTCGGTCTCGGAGTGGTAGCTGTTGAACACGGGATGGGTGAGGTATTCGGTCGTGCGCTCAAACTCAGCCGGGAGCGCACCGCCCTTCCAGTCGCTCAGCAGCGCATCGATGTCCATCTCGACATCGGCGCCGAAGGTTTTGAGGATGTCCTGCACATCTTCCGTTGTCACCGTCTCATCGAGGGTTATTCCGAGCGAACCATCGCCGAAGTCGCGGAGATTGATCCCGAGAGCCGCAGCCTTGACAAGCACCTTGGCTGCATCACCCGCGACTCGCACACGCAGCGTGTCGAAGAATGGATCGTCACCGATGCTGTGCCCGAGCCTTTGGAGTCCGACCGCAAGAGCGCGGGTCAGGGCGTTGGTGCGCTCGGCGATGGCCCTGAGCCCTTTGGGCCCGTGGTAAACGGCATACATACCGGCCATGATCGCCAGCAGCGCCTGGGCCGTGCAGATGTTGCTCGTCGCGCGATCACGTTTGATGTGCTGTTCGCGGGTCTGGATGGTCAGCCGATAGGCGGTGTTGCCCTGGGCGTCGTGGGAAACACCGACGATTCGGCCCGGCATCTTGCGCACATGCGTGGACGATGTTGCCAGATACCCGGCGTGCGGCCCGCCAAAGCCCATCGGCACGCCGAAGCGCTGGGCCGAGCCGACGACGATGTCGGCCCCCCACGACCCGGGCGCTTCGATCATCGCGAGCGCCAGCAGGTCGGCAGCACAGACAACCAAAGCGCCGGCCCCGTGCGCGCGCTCGGCGAGTGATTCATAGTGGACCAGCCGACCATCGGTGGTCGGAAGCTGCACGAGCACGCCGGCGATGGTGTCGGTGATCTCGGCATCCATCGCGTCGGTTTCGATCAAATCGAATCCCATCGAGCCGGCACGGGTGCGCATGACCGCGATCGTCTGCGGATGGCAGCCGGTGTCGACGATGAAGGCGGTGCGCTTGCCCCGATGGATGGCCACGCACATCGCCATCGCCTCGGCGGCTGCGGTCGCCTCATCCAGCAGCGAGGCGCCTGCGATCTCCATCCCCGTCAGGTCGCTGATCATGGTCTGAAAGTTGAGCAGCGCCTCGAGCCGGCCCTGGGCGATCTCGGCCTGGTACGGCGTGTACTGCGTGTACCAGCCCGGATTTTCGAGCACGTTCCTGGCGATCACCGGCGGCGTGATCGTGCCGACGTAGCCCATGCCGATATACGAACGATTGATCACGTTCTTCTCGGCGATGGCCCGCAGACGCTCGATGGTTTCGTGCTCGCCCGCGGGGCAGGGCAGGTCCAGTTCGCCGGCCATCCTGATCGAATCGGGAATAACCTTGTGCAGCAGATCGTCCAGCGATTCGCACCCGATCTCGCGGAGCATGTCGGCGACATCCTCATCGCTCGGACCGATGTGGCGGTGCACAAACTGATCCGTCGGGCCAAGCACCGACGAAGCACACGCATCAAGCGCAGACGGACGCGACATGGACGATTCCTCCGATTCGCCGGGGCAGTTGGTCGGCTGCGGATGCTAGGTCCGCCGGCACCCGAAACCCGACTATTGCTGCTGATAGAACCAGAGCAGCCGTTCGTTGCCATCCTCGAAGATCATGTCGAAACCCTGCCAGAGCAGGTCGCGCCCGACGCCCTGGACCAGCTTGAGCCGGTGCATGCCGGGGCCGATGGTCAGGAGCATGGCGTTGGGCGTGTTCTGGGCCATGGGCATGCGGGCAAAGAGCTTGTCCATGTCATCGAGATGCTCAAGAAGCATTTCATAGGCCTGTTCGGGTGGCGTGTCGTGGTCGATGAACTCCTGTTTCGTGGCGTTGCTCAGCACCTGCTCCAGAAAGAGGTCCTTCTCGCCGTTGTGGAGTGTTTCGTAGATGTGTCGCATGAGGTGGCGCGGGCTGCGGGCCTGGAGGGTGATGGAGCCGTCCTCGTTTTCGATGCGCTGCTGATCGAGCGGGAGCGAGGTCGGATCGAATCCCCGGCCGAGGTTCTCGCGGGGGACATCGGGGAGCTTGGCACCCTCAATACCTGAGAAAAACGGATTCGCCGCGACTTCTTTCTGGTAGGTGCAGCCGAATACACCAAGCAGAACCACGATCAGCACTCCGATGGTGGCAGCGCGAATCATGGCGAGCTTTCGCTCGGCATGACCACCTCTTCGCGCACAGGCTCGGCCCGTCCCCGCTTGAAACAATCGTGCACGCGGTAGGCATCATCCTGTTCGGGCGCATCGCTGCGGAAATGACACCCCCGCGACTCGGCCCGCCAGAGCGCGGAGCGGGCGATGAGCTGGCCGACGGTGAGCATGTTCTGGACCTCCCAGCCGTCGGGCGAGTCGAAGATTTTGTCGAGCGTGTATCGGGACCAGAAGTCAAGCATTTCGACCGCATCGGTGAGCATGGGGCCGGCCCGTTCGATGCCGACGTTGCGCCACATGGCCGAGCGGAGACTGGAGCGCACATCGTCGATGTCGAGCACGCCATGCTCGCTGGGTCGTATGTCGCTGACGATGGCGATTGGACCTTGCGAAGCGCTCTCGGCTGCGGTCTGCCCGGCAATGCGTCCGGCAGCCTCCCCGATCACCAGCCCCTCGAGCAGGGAATTGCTCGCCAAACGGTTGGCGCCGTGCAGCCCGGAACAGGAGACCTCCCCCACCGCGAGCAGGCCCGGGATATCGGTTCTTCCAAAGCGATCAGTGCGCACGCCTCCGACCGCGTAATGGGCCGCGGGGTGGACGGGGATCCGCTCTTTCGTGGGATCGATGCCGTACTTGCTGAGTTCTTCGGTGATGCTCGGAAAACGGGCCGGGAAGTCGTCGATGTGCTGGGCATCGAGCCAGACCCTGGTGCCGCCGGTCATGGCGATCCGGCGAACAATGGCTCGGCTGACGATATCCCTCGGCGCCAGTTCCGCCAGTTCGTGCTCATCGACCATGAAGCGGATACCGGACTCATCGAGCAGGTGCGCCCCCTCGCCGCGGACAGCCTCACTGATCAGGCTGCGCGGGGCGCCGGGGAGATAGAGCACCGTTGGATGAAACTGGACAAAGGACATATCGGCGATGGTGGCGCCCACGCGGTACGCCATGGCGACACCATCGGCGGTGGCGACGCGCGGGTTGGTGGTTTCGCGGTACACCTGGCCCGCCCCGCCCGAGGCGAGGATAGTGGTCTTGGCCCAGATCATCTGGAGGCCGTACTTTGGATGCCACGTCACCGCGCCCACCACGGGAGAGCCGGGCTCGTCCGAGGGTGAGATCAGATCCAGCGCGAAACACTGCTCGAATGTGCGGATGTTCCGATTTCGGCGGAGCCCCTCGGAGAGCGTGTGCTGGAGATGGAAGCCGGTGGCGTCGCCCTGCGCGTGAAGAACCCTGCTTTGATGATGGCCACCTTCTCGGGCGAGTTCGATCTCGCCGGTGTTGGTGCGATCGAAAGGCATGCCCATGTCGGCGAGTCGGCGCATCTGATCCGGTCCGCCGGTGACGACCGCAGCCACCACATCCGCATCGCACAGGCCACAACCGACGTCGAATGTGTCGCGTTCGTGCGCCTCGAACGAGTCGTGCGCATCGAGAACGGAGGCGATGCCGCCCTGTGCCCATGCGGTGTTGCTGACCTCGGCTTCGTCTTTGCAAAGGACGATGACCTCGCCGGACGCGGCAGCAGCCAGGGCGGCCCGGGCGCCCGCGACACCCCCACCGATGACCAGCGTCCCCGTGAAAATCTGAGGCAGGAGCCCGGATCGGAAGGGGATAAGGTATCGGCGTTGGTCGATGACAGCGTGCATTGACCAAAGTCTACACCCCGCTCAGGGCTGGCTGCCGAGGAGCAGGTTGATCTTGCGGTGCAGAAAGACGGCGTGGTGCTCGAGATGCCATGTTGAGAGAGCCAGAAGACGCTTGACTGTGAATTCGCCCCGCTCGACGTGCATGGCTCGGCGGTCCCACGCCTTGGGCTCGAGCGTCCGGAGCCAATCGCGGGTCCACGAGCGGAGGGTGTGGATGGTGGCGGTGGATGCCCCGATTGAGGCTTTGGGCGAGTCGCCGTCACCCGCCGGTGGCCGGAGTGCATACAGACCGGCGTCGATGTAGGCGTCGGGGTCCCAGCCTTCGAGCATCGGGGCCTCCTCAGCCACGGTCTTGCGCAGGCGGAGTGTGCTGAAAATCTCGGAATCGGCAAGGTGTCCGATCAGCATGCGCACGGGCCAGACGCCAACCTCGGCCTCCTTGCGGAACGCGGTGTCGAGCATGGCTTCGTCGAGCTCGTAGGCGCGGGGGTCGAGCCGTTGAACACCGATGGCGAAGCGCTCAATCAGGGCATCGGTCGGAAACTCGGCCAGCTCGGCCATCGGCGGGCCGAACCGGCGCATGATCTGGTCGGGGTCGTGGTGATCCATCGGCTCTGGCTCCTGTCTGCTAGGCTGAGGGTATGGCAGAACAATCCGAGACACAGCAGGCCGAATCACAGCAGGCCGAGACACGGTTGGCGCTCCGCGTGGTGGCGATGCCCCGCGATACGAATCAGTATGGCACGATCTTCGGCGGGGTCATTCTTTCATACATTGACCAGGCCGGGTTTGTCGAGGCCCGCCGGCACGGATGCCATCGGTGGGTGACGGCCGCGATCAATACGGTCGAGTTCCAGGCGCCGGTCAATGTCGGGGATGTGGTTTGCTTCTATGCCCGGACGAGCCGGAAGGGCCGGACGTCGGTGACGGTGACGATTGACGTGGTTGCTGAGCGGTACATGACCAATGCGTGTGTGGATGTGACCTCGGCCTCGATCACGCTGGTGGCCGTGGACGCCGGCGGGAAGCCGATCCCGTACACCAGCCCGCCGACGGTGCGCGAGCCGGGCGTGGACGACCCGATCGGCTAGACTCCGGGCATGGGTGAATCGAGCTTTCTCAGGACGGAATCGGTGGGCAAGGCGGTGGTCGCGGAGATCCTGTGCGAGCAAGTCGGCGACCGCGAGGCGCAGATCATCCAGGACGAGATCCGCTCGGCTGCAGAGCAGGCCGGGTGGCGCGTGGCGATTGATCTTTCGCATGTGCGATTTTTGCCTTCGTCCGGGCTCGGGATGCTGGTAGCGCTGCACAACGCGGGCAAGACCGCCAAGGGGAAGGTCGCGGTCTTCGGTGTCGCCGATGAGATTCTGGGCATGCTCAAGGTGACGCACTTGGACAAGCTGTTTGTGATCAAGCCGGACCGTGACGCGGCGGTGAAGGCGGTCGCATGAGTCGGACGAGGCTGGCGCTGTTCATCTCCGGCGGCGGGCGCACCGCGCTGAACATTGCCGACCGGATCGACACCGGGAGACTTGATGCAGAGATCGCACTGGTCGTGGCGTCGCGGCAGTGTACCGGATTGGATCGGGTGCGCGATCGGGGGCTGCCGGTGGTGCTTGAACCCGGTCCGATCGGCAGGGAACGGACCGGGGAGATTGTGCGGTCCTGCGGCGCTAAACTGGTGTGTCTGGCCGGGTATCTCCATCTGCTGCCGATTCCGGAGGGGTGGACGGACCGTGTGCTGAATATTCACCCCTCGCTGCTGCCGAGGTTCGGCGGTTTTGGGATGTATGGCGATGCGGTGCACCGGGCTGTTTTGGCATCCGGCGAGAATGTATCCGGGTGTACGGTGCACCTGTGCACGGATGAGTATGACCGGGGTCCGATCATTGTGCAGCGGCGGTGCCCGGTCTTGCCGGATGACACGGTTGAGACCCTTGCAGATCGGGTGTTCGAGCTGGAATGTCTGGCGTATCCCGAGGCGATCGGCGAGATGATCCGGAGGATGCACCCGGCAACCCGGTAGGGCGGCGTGCGTATGGGTTGCAGAGTTTCGGGGAGTTTGTGATGCGCATGGTGCTTGTGGCGTTGTTGGCTTTGATTGTCGCTCAGCCGACGCCGGCGCAATCCACCGACAACGAGCGCGCGATTCAGGCGTTCAGCGATCAGGATTTCGACACCGCTGAGCGTTTGTGGAAGCAGTGGGCCGAGGCGCACCCGCAGTCATTCGTGCCTTGGTACAACCTGGCGTGCTCGCGCTCGATCCGGGGTGATGTCGAGGGCGCGGGCGAGCACATGCTGACAGCCATCGAGCGTGGCTTTTCGGATCTGAAGCAGATGCAGACCGATCCGAACCTGCGGGCGTTTCGGACCACCGAGACCTACCGCAAGATCGTGGCGTCATGGCCCGAGTTTCTGGATCGGCGGATCGACACGGATCTCGAACAGGCCCGGAAGATGTACGGGCCGCGGTACAACTACACCAAAGATGAGAAGTATCGGCTGGCGTTTGTTTCCGCGTATGACACGATCACCAGCCGACAGGCGCGCGAGGAGGTCCGCAAGACCGCGGACTGGGCGATCCGCACTGTGTTCCCGGATCTTCGAGATGGGGACGAGGCGGATCTGGACCCTTGGGTGCTCGTGATACTGCCGACGCCGAAGCACTTCATGCAGTGGGCCGTGCAGACGTATGGCGCGATGCCGGGATCGGCGACAAGCCAGCTCGGCGGGGCGTATGCGCACGATCAGAAGAAACTGGTGACGCAAGACCTCGGTTCGACGCTCCGGCATGAGTTTTTCCATGTGCTGCACTGGCGCTCGCAGGATCGGCTCGGACAACGGCATCCGGTGTGGATTCAGGAGGGCTTGGCGTCGCTGGTCGAGGACATGGACCGGACGAACCGGGGACGTTGGGAACCGGCGGCGTCGTGGCGGACCAACTCGGTGGCGAGGCTCGCGAAGATGAATCGGCTGATCCCGATTGATCGGCTTGTTTCGATGTCGCGGGATCGGTTTGCCAACAACCGGGCCCTGGCGAACTACGCGGAATCGCGGGCGGTTTTTATGTACCTGCATGACCGTGGAAAGCTGGCGGATTTTTACAGGCGCTACACCGAGACCTTTGGGCAGGACCCGACGGGACTCACCGCATTGCTCGAAACATCGGGCGAGGATTCGGCTGCCGATTTTGATCGTGCGTTTCGGGATTGGGCGAAGGGTTTGCCGGAGGTGTACGAGCAGAACTCGCCGCCGAGTCTAGGGATCGGGGTGGTGCTGGATATCTCGCCGGGCGATGGCCCGATCGTTCGGCAGGTGCTATCCCGCTCGGCCAAGGACGCGGGGCTGCGCCCGGGCGACATACTGACCGGCATGAACGGGCGGAGCGTGCGCGATCTGAACGAGTTTTACCGTGTGCTGACGGGGCTGAGGGAGGGCCAGCGTGTGGAGGTGACGTACCGCAGGCGAAGCCGGCACAAACGGGCGAAGGTGGAGATCGTGTCGCAGCGCAACTGACAGCTTCGGCTTGCGGGGAGGCGGGGCGTATTTGCATGCAGGCCTGCAGCAGGTCACAATCCGATCGGTTGGAGGAGGTTGTGATGCGCCAGTATCTCGGGTTGCTTCGGCATGTGCTGGAATCGGGGCGTGAGAAGTCGGACCGCACCGGCACGGGGACGATCTCGGTGTTTGGGCACCAGTCGCGGTATGACCTTGCTGAGGGCTTTCCGCTGCTGACGACGAAGAAGCTGCACACGCGGTCGATTGTCCATGAGTTGCTGTGGTTTCTGCGGGGCGAGACGAATGTGCGTTCGCTGAACGAGGTCGGGGTGACGATCTGGGATGAGTGGGCGGACCCCGAGACGGGGGAACTCGGACCGATTTATGGTCGGCAGTGGCGGAGCTGGCCCACGCCGACGGGTGGGGGCGTGGACCAGATCCGCGGCCTGCTCGATGGCCTGCGAACCAATCCCGATTCGCGTCGGCACATCGTCACCGCGTGGAACCCGGGACAGCTTGATGAGATGGCGCTGCCCCCCTGCCACTGTCTGTTCCAGTTCTATGTCGATGGCGATCGGCTTTCGTGCCAGTTGTACCAGCGGTCGGCGGACATCTTTCTGGGTGTGCCGTTCAATATCGCAAGTTATGCGCTGCTGACGCACATGGTGGCGCAGAGTGTCGGGCTTGTGCCGGGCGAGTTCATCCATGTGCTGGGCGATGCGCACATCTACAGCAACCATGTCGAGCAGGCGAGACTTCAGCTCGATCGCACACCGGGGGCGTTGCCGAGACTTCGGCTGAATCCTGATGTGACGGATCTGTTCGCATTCCGGTATGAGGACCTTTCAATCGAGGGGTATGAACCCCAGCCGCATATCCCAGCGCCCGTGGCGGTGTAGCCGATACTGTTTCGGTCATGGGTGTGGTGTTGATCGCTGCGATGGGGTTGAACCGGGTGATCGGTCGGGGTGATGGTTTGCCCTGGCATCAGCCGGACGATCTTCGGCACTTTCAGAGGCTGACGCTGCACCACCCGGTGGTGATGGGTCGCAAGACATTTGAGACGTTTCCGGGGACGCTGCCGGGGAGGTTGAACATCGTGGTGACCCGACAGCGGTCGTATCGGTCGGCCGGTGCGGAGGTTGTGTATTCGATCGGGGAGGCGTTGGAGATGTCGGCTCGCAAGCAGCCGGGACGCGATGTGTATGTCGCGGGCGGGGGCGAGCTCTATACGGAGGTACTGCCCCGGGCGGATCGGATCGAGCTGACCGTGGTGCACTGCATCGCACAGGGGGAGGTCAGGTTCCCCTCGATGCCTGCGGGGGATTTCGAGGTCGCGGGATTTGCCTATCAGGCTGCGGACAATCGGAATCCGCTGGCGATGACGTATCTCTCGTTGGTCAGGCGGTCCGAAAAGATGTGAAGTCGCCGGCCGAAACACATGGCACCTTCCGGTTTCGGGGGTACGTTCCTTTCCATACGGAGGGTTCCCATGAAAATCTGTACTTGTGTTGTTGTGGCATCGCTGGCAGGCTCGGTCCAGGCCCAGTCGCTGGCGATCAGTATCACGCCCGATATCACGGTTGCCGGCATCGGTGACACGGTGACGTGGACGATCCGGGCGGAGCTGCTCAATCCGCTGCAGGGCGAGGTGATCCGGGCGGTGGTGTCGGACTTCGGGTTTGACCTGGACCACGGCGGAGATACGGACCTGTCGATCCTGAACAATGAGTTTCAGCCGGCGTTTGACAGCACGTTCTTTGGACCGGCGGCGGATGGTGTGGTTTCGGGGGACAGCATCATCGGGGCGGTTGGCGTGAACACGTTGCCGCCGCTGAACAATCCGAGCGGTCCGGACGACAGCAATCCGCTTCTGATTTACACGTATCAGACAACGGTGACGGGAGGGAATGCGCGGATCATTGAGCCGAGCCTGACGCTTGTGGGTCAGATTTCGGGTGCGTACATCGGGACGCCGTTCGATCAGGTGTTCTTTTACCAGTTGGCGGATGGCTCGCCGGGGACGGTGCCATTCTCGATCGATCCGGGCCAGGTCGCCGTTGTGCCCGGGCCGGGCGTACTGATGATTGCAGGAGGCGCCGGCCTGTTGGGATTTCGCCGGCGTCGCATGGGGTGATCCCCTCGAATTGGACCTTTTGGGACCATGTTCAGGAAAAGCCGACCGCGGGGTCGGCTTTGTTTTTGGCGTTCCCAGCCCCGAAATGGGTGATTCCGGGCAAAGGTACCGAATATTAACCGAACGCGATTTGCCCGTTTTGACATTTTTTGCGAAACCTTTGGAAAAAGGGTCGCACATGGCTTGGAATCGGTTATACTCCGCCCGTTAGCATGTATCCTCTCAGTCACGCGTCCTGCTCGGCGTGTTCCGTGGGGATTGGAAACAAGTGTTTGTTCGCGAATAAGTCTTTTGAGGAGAGTTTTAGAAATGAAAACTTTTGCAGCTTTGATCGTCGCTGGTGCAGCCGCATCCGCATCCGCCCAGACCAGCCTTGTCATCAACGTTGACGAGGTCGCCGCAGGTAGCTGGTCTGCCACCGCCGAACTCCTGAACCCGAGCCCAACGGACGTGATCCGCGCTGTGATTTCGGACCTCGCCTTCACGATGACCGGCACGGGCATGTCGAACTTCGCTTACAACGCGGCCTTCGACAGCACCTTCTTCGGCCCGGCAACCGTGACGGCTTCGGCGTCGCAGATCGACTTCACCGGCACCAACACCCTCCCGCCGCTGAACAACCCGACCGGCCCGGACAGCAGCAACCCGCTGGCCCTGTTCACGGTTGACGGCACCGTCACCGGCCTGACCATTAACGGTCAGCTCTCGGGTGCCTACGAAGGCACTCCGTTCGACGACGTGTTCTTCTATCAGCTCGCCGACGGCTCGCCCGGCACGGTTCCCTTCACCGTCAACATCAACCCGATCCCGGCCCCGGCTTCGCTGGCGCTGCTCGGCCTCGGTGGCCTGGCCACCGCGCGTCGTCGCCGCTAATCGGCTTCGATTCGTTCAGATCAATCTGATTTGATTCGCACCGGCCCGGTCTTTGATCGGGCCGGTGTTGTTTTTGGGGTGGGTTTGGTTGGGGGAGCTTGTTGGCCCCTTCCTGACGGAAGGGGCTCGCAGTTGAAGGGGCTCGCGGGATGGGTCCATGGACGGTGTCGTGAACATTGTTCTGTTGACCGGTGTTGCCCCTTCCTGACGGAGGGTACTCGCAGGGAGTTTGTTGTCTTTACTCTTTCTAATTGCGGGATCAAGCCTGTACGAATACAATTCGGGCTAGGCCCTGTTTGACGGAACGTTTGTTCGGCGCTCGTCCGGTTGCGCGATGTTGTGGGTGCGTGGATGCTGGTCTCCGACAAGGAGGCCGCCATGGCGAAGAAGAAGGGCCGCACCGGACGCGGCGTCGACGGACGCCCGGGACGCCGCTACGAGTTGACCGACGACGGCTACGAGCGCATCGAGGACCTGCTCCCGCGTCAGCGTCGCGGCGGCAAGTGGGCCGATCACCGCACGGTGCTCAACGGCATGTTCTGGGTGCTCAACTCGGGCGCCCACTGGCGTGACATGCCGGATCGCTACGGCAAGTGGGAGACGGTGTACGGCCGCTACCGGCGCTGGACACGCGAGGGCCTGTTCGACAGGATCCTCGAGCGTCTGCACGTCTCGCTCGACGACGATGGCCGCATCGACTGGAGCGTCTTCGATGTCGACGGCTCGAGCATCCGTGCGCACCGCGTTGCGGCGGGAGCTTCGAAAAAAACAGGCCCGACGAGCCGAGCGACCACGCCCTGGGACGATCCCGCGGCGGCTTTGGCACGAAGCTTCATCTTGTAACCGACGGCCGGGGCGTGCCGCTGGGGGCGCTGGTGACGGCGGGCCAGGCGCACGAGTCGAAGAGCTTCGAGGCGTTGATGGATACGGTGAAGATCCGTCGCCGCCGCCGCCCCGACGCGGTCGCGGGTGATCGTGGGTACAGCTACCCGAGGATCCGCGGGTGGTGTCGGCGGCGTGGGATCGAGGCCGTGATCCCGACGCGCCGTGACCAGCCGCGCGAGCGTCTGGATCGGCGGAAGTATCGGCGTCGGAACGTGGTGGAGCGGTGCATCGGGTGGCTGAAGGAGAGCCGGAGGGTCGCGACCCGGTACGAAAAGCTCGCGACGCACTACTTGGCGATGGTGAAACTCGCCATGATCCAGCGGTGCCTCAGGCTTCTTGATCCGTCAAACAGAGCCTAGCCACTGGCCCAACACCTGCGGCGAGTTGGGGTATATATTTTATTGGTGATTGGATATGCCAGAGACATGTCCGGTGATGCCGTCAGGCGTATATTCGGATAACATATAGCTTCATTGCACATACTCATTATGCTTCAATATATTACCCAGTATGCACGGCTAGTATGTGGGCTATTGATTTCATTAGTATGTCCTCGAAACAAGAGTACCATTGTTAAAGATTTGCTACAGAAAATCCATTGCGAATTTATTGATCGAATAGACAGTTATACTTTTGCAGTTGCTCCAGGTGCGTCTATCGCTATCAATAATGAAACGAGGAACAGTATTATGCAGTCAACG
>DRKT01000061.1 GCA_011053195.1 Phycisphaerales bacterium | reverse complement strand
GACACGGGGTGTGTCGAGTTCACGGCTTCATAGCCCGTCAATGGGCGGGCACATGGCGCCTCAGTTGCAACCCGCGTTGAAGTTGGCAACCCAGGCGGTGAAGTCCGAGGCTGTGCACTGGCCGTCGAGGTTCTGGTCGCACTCGGGATCGCCCGCATTGAAGGCGGCAACCCATGCGGTGAAGTCCGCGGGCGTCACCTGACCGTCATGATTCACGTCCGGCAGGCAGACGGCATCATTGCAGACGAAGCTACCGATCCGGAACCCATCGACCGCGGATTCGGTGACCGAGTTGTTCGGATTGTCCACGCTCGAAAACCGCAGGACCATGGCATTGGTCGGCGACACAAAGTCGGCGATGGCGAAGCTGTGCTGCTCCCAGCCGTTGGTGGTCGTGGCGATCTGTTCGAGTTGGGTCCAACTGGCGCCGCCGTTGTTTGAGATCTCGACGGTCAAGGTGTCGGCGCTGTTGAGGTCGGAGGTGTCGTGCCAGATGTAGTAGCTGACCTCGGGATCGGTCAAGCCCGAAGCGTCGTAGGTGGCGGTTGTGAGAATGACGGGTCCGCCGTCGACGTCGGCCTGATTGCCGTTGTCGGTGACCCAGCACATGCCGGAGCCATCGCCGTCGGCGGATGGGTCGGCGCGACCCCAGTCGCCGGGGATGACGCGTTCCCACTGGCCGGTGATGATCGAGGAGCCGCCAACGGTCCAGCCCGGATCGGTTTCCATGTCGAGATCGACGACGGCATTGAAGCTGTCGGCGACAGTGGCACTGACGGGTCCGCCGACGGGTGCGGTGTAGCTCTCACCGAGTGTGTCATCGACGCCGAAGGAGTAGGTGACACTTGCGAAGCAGGCGCCGCCGAGCAGGTCCGCCTCGTAGCTGTTGCCTCCGAGGTGGGTCATCGCGGTGGTGACAGCGCCCATGCCGTCGTCATAGGTGAGTATGGCGGTGGCCGGGTCGGGGATGGCCGTGCCGTTGGGGTCGATGGTGACGGGGAGGGTGATCCCCACGGGTGCGATGATGTCGGGCAGGCCGTTGGGGAACGAGAAGATCGGTCCTTGCGGGACGCAGACGCCCTGCGGGTTGGCCAGAGCCGCCTGCAGGCCGGAGTGGTTGACCCACGTACCCGAGTTGTTGCCGCCGCTGGTGCTGCACCCGCCGTGGGTGTGGATGCCGATGGCGTTGCCGGTGGCTTCGTCGGTGACGGGCGAGCCGGAGTTTCCGCCGGTGGTGTCCATGCCATAAGCCAGTGCATTGCCCGAGAGCGAGAAGAAGGGGCCGGCGTGCGTTTTCTGGACGGCATACCACGTGCAGGGCGCGAGGCTCGACGAGACCGAGCCATACCCCGTCACGCGGGCCGTGTTGGCGGTGGGGGTCGTGTTGTCCAGTGTGTACCAGCTTCCCTGCGCCTGGTAGGGGAGCAGGCCGGTGTTTGAATTGGGAAAGGCGCCGAGGTAGCCCCAGTCGTTTCCAACGCCCTGGCCGCCGTTGGACTGCTGGCTTGCGGGGTCGACAGCGTACTGGTCTTCGGGTCCGGGGTGATTGATCCCGCCGAAGGTGCAGGAGTTGTCGGACAGAGGAACGTTGAACTGAAGCACGTTGATATCGTTGTTCCCGCCGCCGTTGCAGTGGCCCGCAGTAAGGAAGCAGTGCTCGCAATCGTCAATCAACCACGCGGTACACCCGATGGGCAGGGCCCGGGCGGTGCGAGGATCGTTCGAGAGTGTGCGGTCATCGGTCGGCCCGCAGATGGATTCGTCGATCGCGGGCGGGTCGCCGGCAATGGCGCTGCTGATGTTCAGTTCGCTGGCGCCCGTTCCGGGATAGGCGTAGAGCTCGACCAGCACGGCATCACCATTGAAATACGCCGAGGTGTACCGCCACTGTGCGAGCGATTCGGTATCGAGATACTGGACGGCGCCGTCCTCGGCCGAGGTGATTTTGAGGTACGCGCCGGTGCCCTGTTCGTCCGAGCCGGCGAGCGTCACATCATCGAACCGAAGCCGAAGCCAGTCCGCGCCCGGGTCCTCGATGAGCGTAGAAAACACCACACCGGGCTTGGCGTCGGTATTGGCAACGAGCCCGGAGTGGATGTTCAGTTCCACATCATGCTGGGCGAGCGGCAGGGGCTGGGTGGTCTGGGCCCCACAGGCACATGCACACCCGGCGGCAATCACGATTGAGGCGATACGATTCTTCATTCCTTCTCCATTCCGTTTTGATTGGTTTTGTCAGATTCACGACCGACGCCGGGACACACCGACCTCGACAGAACCCCCTCCCTCTCGCCCGTACGCATACCGATCGTGCGGGACAGAGGCCAGTGTATCAGACATGCTGCCGATCTCCAAACTCATTTCGAGTTTGACACCTCGGCCTATGGTCCTGATCTTCTGCGAATCTGTGAAGGGCTGGTATGCGAGCAAAGCGTTCCGTTTCGAGCCGAAAGCCGATGGGGGTCTGGAACGCCGCCTCGATGGGGGTTGGCGCCATGATCGGCGCGGGGATCTTTGCCCTGCTCGGGCAGGTGGCGAGGCTGACCGGCGGCTTTACGCCGCACCTGTTTCTGGCCGGGGCCGCGATCTCGATCCTCACAGGCTATTCCTATGCCAAGCTCGGCATCCGGTACCCGTCGTCGGGCGGGGTCGCCGAGTATCTCGTGCAGGGGTTTGCCTCGAACTCTGTCGCGGGCGTGCTGACGGTGATGTACTACCTGTCGATCGTGATCGGGATGGCGCTGGTCGCGCGTGCGTTCGGCGCCTATGCCGCCGCCATGATGCCCGCCGGGGCGCATTCAATGTGGACACCCGTGTTCGCCGCTGCGATCGTCGTGGCGTTGACGATCATCAACGCAGCGGGATCGGCAGCGGTGAGCAAGTCCGAGCGGTATCTGGTTGCCATCAAGGTGACGCTCCTGCTCGTCTTCGTCGTGGCCGGGATCGCCACAGCCAAGCGTTCAGGCATCGCCAGTACCGGTTTCTCGCTGACCCTGACCAACGCTGTCCATGCTCTGGCGCTGTGTCTGCTCGCTTTTCAGGGCTTCGGCGTCATCACCAACGCTATCGATGACATGCCCAAGCCTGCGCGCACGCTGCCCCGGGCGATCATGGGGGCCATCATCGTCGTGGCGCTCGTCTACATCGGCGTCACCTATGCAACGCTGCTGAATCTGGATGTCAATGAGGTCATCGCAGCACGCGATTACGCACTGGCCGAGGCCGCCAAGCCAACCTTCGGCTCGCTCGGCTTCACCATCGTCTCGGTGACGGCGCTCCTGTCCGCAGCCTCATGCATCAACGCATCCCTATACAGCTCCGCCAAGATGACCCTGATGATGGCAACCGTCCGCGAACTGCCCGCGATCGAGGAACGGTGGGTCTGGCGGAACGGGAATATGGGCCTGTTTTCCACGGCAGCCATGGTGCTCGTGTTCGCCCTCGCCCTTGATCTCGGACGCATCGCCTCGCTGGCCAGCATCATTTTTCTGCTGATCTATGCAAGCGTCCACCTCGGGCATCTTCGGCTTACGCGGGAGACGGGGGCGAACCGCGCCGTCGTGATGGTTGCCTTTGTCATCAATGCCTGCGTCTTTGTCGCGTTTGCGGTTCTGACCGTATTTCAGTCGTGGTTCCTTGCATCGGCTCTCGTTGGGATCGTTGTCGCAGCCGGTGTGATGGAGTTGATCGTCCGCCGGAGCAATGGCCCGATCAGGTCAACAGTCAAACCATCCGTCACCCGGCCACCACCCGGGAGCGGGCAACCCGCATAACGGTGTGCCTGTCCAGCAGTCCGGTAATTCAACGTTCAGATCTGGAGTGTGAGAAACACGGGTCTACGGACAGCCGGCGTTGAAGTTGACAATCCATGCGGTGAAGTCGGACGGGTCGCAGTTGCCATCGCTGTTCTGGTCGCACCCCGGCGCACTGGCGTTGAAGGCCGCGATCCATGCGGTGAAGTCTGAGGGTGTGAGCATACCGTCGCCGTTGACATCGGCCGTGCACACGAAGATCGGTTGCTCAAACAAGTAGGCCGAACCGGAGAACGAACCGAAGTCCGCATCTCCGGACGCCCCGATGAGTGCTGTCCCGCTGACGGTATCCATCGCAACGGCAGCACCAAACAAATCACTCGCCGAGGCGTCGTTCGAGTTGTACCGTGCGATCTCCCCCCCCCCGGGGACCGTAAAGAAATACACTGAACCCGCGTCAATCCCGAACTCGTTGTCATCCGTAAGCGCGCCGACCGCCAGCGTGTCCGCGGTCAACGCGATGCTGGCGCCGAACTGATCGAACGCCAGCCCATCGCTCGGCGTCACCTTGGCGAGTTGCACCCCGGTGGCCTGATCAAACAGGTACACAGCACCGGAATCGAACCCGTTCACATTGCTCCCAAACGCGCCAACAGCAACCACGCCGTTGGCGACATCGACATCATGTCCAAAGCGATCGAATGCCTGCCCATCGCTGGCCACGAGCTTGAGCAACTGGGCGCCGGTGTTGCGATCGAACACGTACGCGGCCCCGGTGAAGTCACCCTGGGTATCATCGCCCTTGGCCCCGACCACAACAACACTGTCTCCCACCGCAACCGCGTTTCCAAACTCGTCCCCTGCTGCCCCGTCTGCAGGAACCAGCTTGAACGTCTGCGCAGCCGTGGCCGCATCGAACAGGTAGACCGACCCGGAACCCAGCCCGGAATCATCATCGCCGGGCGCCCCCACCGCGATCGTTGTGCCTCTGATGGCGACCGAGGTGCCAAAGGCATCGGCCTGGGACCCGTCGCTGGCCAGGAGTTTGTCGGTGATGAACCCGGTGGAGTCCATCACGTACGCCGACCCGGAGTTTGGCCCGTTCTCATCATTGAACGGGGACCCCACGACGATCACGCCCGAATCGACATCGACCGACGTGCCGAACCGATCGCCCTGATTGCTGTCACTCGGAAAGGTCATGGTGATCTGATTGCCCGTGGCCACGTCAAACAAGCCAATGACGCCCTGGTTCAAGCTGCCCGGAGAGCTGCGCGGCGCACCGACAACCGCGATCCCACCGTCGATGGCCACAGCAGCGCCGAAGTCGACCTCGGGCATTCCATCCAAGCATAAGAGCTTGGCGAGTTGTGGCGACGACGAGGCGCGAAAGACATACGCCGACCCGTAGTCGCTGCCAAAATCATCATCCAGCGGCGCCCCGACCACGACAAAGTCATCCCCGACCGCCAAGGCCCCGCCGAATGAATCACCGACCCCGCCGCTCAGCGGGAGGTTCTTGGCGACCAATGCGCCGGTCGCAGCATTGAAATAATATGATGAGCCGGAATTGAAACCATTGGCCTGCTCGCCCGGCGCCGTCACCGCGACCACGCCGTGGTGGATCACAACATGCTCGCCGAACAAAGCACTGGATGCCGGATTGTCGGATATCAGCTTGTACAACTGCGTTCCTGTCGCAGCATCGAACAGGTACACCGCGCCGGAAAAGAATCCGTTTTCATCCTCATGGCTCGCGCCGACAGCGACAATCCCCTCGCTGACCGAAACACTCCCGCCGAACTCATCGCCCGCCGTGCCATCCGACGGTGTGATTTTCAGGAGTTGGTTGCCGGTGGTGACATCGTACAGGTACACCGATCCGGAATTGGGCCCGTTGTCATCATCCTTTGGCGCCCCGATCACGCACACACCGGAATCGAGCGCTATGGATCGGCCGAAGTCGTCAAATGAAGCCGCATCCACCGGCGTCAAACTATGGAGCACGGAACCCGTCACAGAATCAAGGATATAGGCGGCACCCGAGTTTGTACCGACGGCATCAAAGCTCGGCGCCCCGGCAACAAGCCGGCTCGTCGCCTCGTCATATGCGACCGACGCCCCGAACGTATCGCCCCCGGCTGCAAAGGGTTCTGATGTGAATTTGAGAAGGTTTCCACCCGTCAGAGCGTCATAGACATACACCGAGCCGGAGTTCGATCCATGATCATCGTCGAATGGCGCCCCGACCGCGATCCTGCCCTGGCCACCGAAGGCGATCGCCGATCCAAACTGGTCGTTGGCCGCGTTGTCCGACACGCCAAACGATGTCGCTTGAATGATGGAGCCGGTTCCGGATAGCACAAAGACGTGGACCTTGCCCGAATCGGCATTGCCCGCAAAGTCTTCAAACGGCACGCCGACAGCAACCATCCCCGACCCGGCCGGCCCGACCGCGACCGCCGACCCGAACCGCTCCCCTACAACTCCACTGAGACCGTTGGCGAGCTCCGTCAGTTGGTGGTTGACAACCTGACCCGAAGCCGTGGTTGAAAGAACCAGAAAAGCAACCAAACCATATATTGTATTGCGTTGCGTGCGCATGAAAAAACCCCCAGTCGTTGCCTGAGGGTATCTGATCTTGGTGCTAAACACCAAACATCTTTCAGAATTGAAGGTTTATTCTCTAACACACACGAACGTGCTCCGAACTTTGCTCGTGGGTCCGTGTTATTCGGATCTAGCACCCCGCGTTGAAATTGGCGATCCAGGCGGTGAAGTCCGCCGGGGTGAGTGTGCCGTCGAGGTTCTGGTCCCCGACCTCGACATCGCCCGAGTTGTAGGCCGCGATCCACGCCGAGAAGTCCGAGGCATCGAGCGAGCCGTCGAGGTTGACATCGCCGAGACAGGTCCAGAGCGCCTCGACCTTATTGGACTGTTCGATCACACGGAAGAGGTGTGTGCCGATGATCGGCGTTGTGGTCGTCGCAAAGTTCCCCGTCACCGAGTTGGCCGAGATGATCGTGAACCGATCCCCGATCGCGGGCTCGTAGCCGCCCTGAAGCCGAAGCTCGATCGTGCCATCGAGCACGATATCCGAGGTTCCGGTGAGCTTGTCGAACAGGACAGACCCGGTGGAATCCTCGAAGTCGAGCGACACGGTCGTGGTCGGGTGGAGCGTGATGTCCTGCTGGAGCTGGATGGTGCCGGGGGAAAGGTCGTCAACGCCCGGCGTCAGGGCGCCCTGCACATCCATCGGCCCATTCAGCAGACCGTTGCCGGAAACCGTGCTGGATGCGAGAAGGTCGATGCTGCCTGCGATGGATTCGTCTGCTTCGAGCTGTGCGTCGAACGCGCTGCCTGCTCCATTGAGGATGATGGCGTTGTCCAGGGTGATCGGCGCTGTGGCCACGATTCTCGAGTTGAACACGCTGGCCGTGGTATTGATTGTGATCTGGTCGGCATTGGTGATCGAGCCGTCGATGGTCAACCTGCTGTTCTCGCGCAGACCCAGGGAGCCGGAGTTCGTGAAGCCTCGCATGGTCGTGATGCCCGAGACTTCGACGCCACCGAGGAAGGTGCCGCCCGTGACGTCGGCGTCATGAAAAACAGCGGTCCCCCCGCCGGTGCCCTGAACCGTGGCGCCGGCCATGAGCACATGGGTCCCCTCGATCCGGAGGTCCAGCCCGGCAACATTGGCGATGTAGTCGCCGCTCATGTTCATCAGCCCGGTTGCGTTGACATGACCCGCCCCATCAACGGTCTGACCGGCACCGATGTCCAGTGTGACACCCGCATCCGCATTCAGCTGGGCATCGTTGACGTCAGTACCAATCACATTGAGCGTGATCGTCCCGGTGCCCGAAATGGCCGTATCAACACTGGCCTTGAGAATGGAATTGAACACCGAACCGGTGCTGTTGACCAGGATCGAGCCATTGTTGATCAGCGACCCTTCAAGAAGTAGCACGCTGTTTTCACGAATGCGCAAGCTGCCCGAGTTAGCGCATGTGATAAGGGTCGATGTGCCCGAGGTATCGGTGCTGCCCTGAAGCAGGCCGCTGGTGACATCGGCATTCCTGAGCAGCACAATCCCGCCGGCGGACTGTGTTCGGCCCAGATTGTCGAAATCAAACGTCCCGGTCATCTCAAGATCTTCTCCGGGCCTGTCGGCCAGAGCCAATCCGCGGAAAGTCATCGGCTCATTGGAACCGTCGATCCTCCCATTGCCGGAGACGGTCTGATTCACCCCGACAGTCATCGGATTGCCCGTGGTTGACCGCAAGACCGCATCACCATGGTCGGCCCCGGCGCCATTCAGGTCGATCGTCCCGTTGCCCACGATGCTCACCGAGCCCGCGGACTCGAGCGACGCATTGAAAACGGAAGCCGTGGAGTTCACGGTCAACAGACCGTTGTTCTGAATCCCCGGCGAGGCAACGCTCATTGTGGAGTTGTCGCGGATGCTGTTGGCCCCGGTCAGAACGACATTGGAAATCGTGCTACTCGATGTTGCTTCAACACCACCAAGGAACTGTCCGCCCGTGACGGTGGCATTCTTGAGCAGAACCAAACCGGTGGATCCCTCCATCGATGCCGAGGGCGTCTGGGTCACCGTGCCCGTCACCTCGAGCGCGAACCCCGGAACGTCGGCCACGATCGTGCTTTGGTTGTCAACAGTTCCCTGCGCATCAATCCGACCGGCACCAACCACGGGCTGCAGCAGCGTCAGCGATGCCCCCGATTCGGCCCGGAGTGTGGCATCACCCGGATCGGCCCCGCCGCCGTTGAGCTCGACATGACCGGTTCCACCGATCGAAACAGCGCCCGCAGCAGCATCAAACACAAAGAACGCGTTGAACACACTGGCGGTATCGTTGATCACGATCGTCCCGTCGTTCACCACGCCGGCGCCCGTCAAGATGCGGAGAGTATTGGCATTCTCTATGGACAACTGGGCGTTGGCCGAGCTGATGTTCAGCGAATCAATGCTTGGATTGATGTTGCACAGGACGTTGTACGGCGAACCGAAGCCCGGCAAGATCGCCGAATCGCCGGCGGCATTCGGGAACGTGGGTGTGCTCCAGTTGGAGTCAACATTCCAGTTCCCACCCGCACTATTGACCCATGTCGACTGGGCTGAGGCCGAGCCGGCGCACAGCAACAGCGCCGCGATGCAAACTTGACGTGAACGCATGATGATTTCTCCCCTTCGAGGCCAGATATCCAATACCAATACCGGCCGCATGTTGCGGCAGCCCACACAATACCACCACCCCGTTCCGGTCACAAGACGACCAAGTCTTTTTTTGAGGTGACACTTACCCCACTTCTACCAAACCACCCAGTTTCCACCATGCCGCCGTGATGGTGCCTGATTTCTTCTCATTATTCCGACCTATTCTGCCGAACCATCCACCCCTCCCGGATACGCGTTTTTCCCGGCCGATCCTCCTCGTGAATGGGGAGCACACCTGAACGAGGAATCTGTTCTGAGCCAGCACAACTCCCATCGGGGTGGTGTCGGTTCGGCGGGTGTCGTGATCTGGTTATCGGAACCGCATGGGTCATGCCTCATCAACTTCTGCAGCGGATGAACCCCCGCAAGCCCTCGCCTGCGACACGCCTGGCGTTGCTGCTCCCAACAGGAAGCCACCCTACCCTCACGCATGAGCACCGATTTCACACCACCGCACCTGCGGACCGAGCAGGCCGACACCACACCGATGGACCTTGCCGGCAAGCGGGTGGCCGTCACGGGCGGAGCCGGGTTTCTCGGCTCGGTCATCGTCGACAAACTCAGGGCCCGGGGCGTCACCGACATCTTCATCCCCCGACGGGCGGAGTATGACCTGACCACCGAGGCCGGCTGCACACGCCTCTACACCGACGCCAAGCCCGAGGTCGTCATCCATCTCGCGGCCGAGGTCGGGGGCATCGGCGCCAACCAGCAGAACCCGGGGCGATATTTCTTTGCGAATATGGCCATGGCCATGCACCTGATCGAGCTGGCCCGAAAGAACAATATTCAGAAATTTGTGCAAGTCGGAACCATCTGCGCCTACCCGAACCACACACCCGTCCCGTTCAAAGAGGAGCACCTCTGGGACGGCTACCCCGAAGCAACCAACGCGCCCTACGGCGTCGCCAAAAAAGCAGCCATGGTCATGCTTGATGCCTACCGAATGCAGTACGGCCTGCGATCCGCCTATGTCCTGCCCGTCAATCTCTACGGCCCCAACGACAACTTCAACCTCAACTCATCGCACGTCATCCCAGCACTGATCCGAAAGTGTGTCGAGGCGCTCGACGCCGGGGCGGACACCATCGAGGTCTGGGGCACAGGCAGCGCAAGCCGGGAGTTTTTGTACGTCGATGATGCCGCCGAGGGCATCATCCGCGCCGCCGAGGCCATGAACGAGCCCATTCCGATCAACATCGGCGCGAGTTTCGAAATCAAGATCCGCGACCTCGTCGAGCTCATCGCCATGCTCACCGGCTTTGCGCCCTCCGCGGCGGAACTGGCCTCAAAAATCCGCTGGGACAGTTCCAAGCCCGATGGCCAGCCCCGGCGATGCCTCGACACCGGCCGAGCCAAGAAGCTGCTCAACTGGCAGGCCGAGGTCGGGTTCGAGGAAGGACTCAGCCGAACCATCGCCTGGTTCCGCGAGCACCGCACCGACCCCGACGCGAGGATGTAACGCCAACCGCACCATCGCGTATTCTCATTGCATGCTCAGAGCACTGGCTCTCGCCATCTCGACACTTCTATCGTGCGCACCGAACCGCACAGCCGATGTCGTGCAAACCCCGATCGGTCCGGACATTGCATACTTCGGGTTCCTGATTGTGGACGCCTTCCACGACGACCCCCACGACACCGAGCCGAAGACCAACTACGCCGACGAAGTCGCCGGCTTCACGAATATCGCGGATATCGCGGTCTTCTCGCCTCAGGATAATGTGGCGGCTCGCATCGCAACGATGCGCAGCCTCGGCATCAAGCCGATCCTGCTTGTGCCGACGCTTCTGCTGGATTTCATCCCGGATCAAAGTTCACCCACCGGCATACGATATGAACTCCGGCCGGATGCGCAGGCCCGGTTCACCCAGTTCGTGCAGCAGAACGCGCTTTCGGATATCCGTGATGATCTGGCAGCCGTCTACATCGCCGACGAACCGGCGTGGAACATGATGGACCCGTTGGATCTTGATGCAGCCGCCACGATCGTTCGGCAAGCCCTGCCGGGCGTACCCGTGGCCATCGTCGAGGCCGCCCCGGCATTGCCACAACTGGTCGTCCCTCAATCGATCGATTGGATCGGGTTCGACCACTACGGCGTACTCGACCCGGCCCACGACCCGCAGTGGCAATCGGAGCTCCAGACCCTCCGCTCGAAGCGCTCTCGGCCGGACCAGCGCGTGATCATCGTCATGGAATCCCAGTGGCGACCCGAATATGCCGCGGCGGGCCTCTCGCCGGAGGTCATGGCAAGCGTTGCCCGGAGCTACGTTGCCGCGGCCCGGAACTGCCCCGAAACCGTGGCGATCCTCGGCTACACCTGGCCCGGCGGGTTCGACTCGCCCGACCAACTCGGCGCCCGCAACCTGCCCGCTTCGGTCATCGCAACCTACCGCCGCCTCGGACGATCCATCGTGCATCGCCCCGCATCCGCCACCGTCGGCTCCCGACATCGCTGAATCCTGACGAGTCGGCAAGGCCGGCCCCATCCGATTTGTCCGAAGAAGGGCCGAACCCGCCCCCGATCCTGCCGATACGCTCTATCAGAGCCGGGACGGCGCCACGCCGCTTCGGTATCCGTATAGCACCCAAACAAGGTTTCCGCTGCTCGATGCACATCGTCCTGCTCAACCAAGCCTTTCACCCCGATGTGGTCGCCACGGCCCAGATGGCCAAGGACCTTGCGGACCACCTCGTCCAACGGGGCCACCGCGTCTCGGTCATCGCCTCGCGCTCGATCTATGGCCGATCCGGCGCCGCGCTGCCCAAGCGTGAGACGATCGACGGCATCGAGGTCCACCGAGTCG
>DRKT01000060.1 GCA_011053195.1 Phycisphaerales bacterium | reverse complement strand
GACAGGCTGGGAATAGGTGCTCAGAACGACCGCGGTGCCTCGGGGATGGCCAACCGAAACACTGGCTGGCAATGCCTCCATGACGGGCATTGTTTCGATTGAAGCCGACGCCTGCGCGGGAGGCGCTGGGGGCGAGGGCTGCATCGCTGCGCCACGGGAAACTGGTGTATTCCAGAGCGCCAAGCCCAGTGGCACCGCAATCGCACCCGCGACAACAGCAACAGCAAGCATGGCGCCTGCGTTGACCCCCGGGCCGGCGGGGCTTCTCGGAATCCGTCCGCTGCGATGGGAGGCCATCCGCCCACGGGCCCGAACCTGACGCTCATGCGCCCGGGCACGGGCGCTCTTGACCTGTTCTTTGGCGCTCAGACGATGCACAGGTGCCGCGGCTCCGTGACTCATCGGCCTCGATACATCCGGGGCCTGCTGGGCAGCGACCGGCTGCGGGTTCTCGGGCGTGCCCTCAACGACGTACCGCCCAGTCCACCAATTGGTGACGCGCATCCTCGGTCGCTGGCGACCGGGCTTCCGGCCCTGCTCTGCAGCGGACGCTGGAGCATGAGACGGCGGGACGGGCGATCGCGCCGCGGCGGCGGCGAGAAATGCATCGTCCTCGTTCATATCTGGCCGAATCTGCTCGGGTGATTTGCCGTTCATGCTCGGCAGCTGCGCGGGCTTGACGGCAAAGAGGTCGTCGGATGCCATGGCGAATTGAAGATCAGCGATCATTTCGTCCATGGAGTTGTATCGTTTGTCGTAGTCGGTCATGGCGCGTCGGATGATCCAGCGGATCGACTCCGGGCAGCGGTGTGTAATCTGGCTCAGGCCGCTGTGCGCCGGGAATGAGTTCTCGATCATCGAATAGAGCACAGCACCGGTCGCGTAGATATCAAACTTGGCGCCATCGACTTCGTTAACCTTGACACCACGCAGCGCCATCCGGACCAGTTCCGGGTCACGGAAGTATTCGGTGCCGTGGGTGGTCAATGTCATGGCGGAACTCAGCGGCGTGATCAGACCGAGGTCGACAAGGTGCGCGCCGCTTGAATCAACCACGATGTTGTCGGGCTTGACATCCTTGTGCCAGAGCCCGCCCATGTGGTAGACACTGAGCGTGTCCATGAGATCCTGCGCATACCCAAGCAGGCGGCGCAGGTTCTTGTCGTTCAGGCCATCGATACCCGAATCGGCGTGGGCACGCTGGGTGATGAGCGAAAGCGCCTCGCCGGGGACGTAGCGCATGACGTAGAAGAACCGATCGTTGGTCAGATCGTGTTCGAGCACAAGACCGAGACGTTTGGCGGCATCGAGCGCCCGGCTCTCGCGGATGATCTGGGGCAGGCTGCTGCCCTCGTTCAGGCTGAATGCTTTGATGACGACCTGGCGGGCGTTGTGGATTCCCCGGCGTTCAAAGCCGGCGAGTTTCAGATCGTCGGGTTCGGCGATGTAGAGCTTGGCGCCCGAGCCGCCACCGGCGAGTGATCCAACGATGGTGTAGCCCTCGAACTGGTTTTTGCGTCCCTTTGGTTTGTCGCGACCCGGGGCCGCGGCGACGACTTCGGGGAGCCGCTTCTCGACACCATCCATCATGAGCCCGAGCCCGATGAGCCTCAGCGGATGACCGATGGCGATGCGATAGAGGCTGAGCCCGGCGGACCTCATTTCGGTCGAGACTGCCCGCCCGTAGTGACCGGTCGCCGACCATCGGCCGAAGACAATGGAGATAACGGTCAGCAGCATGAACACGGGGATCACAACGACGGATCCGATGAACCGGAGCACGTCGGCGAGGAACGCAACCAGCGTGCGCATGACGTGCGATACGAGCCGCCCGACGAGGCGAATCAGTGGGATCATGACGAAGACGCCGACGGTCGCCGCTGCGACCGCCAGGAGCACCACAGCCAGAACCGTTCCAATCGCACCCATCAAACCCTCCTTCGCCGCGAGGCGGTCGAACCCGCACCAGGATCAGGGCCCAGCCAGCCTGGCCGCTTCATCATCGCGCCGGCGGAGCTCCTGCTGCATATGGCAGATCTCGGAGATGGCCTCGTCGAAATGCCCGTCGTCCGTCTTGCTGGGATTCAGGTTGACCCCGTTTCGTTCGGCCTCGGCGAGCTCCTCCTCGGTGAAGCTGAACTTGCCGATCACCTCGCGCAATTCGAGCCGGAGCATGTCTCGGACCTTGGCCAGACGCCGGCTAACGGTGGGCTCGCTGACGCCGATCTGATTGGCGACCTCCTTGCCGGGCATGGAGTCGAGCACCCGCATGCGGAAGATGGAAAAATCGAGAAAGTCGGCTTTTTTTTCGATGTTTCGTATGGCGGCCTCGACCTTGGCGCGGAACATGGCGGCCTCGTATTCCTCATCCACACCGATGGCGGTGGATGCCTTCATCCATGCCTCATCGAAAGACGCGCCCCGCTGGCCGGCGCCACGTTTCAGGGCCATGCGTTTGTCCATCTCGTCGCCCAAGACGTGCTTGGCGATCGCCAGCAGCCAGGTGCTGAAGCGGGCGCCCCGGCTCGGGTCGTACCGGTCGATAGAGCCCGATAACGCGGCAAGCGTTTCCTGTGAGAGATCGCGGACGGTTTCGGCCCCGATTCGTCCCTTACCCCACTTGGCGAGTTGGGCTCGGAGCACCGGGCCGAAGGTCTCCCAGAGCTCGAACCAGGCGGCCTCGTCGTTGCCTCTAAGCCGGGCAATGAAGCCAGTTGTCACGTTTGTCAGCATGGACTGATTCCCATATTTGGGGGAATTTCAGCCGATGCCGGTCGAGAAGCCGCTGCACCCCGCCTGTTCCCCGCACCCGCTTATTCCGCCTCAGGGCTCGGTTCTTTCGTCGTTCGAGCCGGGATTTTGAAAGCGGGCCATTGGACGATTGTACCGGAAAGCCCGGTATGCGTGGCCCCGGAGCGGGATTTTCGGAATGTGGAGTCGGGGTGTGAAATGGCCGGACCGGCTTGCCCAAGAAGGGTGCCAGTGAGCGAATTCCGAGCCGGTTGACGGAAACCGGGTTCCGGGATGGACCGTTGAAAGTAAGGAGGCCGAATCATGGCCCATATCGTCCGCACCGTTGTTCGCGTTGGCGTCGTGAGCGTGCTTGGGACCGGCGCGGCATTCATTGTTGCCGAAGCCGTCAGCCCGGGCAGCGCTCGAGCGATAGCGCACCAAGCGGGAACCAACCTCTCGCAGGTCATCAATGAACATATCGACGACCCCGTGGCGATCCGAGCACAGCTTCGCGACCTCGAATCGCAGTATCCGAAGAAGATTGCATCTGTGCGCTCGGACCTGACCGAGCTTCAGACGCAGATTGCCGAGTATGAGCATGAACGGGCCGTGACGGCTCGTGTTGTTGCTCTGGCGGATTCCGATCTTGCCGAGTTGCAGAGCCAACTGACCCAGGCCGAGCAATCGGGCCGATCAGGCTCCATTGTTCGAGTCGCGTACAAGAACACACGAATGGACCAGAGTCAGGCGTACGCGCAGGCCGAGAAAATCAGGCAGTTGCGCGACACCTACGCCAGACGGACCAGCGAAATTGACCGGGACATGGGTTTCCTCCGTCAGCAGGAGCGCAACCTGAGTGATCTGCTGACCAAACTGGAAACCGAGCGGGCCGAGTTCCAGAGTCAGCTCTGGCAGCTCGACCAGCAGATCGACGCGGTGTCCCGAAACGAGCGGCTGCTGGCGATGCTCGAGAAGCGTCAGAAGACGATCGACTCGATCAGCCCGTACGAGGCGGACAGTCTCGAGCAGGTGACGAATCGGATCGCCAAGATCCGATCCGAGCAGGAGTCTCGGATGGCGGCGTTGACAAATCGGAATGTAGACCAGCAGTATCTTGATGCGGCAAGGGTCCAGATTGATGCCGAGAATCGCGCCGCCGAGGCGGAGCAAGCCCTGCCCGAATCATTGCCGGACTTCGGCGTGTTGCAGGGAGATCTGGAGAACCGAGCCCACAAGGAAGTTGGCCGGTTCGGCGGGATTCGGAGCAACTGAGCCCTGACCCGAACGAGATGACAGACCCCGCTGCCGGCGGCATGCTCGAATCGAGCGGCCGCCGGCGATGTTTTTCGGGGTCCGAGAACGCCAGAACGGTGGCGAAGTGATCCTGTCGGATATAGTCTGCGAGTCTCATTGACCGGGGTCCGAGGCCGAGGCGGAGCCCTCGCCGGCGCCGGAAGTTGGTACCACACAGAAGGGGGCGTGGAGCTGCTCGGCCGATTCTTCAAATACTTCAGCCTCGACCTCGGGATCGACCTGGGGACATGCAACACGCTGGTTGCTGTACGTGGTCAGGGCATTGTGCTCAATGAGCCGAGCGTGGTCGCTGTGCGCAAGGGCACGAACCAGGTGCTCCAGGGCGGGCAGGCGGTCGGGTGGTCCGCCAAGGAGATGCTGGGCAAGACGCCGGGCTCGATCACCGCGATTCGCCCGCTCAAAGATGGCGTCATCAGCGATTTCGAGATCACCGAGGCGATGCTGAGCTACTTCATCAACAAGGTGCGCGGGCGGTATGTCTTTGTGCGCCCGCGTGTGGTCATCAGTGTGCCGAGCGGGATCACGGCGGTCGAGAAGCGGGCAGTCACCGACTCGGCTGACCGGGCGGGCGCGAGCCGGACGTATCTGATCGAGGAACCCATGGCCGCGGCGATCGGCGCCGGGCTGCCCTTTGCCGAGGCGACGGCGAGCATGATCGTGGATATCGGCGGCGGGACAACCGAGGTGGCGATCATGTCGCTGGCTGATATCGCTGTATGCGAGTCGGTGCGGGTCGCGGGCGATGACATGGATGAGGCGATCATCAACTACCTGAAGCGTACCTACAACCTGATGGTTGGTGAGCAGACGGCCGAGCGGATCAAGATCGAGATCGGTTCAGCTGCGGAATCCGATGGCGAGCCGGACCACATCGACGTCCGTGGTCGGGACATGATCTCCGGCCTGCCTCGCAAGGCATCGATCAGCTCGGCCGAGATCCGCGAGGCGTTGCAGGAGCCGATCAATGCGATCATCGACACGGTGGTGCGCACGCTCGAGCGCGCTGAGCCGGAGCTAGCAGCTGATCTGGTTGAGAATGGGATCACTCTCGCGGGTGGCGGGGCGCTGCTTTCCGGCCTGCCGACGGTGCTGTATAAAGCGACCGGCCTGACGGTGCGGGTTGCGGATGATCCGCTGACGTGTGTGGCCCGCGGGACTGCGATCTTCCTTGAGCATCTCGAGGAGTGGAAGGAAGTCCTGGAGAACGACCTCGATCTTTAGTAGGTGTCCTTGGAGGAGCCGCAGTGTCCAGACGCGGTGTCGTGACAGCGAACCGTGTGCTTGTTGTGGTGTTCGTCACGCTCGGGGTGACGATGCTGCTGCCGGTGCGGATGCTGGGATGGACGCGTGAGCCGGGTATGGTTGTGCAGAGGCTGAGCGCCCCGCCGGCGGACATGGCGAAAGTCATCGGGGATTGGATCGCCCACGCCGAGCCGGCGGAGCAGCCCGACGCGTTGGTGGGCGAAATTGAACATCTCCAGACACAGCTGCGCAAGCTTGCGATCGAGAATCAACGGCTTCGGCGGGAGAATGCGGACCTGCGCGGAGCCCAGCACCTGAACTCGACTTCGATCCGGCTGATCCCGGCGAGGATCATGGCTGGCAGTGCCGATCCTTCCGGGAGGCTGTTGCGAGCGCGAGCCGGTCGGCGCGATGGGATTCGACTCGGGAGCGTGGCATCGGTTCGGGGTGAGCATCTGCTCGGACGGGTTGTTTCGATCGACCGCATGATGTGTGAGATCATGCCGATCACTGACCACAACGCCGACACGATCGAGGTGATTGTGTATGGCGCCGACGCCGGAGATTCCGGGCTTCGGTTTGATCTGAGCCCCGTCGGGGATGGCACACTCCGCGGACCGGGTCGGTATGTCACCGATGGCCCAGAACAGACACCCCGCGAGGCCAAGGTCGGCCAACGGGTGTATCTGAGCGATGAGGCATGGTCGGTGCACGCGGGGCTTGTGGTTGGTGAAATCATCTCGGTGGAGGCCTCT
>DRKT01000059.1 GCA_011053195.1 Phycisphaerales bacterium | reverse complement strand
CGGCGGGAGCGTTCCCGACTGCTCGATACGGCGATGTGCTTGATCGCGCTGAACACGATCGCGACGATGGCGATGGCCCCGCCGATGATGAAGATGACGTTGTCGCCCTCTGCGAGTGTTTGAAAGAACTCGTTCATTGCCGTGCTCCCGATGTCAGACCGGACCCTGATTGGGATTCCCGGCTGGGCCATTTCACGATGTCCGGGATGGTGGGTTTATTGTACACGAATCGGCTTCTGTGGCGTGAAAACCCTACTGTGGGCCTGTGAACAGGGAAGAAGCCGATCTTGTGGCCTCGATGATGGACGCCTATCGGACCGGGGCGTTTCCGATGGCCGAGGGGCGAAACGCGGCCCAGTTGGGGCTGCCGATCCATTGGTATCGTCCGGACCCTCGGGCGGTGCTCCCGATCAGGCCGGAGCTGGTCGGGCTGGATCGGGGCGTGCATGTTTCGCGTCGGCTGATGCGGACGGTCCGCTCGGGGCGCTTTCATGTCACCACGGACCGGGCGTTCGAGCGCGTGATTCATGGGTGCGCCCTGCCCCGCCGGGAAACCGAGAGCGGCTCGAGCGAGACGTGGATCGATGACCGTATTCTGAACGCCTTTCTCCTGCTGCACGAGGCGGGTCATGCGCACTCGATCGAGGCCTGGCGCGAGAGCGACAACGGCGAACTGCGGCTGGTCGGTGGGGTTTACGGGCTCGCGGTCGGGGGCGTGTTCTGCGGCGAATCCATGTTCAGCCTGCCCGAGCAGGGCGGGACCGACGCCTCGAAGGTTTGCCTTGTTCATCTCATCACCCACTGCACCCGGCTCGGGTTCTCGATCATCGACACGCAGTTCGTCAACCCGCACCTCGAACAGTTCGGCGTGGTCGAGATTCCGCTGGATTCGTATCTTGAGGTGCTGGAACAGGTGAAAGATGAACAGATCAGTTGGCGGGATCTGGAGCCGATGTGATCGGTCGGCCGCACTCCGGGCAGATGGGCACTTCGCACGAGGTGATGTCGTAGCAACACGTTGGGCAGTGCATCGTGTACCAATGGGCTCTGGATCGGTCCAGGGCCTGGGCATAGCGCAGCGAGCCGAGGATGAGCACATCGGCCGAGGCGATCACAAGCAGGCCGGGCAGGTATTGCTCGGCCGGGAGATAGATCACCACCACGAGCGAGGCGATCGTGAGCATCATGCTCATCGGCAGCAGGAGCAAGGCAAGACTGGTGAGCAGGGCTTCGCGCGTGTGGTCGAGCATGAGCGGGGCAGGCCGGCGCAGGAAGATGATGATGCCGATCTCGATGGCAATGACGATCAATGGCAGCAGCAGATTGGCCGGCATCGGCATGAGCAACGCCGGCAGCGGGGCGATGAGCCACAGCAGGACGGGAAACTGGAGGTGGCTCGGTGGTGCGATCATCTCGCACCAGTCTATCGCTTGCGGTAGCGGTCGGTTGAATCGTCCCAGCCGAGGTGGTGCAGAAACGCGTTGATGACCGGATCGGCGAGATAGGCCTCGATGGCTTGTTCCGGGACGTCGCTGCGGTGTTCGCTCAGGACGCGGTGGGGGTTTCGGCCTTTGATGAGTTGGCCGGAGGAATCGTGGTAGTGCGTGGCGCGATAGCGCGTGGCCAGCTCGACCTGTTCCTCGCTGAAGTCGGCATCCCAGGCGTTCCAGAGCCGGCGGAAGAAGCGGCGGGGTGTTGCGGTGAACTCATCGAAGGTGAAGCGGTGCGGCCGGGGCTGGTGCATGTATCGGTGGATAAAGAGGCGCACGGTTTCGAGATCGAAGGGCTTGCGGATGGTGTCGGTCCAGCCGCGGGTGTAGAGGCTGTTGAGCCGGGCGATGGGATTCCGCACGAGCCATGCGGTGCGGTGTGTTGGCCAATGCAGTCTGACATCCGCCGGCTCGATCATCGCATGGGGCATCTTGACGATCACGGTGTCTGTGCGCTGGTCGCGGGCGATCTGTGACAGGACGCGCTCGGCCAGGGCGACGGTTTTCGGCGTCAGGCGTTCCCCTTGCGCTAGGTGGAGCCGGTGCAGTTCGACCTGCTCGGGCGGATAGTTGTAGGGCTCGCCCGTGCGGTCCCACGGGCCGAAGGGTTCATCGGCGACGGCCCACCCGAGCGCTCGGGCCGAGGCGTAGGCCACCGCGCTCGAACCGGAGCGGGTCATTGAAAAGAGCCATCGCACGCGCAACGTGCTCATGGCTCGCTCCGGTCCGGAATGAGTTTGTTTTTCAGTCGTTCGAGCGGTGTCGGCGGTTTCGGGTAGTAGTCGCCGGGCCGGCGCGACCAGCCGAGTTTTTTGAAGAGTCGGCGCATGAACGGATCGTTCAGATAGAGGTAGACCGCTTCTTCGGGGACGGCCTTGGAGGCGTCGGAGCGTGTGGTCTGGGGCGAGTGGTCCGGCTCGATGTCGCCGCTCTTGCCGTGGTAGTTGGATTGCTGGTAGGCGACGGCCTTGGCGATGTCGGCTTGCGAGGCATTCCATTCCCAGGCGCGGTAGAGCTTGGCGAAGTAGGCGTGCGGGTCTCGCCGGAGGTTCTCGAAGATGAGTGTGCGATCGTCGGGCAGGGCGAGCCAGCGCTCGGCGTATTCACGAAAGAAGTCGAGATCGTGGTTCGGGCGCACGATCGAGGTCCAGCCCCGGCTGTGGATGCTCGCCAGCCGGCGCAGCGGGTTGCGGATGACCCAGATGCCCCGGTCATCCGGAAATTGTTCATGGAACTCTTCCGGTGTGAATCGGAGGTGCGGGTGCTTGGAGATGATCCTGTCGGCGCCCTTGGCATCGGCGATCTGTCGGAGCAGGGCGCGCGTTCGGTCGGCGACCTCGGGTGTGAGCGAGGCATTGGTCTGTTTGAAGAGTTCGACAAGTTCCGCCTGCGCGGGTGGATAGTTGTAGGGCTTACCCGTGCGGTCCCACGGGCCGAGGATCTCGTCGGCGACGGGAAGGTTCCAGGGCGCTGCAGCCGCGTATGCGGTGATCGACGAGCCCGATCGCGCCAAACCGAAAACCCAGCGCACATCCAGCGTCATCGCGCCAGCCCCGGCCTTGGACGGGTCAACAGCCTCCAGAGCCTCGGTACCGCCCAGCCCTCATACGCCAGCCGGGACGTGGGCCAGTTCTGTTCTTCGAGCAGCGAGACAATCTCATCGTTGGCAAGGTAGGCATCGAGCACTTCGCGCGGGGCGGCCCAGCGCGATTCGCTCAGGATGCTTCGGGACGATTCGATCGGTCGCGCCTCGGCGGATGAATCGTGGTAGCGCTGTTCGAGGTAATCTTTCGCCTTGTCGACCTCGTCGTGTGATGCGATCAGTCCCCAGCCGTCGTACAGCGTGCGGAAGAACCGGCCCGGCTCGGCGAGCATGTCCTCGAAGCGGACGCGGCACTCGGCCTCGCGCCATCGGCCCAGGAAGGTGAGATAGACCCAGAGCTCGTACGGGTCGTTGAGCATGTGCTCCCACTGGCGCGCATAGCAGCTGTTGACCCGGCGCAGCGGATTGCGCAGCAGGTACGCCGGGTAGTGCCTGATTCCGGAAGATCCGGCGTGACCGAACCAGGTCTGAAAGTCCTTGGGCGAGAACATGAGGTGCGGGCACTTGCAGATGACCCAGCCCTTGCCGGTGGTATCCCGCTCGGCGAGTTCGCGGATGATGTCGTTGGCCAGCCCGACGATCTCGGCGGTGAGCGTGTGTCCGACGGCGCGGAAGGCTCGGGCGAGCTCGGCCTGGCGTTTGGGCATGTTGTGCGGCGGGCCGGTGCGATCCCACGGGCCGAAGAGTTCGTCGGCGACGGGCAGGTTCCACGGCGAGGCCGCGGCGTACGAGGCAGCGGACGAACCGGACCGGACCAGACTGAATATCCAACCGACGCGGATCATGGGCGATGGTATCCCGTTGTCGGTTTTCCGTGGGCGCAAGCCGCCGAATCATGGGGATGGAAAATGTTGAATCTTCAACAATCTTGTCATCGGGAGGAACCCTGATCGGGTCGGGGAGCAATCCGGCATATCGCCCATGCGATCAAGGGATTCGGCCTTTGACATTGGGTTTCCGCTGAAATACCCCCGGCGTGGTGTCCAATGCGGCGGGTTGTTTCGGGTTCTGATCCGGTCGATTGACCACGCTGGGACGCAGCACAGGGGAGTCGATGGGCACGGATGAATTTCTCAACTCGATGGGCAGCGGAGATCGCCGGCGCAGCGGACCGCGGGGGCGCTGGCTCCCGGTGCGTCTGGCGGTTCTGATTTCCATCGGGATGCTGCTGCCCGCTGTGTTCCTGGGTCGGATTCAGTATACGGGCACCGCGGGCGAGCATGCCGCGCTCGAGATCGCCGGATCGGTGGTCGGACTGATGGCCGGGCTGATGCTTCTGCTCCGGTTCCTTGCAATGGGCAATCGGATTCATCTTCTGATCGGCGTTGCGTTTTTGATTAATGCCGCTGAGGACATGGCTCATGGCCTCATGTCCCATCCGCTGATCGAATCGCAATTCGGGCTTGGTGATTCGTCGCTGCAGCGGTACATCCCGATGACCTACGTCGTTGGACGGATCATGCTCGGGTTAATCCTGCTGGTGGCTCCTCGGGTGGCACGTTCGATGGGGCGAAGTTGTCATACGCGCAGTGAGGCGATCCGGGTCACATCGGTTGCGCTGGGGGCGTCGCTGTTGCTGACGGTTCTGATGTCGAAGGTGCCGCTGCCTCCGATGATGTATCCGGATCTTGTGATCTCGCGACCTGTGGATCTGATCTCGGCCGTGATTCTCGTGGCCGCCTTTGTGCAGTATGTCAAGGAATACGCCTATGCGCATGAAAAACTGATCTGGTGGGTGATGCTTTCGATCGGGATCGCGGCCTCGGGACAGGTCATCATGTCGTTCTCGAAGAATCTGTATGACATCTGGTTCGATGTGGCGCATCTGTATAAGTTCATCGGCTACAGCAGCATCGTGATCGGGTTTGCGGTGTTTCAGATCGCCGAGTCGAAAGAGCTTCAGCATGCGCGGAGTTCGCTGACGCAGGCGCGCGAGGAGGCCGAGGCTGCCAATCGAGCCAAGAGTGCCTTTCTGGCGAACATGAGCCACGAAATCCGCACGCCGATGACAGCGATTCTCGGGTATGCCGAGTTGCTGACCGAAGCTTCGGAGGGTCCTGATTCGGAGACGCGCCGGATCGAGGCCGCCCAGACGATCAAGCGCAACGGCGAACACCTGCTCACGGTCATCAACGACATCCTCGATATCTCCAAGATCGAGGCCAACATGCTCTCGGTCGAACACTTGGAGACCGAGGTGGTGCCCGTTCTGGAGCAGGTGGTTTCTCTGCTCAAGGTTCGGGCCGAGGGCAAGGGGCTCGTGCTTGAGATTGTTTTCGAGACCCCGATCCCGGAACGCATCATCTGCGACCCCGTTCGGCTGAGACAGATCGTGCTGAACCTTGCCGGCAATGCCATTAAGTTCACCGACCGTGGCAGTGTGCTGATCATGTGCAGCATGACCGAGGTCGGCGGGTTGCCATACATCAATATCCGTGTCAAAGACACCGGTATCGGGATGAGCGAAGAGGTGCTCGAACGTCTCTTCAAGCCGTTTTCGCAGGCAGATGATTCCACAACCCGCAACTACGGCGGGTCGGGCTTGGGGCTCGAGATCTCCAAGCGCCTGGCGCAGATGCTCGATGGTGATGTCACCGTACAGTCCAAGCTCGGTGAGGGAAGCACCTTTACACTTTCGCTGCCGACCGGCGGGATCAAGGGCGTGGCCATGGTCAGCTCGATCGTATCGGATCCAGATCCAGATTCGAAAGAGGTTGCCAAAGCCAAGACCCCGGCGGCCGACAAGCCGCTGGCGGGTATGCGGATCCTGCTCGCTGAGGACGGACCAGATAATCAGAAGTTGATTTCGTTCCACCTGAAGCGGGCCGGCGCCGAGGTGACAATCGCCAACGACGGTGTGCAGGCGATCAAGGCCATCAATGCCGCGCTCAGAGAGGGCACGGATTTTAGTATCGTGCTCATGGACATGCAGATGCCCAATCTCGATGGATATCAGGCAACCACGCGCCTGCGCAAGCGGGGATACAGCACACCCATCGTCGCGCTCACCGCGCACACCATGGCGACCGATCGGCAGAAATGTCTCGACGCCGGCTGCGACGAACACCTCGGCAAGCCGATCGATGCCAAACAGATGATCGCGTGCTGCCTTGATTTCTGTCAGGAAACCGGTTTTTCCTCGGCGGCCTAGACCAGTTGAGAGGCGGGCCGGTTTCCATCTCGGGCTGAACCCGGAGCCTTGGGACCGTGCGCTTCCATCGCGAGGCTGTGATGATGGAGAACATCCGCGAGCCCCCGTACGATGGTCCGTCGATGCTTTGGAGCCATGATGGATAGCGCTGTCGCCCTTGTGCGGACATATCTTCAGATCAATGGGTATTTCGTGGTGACGGACTACCCGGTGGTCGAGCTGGATCGCCGGGGCTCGGCCCGCTCGATGACGGATCTTGATATTTTGGCGGTTCGCTTTCCCGGAGCAGGCCGGCTCGTGCCCGATGGCGATCGGAGCACGATCATCGGCGAGATCGATCCGGAACTCGGGCATCCCGGTGATTGCATCGACCTGATCATCGGCGAGGTGAAGCAGGGGGGCGCCAGACTCAACCGCGGGGCCCACGATCCGTCGGTGATGCGGGCGGCGCTGGCACGCTTCGGCTCGGTCGATGAAGGGCGAGCCCGTGAGGTGGTCGAGAACCTGCTCGCCAGGGGGCACGCCACGACACCCTGTGGCCACAATGTCCGGGTTATGGTTTTCGCTTCCTATGCCGATCGCAGTCCGGGGCCGGGCGTGCGTGTTGTCACTCTGCGACACATGAAACAATTTGTCACGGACTATTTGCGCGAGTTCTGGGATATCTTCCGCGAAACGCAATTCAACGACCCGACCATGAATTTCATCATGATGTTGGAAAAATCAGAGCGGCATTTCAAGAAGCACAAGCGGGACACGCATCGGTAGCACGAACCGCTGAAACGCGATTCTTTCCGCACCATCCGGTGTCTGAAACGGGTGATTTCGGCAGGCTGGCGTTTGTCGGGTTGGATTCTCGTACGGCGATGGAGACCGATGGCGCGGTCGTTTTGAGAAAATGTTAACGTGTGGTATCTGCGAAGATCCAGGCAGACTCCTGTGTTGGAACAAGTACATGCCGGAGTCACAGTGATCTCGGCTGAATTGTTTGGAAACCACAGATCATTCAGTATTGGAGACACACGATGAGTATGATTCGACAGAGTTCGATGGGCGCAGGTTTTTTGCTTTGTGCCGGGCTTGCCGCAGCCCAGCCGACGTTCATGCCGGCCACTTCGGTTGCAACAGGCCAACGCCCCGGCGGCGTGGCGTTTGGGGACTTTGACGGCGACACCATCGTCGACATGGTTTACTCGAATGATGCACCCGACACGGTCACCATCCGGTTCGGGACCGGTGGTGGGGTGTTCGGGGCGCCGGTGAACTTCTTTACAGGGGCCGGCACCGGGCCGGATTCCTTCGCGGTCGCGGACTTTGATGGCGATCTGGATCTCGATGTGGCCGTCGTGCTCAAGGGCATCGACAGCGTGGCGATCATGACCAATACCGCCGGTGTCCTGAGCGTATCAGGCCAGGTTCCCACCGGGAGCAACCCCCGCCGGATCGTTGCCACCGACATTGATGGCGATGGTGATGCCGACCTGCTGACTGCCAATCGGGACAGCAACACCGTCAGCATTCTAATGAACACCAATGGCGCATTCTCGGCCAGTTCGCTCAGCGCCGGCGATCGTCCGGTCTCGGCCATCGGGGCGGATCTCGATGGTGATGGCGATCAGGAGATCATCGTTTCGGACAACCGCGGCCGGGCTGTGCTCGTGTTTCCGAACATGGGCGGCGCATTCGGCGCGCCGACAAGCATCGCGGTGAGCCCGATCTTCAGGCCAGAAGGACTCGATTCCGCCGACATCGACGGCGACGGCGACACCGATGTGCTCGTCGCCCTCTCCGATACCGCGGTGGGTGCGGTCGGGCTCATGATCAACACCGGAGGCGTGCTGGCGGCACCCGTTGAGACACCCAGCGGCGGGACCAATGCCGACAGCATCACCGCGGGCGATCTGGACGGCGACGGCGATCTCGATGTCGCTGTCACGAATCAGGACACCAACACCATCGGCATCCTTGAGAACAACGGGGGAGCCCTCGGGCTTGTCGGTACGCTGGCGACCGAGGCCAGGCCACAGCGCATCGCACGCGCCGATGTCAACGGCGACAACAAGCCCGATCTCGCCACGGCCAACCGTGATGCCAATACCATCTCGCTGTTCATGAACAACACGGCCGGCGGCGGCGTTTGCCTCGCCGATGTCAACGGCGACGGCGTGCTGAACGCCAACGACTTCACGGCCTGGATTGCCGCGTTCAACATGTCCGCGCCCGAGTGCGACCAGAACGGCGACGGCTCGTGCGATCCATCCGACTTCAATGCGTGGATTGCCAACTTCAACGCCGGCTGCCCGTAAAAAACCGCCCGGCCCACGGTCGTGTGAAACCTGATATCACCGAGCCCCCCTCGCTGGAAAGACCGGCGAGGGGGTTGCTGCAGCCGCTATCATGGATGGCATGCCCAAGCCTCAGGAACAGTCCGTATCCGATGCTCAGGCATCCATTCAGGACATTGTTCAGCGATGTCTGGCCGGGGATGAGGCCGCGTGGCACGAGTTCGTTGACCGGCACTCCCGGCTTGTGTACTCGATCCCGCGACGCTACGGCTTCGATCGCGAATCCTCTGAAGACATCTTTCAGGATGCTTTCCTCGCGGCGTACCGATCGCTCGGCTCGATTCAGGACCCCCAGTCGATCCCGAAATGGTTGATCACCACCACGGTCCGGATCTGCGCCAAATCGGCCAAGGCTGCGAAAAAAGCGGGCCAGCTCCGGGCCGACTTCGACAAGGACCTGATCGATGATCGTCAGGCCGAGCGCCTCATGCAGATCCAGGAACTCCGCGCCGGGCTGGAGCGTCTTGGAGGTCGGTGCGAAAGGCTCCTCACGGCTCTCTACTGCGGTGTCCAAACCCCAAACTACGACGAAATCGCTGATCTGATCGGCATCCCGAGAGGCAGCCTCGGGCCGACCCGCCAGCGGTGCCTGAAAAAACTCGCATCGCTACTCAATACCGAACATGATTGACAGCCTGTGGATGTATCTTGGTGGTCCCGGCGAGCCTCCTGCGGGTGGAAGGCTCGAACTGTTGGGGAATCTTCATGGGTGACACGAACACGTTTGAACGGCTGGTGGCGGCAGAAATCGCGGGCGAATTGACCGATCCCGAGCGGGCCGAGTTGGATCGGCTGTGCAGCGAGCATGCCGGGCTGGCCCGTCGGCGGGCGCACATCGGCGAGCTGTTCGCAGCGGCCAGAACCGACGACACGGAAGAGGCGCCGGGCTCGGCGATCCTCCGAGCCTATCAGATTGTGGTTCGTGAGCGATCGGCCTCGCGCGAATCGCGGCCTCGGTCGATCGTGCGGATTGTTTTCGACAGCCTGCTCGCTGCGCCGGCGCTGCGCGGGTCGTCCGGTGATCGTCGGCACCTGCTGTTGCAAAGCGATGACATGGCTGCGGATGTGTTTATCGATGTGGATGAATCCGGGCGCACCATGAGCGTGCTGTTCGAGGAGCCAGAGACGGATCCGGAATCGGTCTGTTGTGTTGTGCAGGGTCGCCGGCTTCCGTTCGAGCAGCGCGACCAGCAGTGGATCGGGCCGGTGGGCGCCGGCGCTGCGCGGATTGAAGTCCGGTTCGGCGATCGCGTGATCGAGTCCGAGCCGTTCGAGGTGGTATGACCAAACCTTCGATCCAGTTAGACGAGGTGCTCGGGCTTGAGGGAGATCAGCGGATCGAGCGGATCCGTCTTATGGGCGATGACCGGGCCACGATGCGTTGTCTGATCCAGCAGGCCCGAGCGCGCACGTTCGAGGATCCCGAGATCGGCGTCGGCGTGACGCTGCGTGTTGTTGAGATTGCGGACGCACTCGGTGACGATGTGATCGGCGCTGATGCGCGGGCTGCCGCGTGTCATGCACTGTCCTATGCGAACCAGACGCACCGCGCGATCGAGCTGGGCCGATCGGCGATCCGTCTGGCCGAGCGCGCGGGCGACGAGGTGAGTCTGGCCAATGCGTGTTTGACCGCGGTGCAGGCGCACAATCTGCTCGGTCGGCGTGAAGAGGCGTTGTCTCTGTGTCTGCGCGCCAGCACGGTCTTTCAGAAGGTCGGGGATCGGGTGCGATCGGGCACCGCGGAGATGCTCGCGGGCGTGGTGCTTCGCGCGCTGGATCGGGCGGAACAGGCGTTGGAACGGTTCGATTCGGCCGAGCGGTTGCTTGCGGGCGATGAGGTGCTGCTGTCTCAGTTGGCCAGCAATCGCGCCGAGGCCCTGCTGGATCTCGGGCGATTTGTCCGGGCGCGTGAATCATTCGAGCGTGCGTTGGTCGGCTTTGAGCGCGCGGGGCAGAACTTTTCCGTGGCGATCGTGGAAGGGAACCTGGCCGATCTGGCCAATCGGCAGGGTCGGCTGCGGGAGGCGCTGGAGCTGTTCGAGCGGGCGAGGCGTCACTTCGAGGCGGCAGATGATTCGGTCGAGGCGGCCAGGCTTGACGCCGAGGCTGCCGAAACGCTGTTGGCCATCGGCGATGCGCCGGAAGCGCAGGCGAGGCTGGACCGGGCGGTTCCGGTGCTGGATTCCGGGGGCATGCGTTCAGAGCATGCGCGCGCTCTGACGGCTTTGGGCGTCACGCTCGGCCGGCTTGGCCATACCAGTCGGGCTCTTTCCACACTGACGCAGGCGAGGGCATTGTATGAATCAACAGGGCAACCTCTCGAGGCGGCGCGCGCGTTCGGACTGACCGGGCGGGTGCTACTGCTCGACAAGGATGCAGTGGGTGCAGCCGAGGCGATTCGCAGTGCCCTGACGCTGACCACGGATCAGCCGATGATGCAGGCGAGGTTGAAGGTCGATCTTGCCGAGGCCGAGCTCAGGCTCGGGCATGAGGATGAGGCGGAGCGATTGCTCGAAGAGGCCGGTCTCCAGGCGGATTCGATAGGTCTGGCTGATATTGATCTGGAGATTGAATCGATCCATGTGCAGTTGTTTGGTCAGTCGGGTCGGTATGAACGTGCTCTTGGTTCACTTCGTCGTGCGATTTCGATCTTCGAGGCGTTGCGTGGTTCGTTGCCCGGGGATCGTCTTCGGGCTTCGATTGTCAACCGTCGTGGGACATTGTTCGAGGATGGTGTCGGTCTTGGCATACAGGCCGGGCCTCAGCGTGGTCTTGTTTTCGAGATGGCCGAACGGGCAGCGGCTCGGACGCTGCTCGACTCGGGTTTGACCTCGGCGGACGGTCGCGCCGACCCGGATCCCGAAGCCGGCGAGGCCGGGCTCGGTTCGCATCTTGCCGAGCTTCGCGCCGAGATCAATGTGCTGCTTCAGAGCATCGAACAGGCGCACAAGGATCGGCGCCCCGCGTCGACGATTGCGTCGTTCCGCGATCGGGTCCGCCTTGCCGAGCGCGAGGTGGTGCGTCTGGAGACCCGGCTCTCGTCTCGTCGAGCGGCTGCCGGCTTTGTTTCAGACCCCGTTTCGGTTGTAGCCTTGGCCGAGGCCTTGCCGGAGCGGGTGGGTGTGTTCACCCTGGCGAGCTCTGGAGATCGGTTGCATGGTGTTCTTGTGACCGCATCAGGCTCCGAGTTGCGACCGATTGCGATGGGGCATGCCGAGGCTTCGGCGATCGGCGCTGCGGTGTTGATGGAGACGGACCGAGCATTGGCCCGTCGGGCTGCAGGGGCGCCGATTAGTCGTCGATTGACGGACCGCATTTCCGTTTTGCTCTCGTCACTTGGAGATGGGTTGTTGGGTTCGTTGACCGATGTGTTCGATGGGATTGATCGGCTGGCGGTGGTGATGCCCGCGGGCCTGATGCATCTGCCGCTGGCGCCGCTGCGCGTTGGCGGGCGTGCGTTGGTCGAGCTGTGTGCGCCGGTTTCAGCGCCGAGCGCCACGGTGGCGCACGCACTGGCGGTTCGGCAAGGCCATGCGTCGGCCCGGGGTGTGCTGGCAGTGGGTGTGAGCGATGAGGCGATCCCGAGCGTTCGGCTTGAGCTTGCGGATCTTTCCCGGGCCTTTCCGCTGGCGAGGGTTCTGCGCGATGGGGAGGCGACGTTCGATGCGTTTTCAAGAGCCGTCGCCGAGGCCGGGCTTATCCACATCGCATGCCACGCGGAGTTTTCCTCGGAGGATGCGATGGGCTCCCGGCTTCGGCTCGCGGATCGGTGGGTTTCGGCGAGGCAACTGGCCCGGCTCCGTCTCGAGGGTGCGACGGTGGTGCTCGGTGGTTGCGAGACTGGCCGGAGCGATGCCCGATTTGCTGGTGAACAGTTCGGGATGGTGCGGTCGCTGTTGATTGCCGGCGCTAAACGCACGGTGGCGAATCTTTGGAGGCTGGATGATGTGGCCTCGGCTGAGCTGTTCTCGAGGCTGTACGAGCAGATCGCCGATGCGCCGGGCCAGCCGTCGGACACGATTGTTCAAGAACTGGCGCATGTTCAGCGGCACTTTGCGGACCATGATATGCACCCCGCCTTGTGGGGTGGCCTGGTCGTGGCTGGGGCGTGGTGATCGGCCGGTTCGGTGGATGGGTATAAAAATTGCTTTGGATGTATCCAGACTCATGTTCGGTTGCTCCTTCTTGTGAGCACGTGTCAGATCGATCATCCCTGCGCTCGGCTTTCTCTCTTCTGCACCTCCCCCGTGCCCAGCGGGGGAGGTGCCGGGCGCATGGTGGTGGACCCACCTTCGGCGAATGGCCGGGGCTTGACAGATAACCACGGATAGTCCCTCGCGAAAAAATGAAACGGATGGCAATAGGGCTCAAAGCCTTGCGTTGTGCATGCACGGGCGCACCGAACCGGCGAGGCCGACGCGGGGGTGGGGCCTGTGGATCGAACCAGAGACCGGGGATCGACGAGTTCTAGCCGCACCAGCGCGGGGCGGTTGCGTTGTGTCATCTCTGTGGGGATAGCAAGGAGAGTATCAATGGGTATTGCAATGACCAGGCTCGGTTCGTTCCGTTTCCAGGTGCTGCTCGGGGCGCTGCTCTTGGCGTTGGTTCCGATGGGCAGCGCCCTCGGCCAGGGCGAGATGATCGCGGCCCGGTGCATCCACGAGATGCGGGGCATCGGGCATCGGACCAACCACGCGGTGAACTCGGTGGCGCACCGGGGCATTCACCTGATCGCGGCGTTGGACGAGCAAGGCGCCAGCGATGATCAACTGATCGCCGCGGCGAATCGCATCAAGGAGCGTCTGCACGCGACAGCTCGCCGGGGGGCGGCCGCGGTGAATGAGGTTGCCGAGGCGTGCGTGCGCCGGCTGGTCGATGCCGGTGCGGATGATGCATTGATCATGCGGGTGAATCAGGCAAGAGAGAACGTGCTCGGTGCCATTCGCGAGAATGCCGCGGGTGCGACCGAGCGAGTGAACATGGCGCTGCACCGGGCGTTGACGAACTGACGGCCGCGAACGAGCGCTGTTTCCAGACCAAAGAACCCGGCGGCGCACACAGCTGTCGGTTCGATCCGAACCCCGCCGCATCGGCATTCGCGGCGGGGTTCTTTTTGTCCGTTTTGTAGTCCAAACCTTGCACGATTGCCGAACATAGGTTAGCATTTTGATAAGTGGAGGCAGCAATGGCCCAAGGCACTTCGATTGAATGGACTCAGGCGACATGGAATCCAGTCGCAGGATGCTCTCCGGTGTCCCCGGGTTGTCTGAACTGCTATGCCGCGAGAATGGCACTTCGCCTGGAAAAAATGGGCCGTGGTACCGCGACGAAATATCATGGAACAGCATCGAGAGCACGCGATGGTCGGCCAGTTTTTACGGGAAAAATTCATCTGGACGAGAAATCGCTCGATCTGCCACGCACATGGCGGCTGGGGCGCGTGATTTTCGTCAATTCGATGAGCGATCTTTTCCATGAGGATGTTCCTGAATCCTATATCAAACGCGTTTTCCAGGTGATGGAAGAATGTCCACAGCACACATTTCAGGTATTGACCAAGCGTCCAGAAAAGGCGTGGCTGCTCTCGCCGAAGTTGGCATGGCCGAACAATGTTTGGATGGGAACAAGTGTTGAATCGTCGGGGTACTATGACCGAATCAGAGTTCTTCAACGCATACCCGCTAGGGTCCGTTTTTTATCTTGCGAGCCGCTACTTGGACCTCTCAAACGAATGCCGCTCAAGGGTATCAACTGGGTAATCGTTGGCGGTGAGTCTGGGCCGGGTGCTCGTCCTATGCAGGGTAGTTGGGCCCTTGAGATCAAACAGCAGTGCGAAGCCAAAGAAGTGCCGTTCTTTTTTAAGCAGTGGGGCGGAGTTCAAAAGAAAAAGGCAGGGCGTCAATTAGACGGCCAAACATGGGATGAAATGCCCGCAGTGGGGATGTAGTGTGGCGAAAGACCGTTGGCCAGAGTTGTGCAAGACCGTTGAATCAGACGATGATTTGCCCGTACGGGATGTTGGTAGCTGGACAGAAGACAAGCTGTGGTTTTGGCACCGCTACGTTGAAATCACGACAGCCGCGATGGCGAAACACCAGAAATGGAACGGCATGGTGTACGTTGACATGTTTGCGGGTCCGGGTGTATGCAAAATCAGAAGTTCTGAGAGACGGATTCCGGGTTCAACGATTGTCGCTGCCCAGGCAAGCAAACCATTTACGAAAATCATTGCAGTTGAGCTCGACAGTGAGAATGCCAACGCGTTACGAATGCGCCTCCAGACGATAGCCCCGGACGCGTCAGTCATAGTTTATCAGGAAGACTGCAATACTGTGATAGATAAAATTGTAAACGATTTACCGGCAGGGGCGCTTACCCTAGCCTTCTTCGATCCAGAAGGTTTAGATTTTGAGTTTACAACCGTCGAAACACTGGTAAAAGGAAGGGCGGTTGATCTATTAGTCCTGTTTGCAGATGCGTATGACATTGTCCGTAATGTCGATCTATATGTGTCTCAGGAATCGTCAAAGCTAGATCGATTGCTTGGGACGAAAGAGTGGCGTGATGAGTGGGGAAAAATAAATAATCGCAAATCGGTGGTAATATGCGATTTCTTCGCAACGCAGTTCGAGTCTCAATTGCGAGATCAGCTAGGCTATAAAGAATTTCGGCGAAAAAGAATCAACGGGCCGAAAGGGGCGTTGTATACACTTATATTTGCTTCAAAGCATCAAAAGGGCGGAGAATTTTGGGATAAAATTTCGAAGCGTGACAGCGGGGGGCAGATGGAGATCCCCTTTAATGGAGATCCCCTTTAATAGTTAATTAGAGTTCGACCATCTCGACCGAGGCGTGTTGTTCGGTTTCTGTGACGGGGAGGGAGATGTCGGTGGTGAAGGCTGCGAGCGAGCCGCTGGACTGGGCCATCTCGCGGCGGGTGTTGGCGGCGTTGTAGAGCCGGATGGACTGGACCTGCTGCTCGACGGCGGTGGGGACCTGTCCGGGGGCCTCGTCGACGATGATGACTTCGTGCTGGATCGGGCCGAGTGGTTCGCCCTGGAGCAGCGAAAGCATGTCCATCGCGATCTGGGCCTCGGCCTTGCACAGCTCGCCGGCCGGGATGGCCTGTTCAAAGGCCTGAATGATGTTGTTCACATTCTCAAATGAACCGGATTTTTCGGCCCATGTTGCGCCGCTCAGCACGATGTCGGCCTGATCCATCGCCCGGCGGGGATGCGTGTCGATGAGGACGGTGAAGACATCGGCGAGTGACTGTACGAAGTCGGGTTCGGCCCACTCGCCGGGGTAGTTGCCGGTGAGGATGGCGGCTCCGAACTCGCCTGCCTTGAGCCTTTCGGCGGCCTCTTCGAAGGTGTGCGCCTTGGTGTTGAATGACTCGAGCACCCGCCGCACGCCGCGGGCGTTGGGCGCCTTTTCGGCGTACATCACGAACGCTCCCTCGTCGCCCGGCTTGGCGCCCTTGGGGAAGGCCTTGTCTTCGCCCCGGAATGGCACATACCCGACGGCGAACTCGACGCCGGGGTCGATCGCGGTGGCGAGCTTGGCCAGGTGGTACGTGTCCTCGCAGCTGAGCATGGGGCTGACCATGAGCAGGAGTTTCTTGCCCGCGTCTTTGTTGCGTTTGAGTCCATCAAGCGCCTCGTCGTAGGCCTGCGCGAAGGAGCACGGATCGAGCGCGCCGAAGCGTCGGCGCATGGGTGAGTTGAGGCGGTTCTCGGTGATGTGCTTCCAGCCGTAGCGCACCTCGTCGGTGATCCACCACGTGTTGATGGCCATGTTGGTGCGTGGTTTGAATCTGTAGATTTTGCCCTCGTTGTGTTCGATGGTGATGTTGTCGCCCGAGGCGGTGATGCCGTCGATCGAGGGTGTGCCCTTGAGAAACCAGACGCGCTGGCTGAAGAGGAAGTCCTTGTCGAGCAGGGCGCCGACGGGGCAGAGGTCGATGACATTGGCGCTGAGCTCGTTGTCCAGCGGTTGGCCGGGAAAGACGTCGATCTGGCTTGAGTTGCCCCGGCCGTCGATCATGAGTTCGTCGGTGCCGGCGATCTCGCGCGTGAATCGCACGCAGCGTGTGCACATGATGCAGCGGTCGGAATAGATGTAGACATTGGGCCCGAGGTCTTTCTTGGGTTGCTTGACCTTAGTTTCCTGGAATCGGGACACGCCCCGGCCGTACTCGAAGCTGTAGTCCTGCAGCTCGCACTCGCCGGCCTGATCGCAGACGGGACAGTCCAGCGGGTGGTTGATGAGCAGATATTCCATGACCGCCTTCTGGTTGGCGACGGCCTTTGGGTTGTTGGTGTAGACGACCATGCCGTCGGCGGCATCGGTGGAGCAGGTCGGCTGGAGCTTGCCGCCGGCTTGGGGCTCGAGCTTGCCCTCGTTGCGGGGGTTCGGGGCCCAGATTTCACCGAGACAGATTCGGCACTGGGCGGGGATGGAGAGGGCATCGTGGTAGCAGTAGTAGGGGATCTTGATGCCGTGGGCGTTGGCGACCTCGAGGATCTTCTGCCCGGGCTGGAACTCGCATTCGACGCCGTTGATGGTGATGGTTGGCATGGTGGCTCATGGTAGGGCCATTGGTGGGTTCGGGGGCGGGCGGGGATGATCCGCCTCTTGCCGCGCAGCCCGGCGACGATCCACCCGGACACGTTCGATGTCCGCCAGAAGTGCCCCGACGAACTCCCGGTACAGCGGGTAGCTGACCAGCCCGGCCAAGGCGAACAGGGGAAGCGTGAAAAGATACCGCTGGGATCGGGTGTATGAGGCGTAGAACGCGAATGCCATATACGCCGTCGCCCCGGCGAGCGAGCCGGCCCAGACCCATGTCCGATGTCGAAGTCGGATGGGCACCGGCGTTGTGATGGCGAGTGTAAGGTGGGCGACGAAGCAGCCCCGCAGGGCGACCAGGGCCGGCTCGAGATATGCGGATCGAAGCGCGGGGATCGCGAGGGTGGTCAGCCCACCGACCGCGACGACCAGCGTCAGGATATTGAGATGGCGCGCCCATCCGGCCCGGGGCCGACCCGCGAGGATTCTGGCGGTTGGCAGCATCACCAGCATGGCCGAGGCGGCGATTCGTATGAACGTGCGGTCGGATGGGTTTGAAAGAGTCCCCGCATTGACGAGCTCGTCGATGCGGAGGCCATAGTCAGCGAGACCGAACAACACGACCAGCGAGATGAGGCCGAGGACATTCCTCCAGATGGGCGTCGGCTTCGACATGGTGGGGGAGATTACTGGGCTGGGGTTGGTTGGGGCGATTGGGTGTCGCCGGTTCGGCCGGCGGCGATGAGTTGTTCGAGGACTTCCCTCGGCGGGCGGACGACGATGAGATAACCGGTTTCTCTATCGGGTATCTCATTCGGATCGACTTCGGAGACAGAAATCCCCACCAGATCCCAACGGCCATCCGCAGACTGTCGCCCGACAAAGCAACCTGACCACCCGTGACCATCGAAACTCTTTGGTCGGGCAAGAAAGAGGAGGTTTTTCGGGACCTCCTCATCGGAGAGCGCGAGGAGCGTGTGGGTGTCGAGCCGCTCATAGGTGGTGCCGTTGTTGGGTGCCCGGATGAGTGACAGGCATGTTCCGGGTGGAATCGGATCGGCGTCGAACCCGATGGGCGTGCCGTTGATTTGGACAGGTTTGTCCAGGCGAATCAAGGCCCAATCTTGCGGAATACTGTCCCAGGAATCGAACGTTCTGTGCTTGAGTTTTTCATAAAAAGATTGGCTGTTAATCTGTGTGGCATCCGGGATGTCTGACATCAACGCACTGCCCTGCGGAACTCCTGCACGGATGATGGTGTGATTCACCACCTGTTCATGAATCACGAGCCGGGAAATGTCAGTTGCATGAAGGTTGTCATATTGCGGAAGGGTATGGGCCGCAGTGAGAGCCATGTTGCCGACCACCACAGCCTGGCCCTTTGCGGTGTACGTCGGGATCCGGCCATTCTCATCCGGATGCTCGGGAAAGGTGCAGGAATACCGAATCTGTGTCACGGGCGGCACTGATTCTGTTGCGTAGAGAACTTCGACACGCGGGGTGTCTCCGAACTCGCATTGATGTGGTGCACAGGAACAAACATACGGAACCAGCGCCACGATGAAGATGGTTTGTATACGATGTATCAAGGTATCCATTCTTTCAATGCCCGCAATCCATTTCCATGAATTGCGGGCGCATGATGTCTTTGGCGGTTGTTTGAGTTGTATTACTGCGCCATCGCGTCCTCGATGGTGTTGTAGCTGAAGTTGTCGAAGGTGAAGTAGATGCCGGCGCCGCCCGAGCCGCGGGGGTCGGAGACGTAGGTGTTGCCGGTTGTGAAGGCTTCGGTGCCGCTGGCGCCGAGGCCCCAGATGCCGATGGCCGCTTCACCGCCGACGGACCATCCGCCCTGCTGGAAATCTTCGAGGGCTTCCTGGTCGGGGAAGAAGAGGACGAAGTCGGCGTACTGGCCGAAGGCGCCGATGCCGAGGTTGATTCTCGCGTGTCGGCTGTAGCCGATGACATCGCCGGACTTGTCATAGACGAGCCCGTCGCTGCCCCCGCCGCCGATGATGTACGAGATGCCGGAGAACTCGCCCGGGAAGACGGCATAGGCGACGCTCTGGTCCTTGATGCTGTCGAACTCGGGCTCGGTGTTGGACAGGTGCGTGACGGTGGCGGCACACTCGGCCTTGGTGATCTCGTACGCTTCCGGGGTCAGGCCCGTGGCGGCGCACCCGCCGAGCAGCGATCCAAGAACAATGGTTGAAACAAACAGTGGAAGGCGTTTCATCGTTTCTGTCTCCTAATCTACACGCGAGAGGTCCAAGTGGATACACCCGGCCAATCTAGTGGCCACAAACATAGGATACCCGCCCCAGATGGCCAGCGCCGGCAAATCCAAAATATCGCCTCCAAAGGGCACCCGTGATCTCTACCCGCACGACCTGCTCCGCCAGCGGTACATCACCGAGGCGTGGCGGCGGGTGAGCATCCGTCACGGCTTCGACGAGATCGCCGGCCCCACGTTCGAGATGCGAGAGCTCTACACCCGCAAGTCCGGCGAGGGGATCGTGAGCGAGCTGTTCAGCTTCCGCCGTGAGGGCGGGCGCGATGACTATGCCCTGCGTCCCGAGTTCACCCCGACGCTGGCGCGGATGTACGCCGCCAAGGCGAATTCGTTGCCGACACCCTGCAAGTGGTTCACGGCCGGGCCATACTTCCGCGCGGAACGGCCCCAGCGCGGGAGACTTCGTGAGTTTGTGCAGTGGAACTGCGACGTGCTCGGCGGAGAAGGCGAGGCCTCGCGCTGCCTGTTCGATCTTGAGACGATCTCGGTCATCATTACGATGTTGGATGGGCTCGGGTTTGGGCCTGAGAGTCTTCGGTTTCGGGTGAGTGATCGCCAGATGGTCAGCGGTTTCATCGAGCAGGCCGGTGTATCGGCGGAGAACATGGCCGGGGCATTGACGCTGCTCGACAAACGCAACCGGCTTTCGCCTGAATCCGTGGAAGAACAGGCAAAGAAATTATCGTTCAATATCAGCATGTTTGATGATCTCTGTCGCAATGCGCCGGCATCGGACGGGGCGCCCGATGCTGTCAGCCGTGCGATCGAGACCGATCGGCGGTGGATGACGACGGATTACTCGATTGTTCGGGGCCTGGCGTACTACACGGGCACGGTCTTCGAGCTCATCGCCGATGGCGAGCGGGCGGTGGCCGGTGGGGGGCGGTATGACAATCTGATCGAACTCTTCGGCGGGCCGGCGACGCCCGCGGTGGGGTTCGGGATGGGTGATGTCGTGCTTGGGCTGCTGCTCGAGGACAAGAATCTGATGCCGGAGGGGCGAGAACTGGCCGAGGCGTTGTCCTTGCTGCCGGCGAGCCTGAGGCCCGAGGCGTTTGTCGTGTCCGCGGATGAGCAGCGGGGCGATCCGCTCGTCGAGCCGCTGCTGGCCGATCTTCGTCGCGGCATCGTGAACGCGTCGTGGAAGGATCGTGGCGGCAAGCCCTGGGACGCCGACCGCTACGAGATCAGTCCCATGCACGCGAGAAGGTCGTACAAATCAACGCGGAATCTGAAGAAACTCCTGAACGATGCCGAGAAACAGTGGGCACGGTTCGCTGTTGTGATCCACGATGCCGACAAGGTGCAGCTCAAAGACCTCGACCGGCGTGAAGAGTTGACGCACGATTCTCGCGGCGATTTCAGTGTGGACCCGGTATCGGATGCCTACGTCGGTCGGGCCATCGCGGCCCGGCTCTGAGGAACCCGATCAGATCATTGCGTACAGCAACCCGCCGCCGAACCCGGCGTGCAGCAGAAATGTGGCGAAGATGATGCCGACGGCGATGGCCCGGCGGGGTGTCTTGTTCAGTCGCATCCACGCCCGGCGGCGACGGGTCACCCAGATGAGCATCCCGATCGAGAACAGATCCAGTGTCAGCAGGCCATAGAAGAAAACGTGGATGTGCGGCGGGGCGCCGCCCACAATGAGAATCGGGAGTGCGATCAATGCCGCCACAACACTGTCAAACCCGATTCCGAGTGTGATGGCGAGCATTGAGATGATCCACGACCAGAGGCCGTCATCCGAGCATGCAACCGAGAGCCTGAGTGCGGTGGCGCATTCCGGGCACTTCGGTTCACGGATACCCGTGAGCTCGTAGCCGCAACCGGGGCACTTGGCCGATCGTTCCGAGAGCCAGTCGATCAGGAATACGTCATCGTCCACGGTGGTCATCCTACGGTATCTTCGATGTGGAGGTTCACATGGCGTATATCAAGATCATTCCGGAAGACGCGGCGGATGGGGAACTGGCCGAGGCGTACCGGCGCTGGGGCAACCCGGACGGCTCGGTGGACAACGTGCTCAAGGTCCACTCGCTCAACCCGGCCTCGCTCGAGGCGCACTGCGCGCTGTATGTGCAGTCCATGCACAAGCCCAGCCCGCTCAGTCGAGCCGAGCGTGAGATGATCGGCGTCACGGTGAGCCGACTCAACGGCTGCGACTACTGCCTCCATCACCACGCGGCCGGTCTGGGCCGGCTGCTGCCCGATGATCGCAAGGCCGTCGCCGAGCAACTCAAAGCGGGCGATGAATCGGGGCTGAGCCGGCGCGAGCGGTCGCTCACCGCCTACGCGACCAAGCTGACCAATGAACCATCGGCTGTCACGCAATCGGACATCGACACGATGCGCCACGCGGGGTTGGATGACCGGGAGATCCTCGATGCGGCGCAGGCGGCTGCGTACTTTGCGTATGCCAATCGGATCGTGCTCGGGCTTGGCGCGAAGCTCGGTGAGGGTGAAGGTCCGATTGGTCTGATTCCGAAGTCGTAACGAAGAATCAGTGGATCACACGGATGCGTCCAAGATCGGGCACAGGGACGGGGCCGTCGCGGTTGATGCTCGGGAAGTAGACGAGGAACGCCCGGCCGAGCATGAGCTGTTCGGGAACGACGCCCGGGGCTGCGGTGTTTGGAAAGGCGCGTGCGACACGGGGATCGGGCTTGCCCCATGTTCGGCCGTCCTTGCTCGCGGCGCTGTTGTCGCCGAGGGCAAAGTACTGCCCCCGGTTGAGTGAGACGGTCGAGATCGGGTGCGTGCCCATCGGCGGGATATCCGCATCGCGTCGATAGCCGAACTGGTAGGGGTGGTAGTACAGGTCGCGATCGACGCGGAGCCGATGGATCGACGCCGGGGGCCCGTCGATGGTGATCCGCACGGTTGGTTTGGAATACTGCTCGCTTGGTGAGAACATGCTCATCCCTCTCGGCAGGGGTTCGAGCTGTTCGAGGGTCGAGCCCCGGATCGAATGTTCGAGCCGTTCGCGGATCGACCAGTCGTATGCCGCGTGCGCTGCGAGTCGATCATCGACAAAGAGCCACAGCGCCTGGTCCGCGTGCCAGAACTCGATCTTTGAAGCGAGGCCGACGGGCATCGGTCGGCGCATCGGCTCCTCGGCGAGCGGTGTCCACGTGCCTTCATCCTCGCCTCGCCACCGGAGCCTGACCCGCTGCGAGTCGAGCTCGGCCCGGAAGACCCGCCCGCGGGCCGAGAGCTCGACCGCGACACTTGAATTTTCATCACTCGGCTCAAATCCAAATGAGATGGACACGTCCGAGACGGGGTAGTTGGGGGGCAGGCCGCCGCGGGTTCCGCCGGAGCCCACGCGCGCCGGCCGGCGGATGTCGATGTCGTCATACGCCAGGCGGTCGCGGATCTCCCATTTGCTGTTGTCCCATTCCAGTGATGCCTCGCCCGGCTCCGGCTTGACCAGAGTCGTTCCGGCTTTGGACCACGATCCAACTGTCAACCATGGCCATGATTCGAGCGTACTCCCGATCGGGGTGTGCGCCGCGTCGAACACGGGTTGCCAGACGGCCCGCTGCTGGCGTTCGGGCTTTCGCGCGATCTGCCAGTCGGCGCTCTCCCACGCGTGGATGTCGCCTTGCCGACGCCCATCGCTCGGCTTGACGAAGACATCGCCATCGACGAGCGCGATCTGCTCGCCCGGCAACCCGATGATCCGTTTGATCAGGTTTTCCGAAGGATTGGTCGGGTTGCGGAAGACCGCGACCTCGTAGCGTTTGATGGCGGGGGTGAATGGCGTGCGCTTGAGGACGAGGATCCGGTCGCCGCTGCGGAGCCGGAGCCCCGCCGCGTCGAGTTCGTCTGCGGTGTACGGGTCGCGGATGATCGGGTTCCGGTCACGGTCGGCCAGTCGTCGGTCGATGGCCCAGTCGGCGCCTGAGATCGCCGAGGTGGCGCGGAAGTGCGCCCCGAGCAGTGTCGGCGCCATCGAGCCCGTGGGGATCACGAAGGGTTCGATGACATACGCCCGGAACAGGAACGCCACCGCAAAGGCAAAGACGACCGAGATGATCGTGTCCGGGGCCGTCGGCCTGACAGGCCGGTATGGCGTGGTTTCGCGCTGTGCAGGGTCGGCGGGCACCATCACGCTTTCGGAGAATCGGGGCCGGGATTGGAGCCCGAGGGGGCATCCGGGCCCTGCCCGCCGCCGGGCTGCCCGCCCGACCCCCCCGATCCGCCCGACCGTCGCCGCCGGCGCCTGCGTTTGGGTTGTGATGCGGGTTGGTCCGATTTCGGCGGCTCGGCCTTGGGGGCGCTGGGATCAGTTGGAGACCCGCCGCCCAGCGATCGCCGCCGACGTCGGCGCTTCTTCGGCTTGGTCTCGCCGGGCGGTGTTTCCCGGGTCTGTGGGTCCGATACCGGCGTTTCGGGTGGCTTTGGTTTGCGTCTTCTGCGTCGGCCGACACTCGGCGCGGCTTCTTTGGATGGGGCGCTGCTTTCCGACTGGTTCGGCTTGGAACGCCGCCGCCGACGGCGTTTGGCGGGCGTCGATTTCTGCGATGGTTCATCGCGGCCCTGCTCGGGCGACGAACGCTCGGGCGTCTTGACGACACCGACAGGGCCGAGGTCTTCAACGGGAACAGCGACTTGGCGTCCCTCATCGAGCCGGACGAGCACGAGCTGGGTCAGGATCTGGCTGTCGAGCACGAGCCCATCGCCGAAGGGCGTACCCACACGGGTCTTTTTGTGCGGGAGGTTCTTTTTGAGTTCGGTGTAGGTTTTATCCTCGTAGCGCAGGCAGCACATGAGCCGGCCGCAGCGGCCCGAGATCTTGAGCGGGTCGAGCGTGGCCTTTTGCACCTTGGCGCTGCGCATCGAGACGGGCTTGAGCACTTTCAGAAAGTTCTTGCAACAGCAATACTGCCCGCATCGCTCGTAATCGGCCGTCAGCCTCGCCTCGTCGCGGGCGCCGATGGTTTTGATCTCGACGCGCGTGCCGGGGAACTCGGCTTTGGCGATCGCAAGCAGCGGACCGATGTCGAAACGCTGCTCGCTCAGCACATAGACCGTCAGCGTTTCGCCGCCGAGGATCCGCTCGACCTGAACGATCTTGACATCGATCCCGGCCTCGGTCGTCAGGTGCTGCACGCGTCGGCGCAGAACACTCGATTCGGTGACAATCGCCTCCTGCGCGTCGATGTCCTCTTTCGTTGCGATGCGCAGTGCCCGTCCCTTGATGCCGAATCGGTTGTGTTTCGAGTCGAGAAACGGGTAGTCGGCGCCGCCCGAGTTCTCGATGTATTCGAGCATCTGCTTTCGGCTGACGCTCTTGCCGCAGCCCGAGTTCTCGCAGGTGCTCGTGAGCATCTCGCCCAGCTCGGTGCCGCGGTGGGTGCGCACAACGATCTTCGAGCCGCAACCGGGCTTGGCCTGCCCGTCGTAGGGGAACTCGCCGATCATGTTCATCGCGCCGAAGCGCACGACGATCGAGCTCGGCGGGCGCAGGTGCAGATAGAGCTCGCGGTCCTCCTTCTCGCGGAGGTACTCGGTGAGGTCGTGCTCGAACTGCGGGAGCGGGAGGATGGGCATATCGGGCGTCGCTTACCGGCCGCCGAGCTTGTTGCGGGCGCTGGCGAAGACATCGGAGAGCTTCTCACGGGCGATCAGGCTCAGCACCCGCTGCTGGTCCACGCGGTAGACCATGAGCTGCTCGTTTCGGTTGTCCAGCACGAACAGGAGTTCTTCGTTGCCGCCGTCGGTCGTCATGATCGAGTAGTCCCCGACGGAGGCGACCATCTCGGCCAGCGCCGACTGCTCGACCGGGCCCGCCCCGAGCCGGTGACCAAGCTGCACGATCAGCAGCGCCGAGAGGGCGATGGCGGTGATCCAGAGGACGTTGGCGTTCAGGGTTGGTTGATGTGCCTTGCTCATCGGCCGGCCCTCTCTTTGGCGTCCTGGGCGAGATCGCGGAACCCGATGCCGTCGAGCAGGTTGCGCGTCGAATCCCACTTGATGGCGATGAGTTCCTGATTGGCCGCGTCGAGGATGTAGACGGCATTGGCGCCGCCGCCGCCGAGGTATTCGCCCCCGACCATGGCGTAGTCACCCCGCGCCCGGCCGCCGGGCTGCGCCGGGGCGATCGACACCGCCCCGAGGACGCCGAGCAGCACGACGTTGAGCAGCACCAGCGGGTTCAGGCCCAGAATCTTTTTCTCGGCGCGGTCGAGCGTCTGGTTCATGGCTGTCTCCTGGGCTGTGGCTTTCAGGCTAATCCTGGTGGCCGCGTTTGGACGGGATCGCATTGGCGCCGAACATCATGGCGCCGATCACCAAGACTGTCAGGTACATCCGAAAGCGGGGCGGGGCGTCGGTCTTTCCACCCGAACTTGGGGGGAGG